>JAKOSN010000012.1 GCA_029777335.1 Planctomycetota bacterium
CGTAATTGGGACTAAGTCGTAACAAGGTAACCGTAGGGGAACCTGCGGTTGGATCACCTCCTTTCTAAGGATGTTGGTTCACCCCAAGGATGCCAATCCTTGAGGGACTCATGTCCACACACCCACTCTTTCTCGTTCCCTCCCCGCCGATCTCAAAGTACCCCGCCAGCCTTACCCCTGGCGGGGTCTTTTTCTTTCCCTTTACTCCCTCATCCCCATGATCAGCCCCGACCTCCTCGCCATCCTTCGCTGTCCCATGGATCCCTCCAACACTCCTCTTGTCCTCGACAACGAGCAACTCGTCTGCCAACGCTGTCGCCTGGTCTTCCCCTTCAAGGAAGGCTTCCCCGCTCTCCTCGTGGAGGAAGCCCAGCTGCCCCCCGGCTGCTCTTCCCTCGAACAACTCCCTTGCCAGCGTCCGCCCGCTTCCTGATCTTCTCCCCTTTGTATCCCACGCTTGCTCACGGTGCCGTTGCATTTCCTGGGGATTCTGTTATCGTCGGCCCGACAAGCTCAGGTCTTGCTGCGCCTGGTTCCTCTCGCGATCGAAGGGATCTCGATCGGTCACTGGCAGGGATGCTTTACCATGCGATTCCAGGTCCATCACCCGTCCTCGCCGAATGCCACTCCCAGTGAGCAACTCGCTTATGCGCAGGCGATCCTGCGGGCTGAATCGGCCGCGCTGGAACTGGTCGCTCAGCGCCTGGATGACTCCTTTCTTCAGGCCATCGACCTGCTACGTCATTGCCCCGGCCGGGTGGGGATTACCGGGATCGGGAAATCTGCCGATGTTGGCCAGAAGATGGCTGGCACCTTGAATTCCACCGGCACACGCGCCTACATCCTCGATGCCACCCGAGCGATGCATGGCGACCTGGGGATGGTTCATCCCAACGATGTCATCCTCCTGCTTTCGCATAGTGGCGAGAGCGAGGAGATTGTGCGCCTTCTCGCACCCTTGCGTGAACTGGCTTTGGGGTTGATCGGCGTAACGGGCAACCGACAGGGAACCCTGGCACACAAGGTCGACGTCGCGCTGGTGTATGGCCCGCTCGAAGAGGTTTGCCCGCTTGGCCTGGCCCCCAGCGCCAGCACCACGGCAATGATCGCGCTGGGCGATGCGCTTGCTTTTGTGCTCAGCAGCCTGCGCGAGTTTACTCCGGAAGATTTTGCGCGCTACCATCCCGCCGGGAGCCTGGGCCGCAAACTGCTCAAGGTCGAGGGAGCCATGCGGCGCGCCAGCGAGATTCGCATCGCCTCATGCACCGACACCGTCCGGGCGGTCTTCGCGCGCGCTCGCCAGCGCGGGCGACGCACCGGTGCCGTCATGCTCACCGATGAGCGAGGTTGTCTGGCGGGGTTGTTCACGGATAGTGACCTCGCGCGCCTTTTTGAACAGCGACGCGATGACGCGCTCGATCGTCCGATTCGGGAAGTGATGACCGCCTCGCCCTACACCATTCGCGTCGGGGCACGCTTGATGGATGCGGTCGAGTTGCTGCGCCGGCACAAGATCAGCGAATTGCCTGTTATCGATGCGGAGAATCGTCCGGTTGGCATGATCGATATTACCGATCTTATTGGGGTGATACCTGCGGAGGAAGCGGAGGCCTCGTCTGTCGTGGCTTCGGTCGCCTGAGCGAATCCTGGAGGGGGAGGTTGTGACATCCAGACCCACGGTGGAAACGGCTGCCACGCGAACTCTGGCCATGCGCTGTCGGGCCGTGCAGATGTTGATCCTGGATGTCGACGGGGTGCTCACGGAGGGGTTGATCCCGTACGCCGCCGCGCTCGGGCAAACCTCTTCGCCCTTGCTGGAACTGAAGCACTTTCATGTACGCGATGGTGCGGCCCTGCGAATCTGGGAACGGGCGGGCAAGCAGGCAGCCATTATTACCGGACGGAGTTCCTCCGCTGTCGTCCATCGCGCGGCGGAGGTGGGTATTCACCATGTGCTGCAAGGGGCTGCAAAGAAAGAACTGGTCCTGGAGCAACTGCTTCAACAGACTGGACTGGCGGACGAGCAGGTTGCCTATCTTGGAGACGACCTCCCCGATGTTCCAGTGCTTCGTCGAGTGGGACTCGCGGTGGCGGTGAACGAGGCCTGTCCCGAGGCGCTGGCGGTGGCGCATTTTGTGCCTCTGCAACAGGGCGGACGAGGCGCCGTGCGTGAAACCATCGAGTTGATCCTGCGCTGTCAAGGGTTGTGGCCCAGGGAGTGAGTGCCGTCCGTACCTAGGTGCGATCCGCCGACCGCCACCCTGGTGGTGCTGGGCGCTGGATCGTTCCACGGACAGGGAAAACCAGGTACGAGGACTGAACCGTGTGGACTCCCCGTCGCGTTGTCTTGCTGGTTGTTGGCTTTGCCATCTTCCTGTCGGGTTACCTGGTTTATGCCAGTTACCTGGGGCGCATTGATGGTTTGCCTCCCTTGCCGGAGGCCTACTGGCGCGAACCGGACAACGAACCAATCCAGGAGATCGGTCCTCGGCCGCCCAACATCATCGTGCAGAAACTGCAGCTCGCTTTCGGTCCGGATTGTCCCGAGACGAAACGCCCCATCAAACTGGAGGTGCCTTCGCGTGGGCTGGTCCTGGCTGCGCAGGACTTCATCATTCAACGGGAAGACGGCCGGGTCAAACTCTCGCCGCTGAGCATCATCATCTATGGCAAGGCGGTCGGCGAGGATCGCACGGTGGAGATCAACACGGTGCGCTGCGATGTGGGCTACCTCACGTTCGAGCGGCCGATCACCACGGTCACCGACATGGGGAAACATCGCATCGTGGCCGGGGAAATTGCCGGGAATATCGAGATCGTCAACAATCGGCGCACCCTGGCGCGTGATGACGACCTGATTGTCACCATGAGCAAGGGCCCGCTCTATTACAACCAGCCGCAGCAGCGCATCTGGAGCGATGACTTTGTCACCCTCCTCGATACCCAGTCGCGTCCGGAACCGACACGCATCAGCGGCAAGGGGCTGGACATCGACCTGCTCGCCGAACAGCCTGCAAACGACCCCAACCACCCCGTGGTCCGCAAAAAACCAGTAGAAAACATCACCGGGGTCAAGACACTGACCTTGCGTTCCAGTGTGGATATGCACCTCTACGTCGACGGCAAATCGGGATTCCTGGACTCGACCCCGAAGACGCAGTCTCAGCCTCAGCCTCCACCGGAAGCACGGAAAACGGAGAAGGCCCATGTGATTATCAAGTGCCAGGGGCCCTTCAAGTACGACATGCTCAAGGATTTTGCACGTTTTGATATTCCCGCTCCGAACCCCGCGCAACCGAGTCGCTTCCCCGAACAGGTGACGGTGGCGCGCTGCCAGGAACAAGGCAAGTTCGATCAGCTGGTGTGCGAACATCTTGAGTTGCAGTTCCGCAAACGGGAGGAACATGGCCCGGCACGCCCCAGTACTCCCCCCTCGGGAACTGGGGGAGCAGCACGCACTCCGCCGGGCCGGCGCCCCACCAACAGTTCCGAAAGTTCGGTGAATCTGCAGATTGAGACTGCCCACGCCACCGGGCGGCATGTCACGCTCGCCTCGGACAACGAAGTGCTGGAGGCCCACGGCAACGATTTCTTCTACGATGCACGCACCCGGATGAGCACCTTGAAGGGAACCCCCGAGGTGCCGATGTGGGCGCTCAAGGAAGGCAATCATATTCAGGCGGAGGAACTGCAGATTCAGGACAGCGGCGATGGTAATCATCGGGCCTGTGCGCGCGGAGTGGGGATGTTGCGGCTCTTTGATAAAACCACCGGCAAACGTCCTGTGGAAGCAACCTGGAAAAAAGAGATGGTCTGGACCAAGGACGGCAAGCTCGACGTGATGCACCTCGTGGGGCAGGCCGTCCTCAAGGATAACAATGCGGAGAGCAAACAGGATCTTCAGGCGGAGGATCTGAAGATCTGGTTGGAGACCAAGGATACGCCCAAGACGGGGAAGAACGCTCCGAGCAACGATCCTTCGGGAGAGAACTCCCCGTCGCAATCACGCCGTCCGCACCATCTGATTGCAACCGGAAAGGTGCGTTCCAATTCGCGGGAAATTATCATTCACGACACCGAGCGATTGGTGATCTGGTTCCGCGAGGGGATTGTCACGGCCAAGCCAGGTTCGCTGGTGCCTTCCGGTCCGCCGACGGTTGCGGGGCCTGCGCCGTCCCCCAATGGTCTCCCGCAACCGAAACCAGCGCCAGGAGGGGCACCAGGGGTGGGCAGCGCCCCGGGCGGACTTCTCGGGCAGAATCCGTCTGGGCAGCAAGCGGCTCAGCCGATCGATCTGAGTGCCCGTTCGGTGGAGGCGCATGTGGTCCGCATGGGAGAGAAATCAGAGCTGGAAAAGCTCAAAAGTGAGGGTGCGGTGCGTGTGATTCAGGCTCCGCGCAAGAAGGACGAGAAGGGCGTGGATATCAAGGGCGAGACGCTCCAGCTCACGCATTCGCTCGACGGCAATGTGCTGGTGGTCACCGGCGACGAGAAGGAACTGGCCCAGCTGGCGATGGACCGCATCGTGATCCTCGGGCCGGAGGTGAACATCGACCAGACCACGAACAAGGCCTGGGTGAACGGCTGTGGCGCCATGACCATGGAGAGCGACACCGATTTCCAGGGGAAAAAACTACAGAAACCCGCGCCGTTGACCATCCACTGGGATCAGTCGATGTATTTCAACGGCCAGTTTGCCGAGTTTCATGGCGGGCAGCAGGGAGGAGTGCAGGCGGATCAGGCGACCGCTCGGCTGGCGTGTCAATCGATGCAGGTCTTTTTCGATCGTCCCATCTCGCTCAAGGAGGGCGACAAGGAGAGCCAGCATGCACGAGTTCGAAACCTTGTCTGCGACCGCGCGGCGCGCGTCGAGGATAGTGTGAAGGAAAAGGGGGAATGGATCAAGTATTCGCTCCTTGAAGGATCGGCAATTGCCTACGACAACGAGGAAGCGACGGTGCAGGCTTCGGGCCCGGGACAGGTGCGCCTGTTGCAACGGGGGGGAGTGACACCCGAGAATCCCACGACCGCGACCGCGCCCGCTCCGCGAAACCCGAATGCGACGCCAGAGGACAATGAACCCAAGTTGACCTACGTCAGCTATTTCAAGCGCATGTATGCGAACAACAAGAACCGCACGGCTCGCTTTTACATGAATGTGCGCGTGCTCCATCTCCCGGGGAAAGATCCGCAGCGTGCGATCGATCTCGAAAAAGTGCTGGAAAAACCACTGCCCGCCGGGGCGATGTATCTGCGCTGCGATCAACTCAAGGTGCTGACTCGCCCAGGCCCGGGCGACAAGTCCTATCAGGAGATGGAGGCGGTCGGCCGGGTCAGCGTGCAGGCTCAGGATTTTAGCGGCAGCGCCAGCGTCGTCACCTACAACGAGGAGAAGGATCAGGTGATCTTCGACGGAGGTCCGGGGGGAGTGGCGACCCTCTACAAGATCAAGCCCGGCGGAGGTCCGCACGATCGTATCGAGGGAGAGAAGATCATCTATTCACGCAAAACCGGGCAACACACCGGAGTGCACATTCGCAGCATCATCGGCCAGTGACGGACGGATGGCAGTGAAGTGATTGTCTTGCGAGCCGGTGCCTGCGGGTGCCGGCTCGTGGGGTTTCTGGTCAATGGGAGGTCACTGCTTGCGCCGGACCCGCGTGAAGGTGACGCCCAGCGGGGGGCCCCAGGTCATGCTGGTGACATTTCCCTCCGTCCCCAGGTGAAAGGTACACAGCGGCTCGCCCAGGTATTCATTCTGTGCCACAAAGGTGTCGTAGTGAAAATGGTGCAACAAGCCGCGGAAACTGCTCCAGCTCCAGTGGAGTTGGCCGTGTTCCACTCCCAGACGCATGGTGCCATAGGCGGGATGGACATAGCGCCCGAGGTAGGCATTGGCGGAGTGCGAAGGGGTGGTGTTCCGTTTGCGACTGGCCAGAAAACGTTGGTGGTCCTCTTGGGCCTTTGCCTGTTCCTTGTGCGCAATGGTGCTCAGAAGTGTGTTCCAGTCGCGCTGTTTCAACCCCAGGAGCAAATCGATCAAGCGATTGCCCAGGGCATGATTCATCCGTGACTGATGGAGGTTGTTCAACAAGGCCAGGGCGATGCCGTCGCGGGGCATGATCACCAGGTGCGCGCGAAAGCCGTCAATGGCGCCGGCGTGGGTCAGCATCAAACGCCCCCGGTAATCCTGGATCACCCAGCCCATGCCGTAACTCATCTGGTCGGTTTCGGGTTCGAGTTCGGCAGTGATCCCTTCCAGACGCATGTGAATCTGGGGAGTGTGGGTCTCGCCCAGGCTTTGCGCGGAGATCAGTTGACGCTCGCCCACGCGGCCCTGGCGCAGATGCAACCGCAACCAGGCCGCCAGATCGCGCGCGGTCGAATTGAGCGAACCCGCCGGTTCGGGCGTTTCCATCGGATACCAGTCCGCGATGGTGTGCACCTCGTCGTCGCCATGGTGATGATGTCCCGTGGCGCGGTCGCGGACCTTCTCGGCGGCCGTGGTGGTCAGCGAGGTGGCACGCATTTCCAGGGGAGTGAGCAGGCGCTGCTGAACGAACTCGGCCCACGACACCTGAGCGGCGGCCGCCAGGGCGAACCCTGCCGCGGTGTACATCGTCGTTTGATATTGAAAGGCGGTGCGGAACGGCTGCGCGAGGGGCAGGTGGGCCAGCCGGCGGATCGCTTCTTCCTGGCTCCAGGCCGCGCGATACCACAACATCTCATGGGGCGCCACCCCCGTGCGATGACAGAGCAGATCCCGGAGACGCACCGCCTTATCGGCGAGCGGATCGGAGAGGCGAAAGTAAGGCAGATGTTTGCGAACGTGATCGTCCCAGTGCAGCTTGCCCTCGTCAACGAGAATGCCCAGCGCCGCTGTGGTGAACGCCTTGGTGCAGGATCCAAGCGGGAAGAGGGTATCCGCGGTCACGGGCGTGCGGCGACCAATATCCTTCAACCCGTATCCCTTGAGGTGAAGCGTCTTGTCGGGTGAAACAATCACCAGGCTGCACCCGGGCACCTTCCAGTGGCGCATGGCCTGCTGGACCGCGCGGTCGATGACTTCCGACTCCACGGTGGCACTACGAGCGAGCGAGGGAAGCAGGGCAGGTGCCGTGAGAGCCAGGCGACAGAAGGTACGTCGATTCACCGCAGCCCCTTTCTCGATCGGGGAATGATCCGTGGGCCATCCGTGACGCGTGGCCCCCTTTATGCTTCCCTGGGGTGCGCGGCCCGGCGCGCGATGACGGCAGCAACATAGCCGCCCTTGAAGCCGCTATCGATGTTCACCACCACCACTCCCGCCGAGCAACTGTTCAACATCGTCAATAGAGCTGCCAGGCCGAAAAACGAGGCGCCGTAGCCGATGCTCGTGGGGACGGCGATCACCGGACAGCTAACCAGCCCCCCGACGACGCTCGGCAAGGCGCCATCCATCCCGGCGACCACCACGATCACATCGGCACGATCGTACTGGTCGCGGTAGCGGAGGACACGGTGAATCCCCGCGACGCCCACATCGGCAAGCAACTGGACCTCGCAGCCCATCGCCCGGGCCGTCACCACCGCTTCCTGGGCCACCGGCAGATCGCTGGTCCCGGCCGTGAGGACGATGACCCGCCCCGCGGTGGTGCGTGTCTGGTTGTTGTTCGGATGGGGCAGCCAGAAGGTTCGCGCCAGCCGATCCTGATCTGCCTGGGGAAAGAGACGCGCCAGATGCTCGGCCTGGGCGGAATTGACGCGCGTTGCCAGGCAGTCCTGTCCCGCTTCCACGAGTTTGCGCACCACACCCTCGACCCACTCCGGGGTTTTGCCCTCGCAGAAGATCACCTCGGGAAATCCGCAGCGCTGGCGGCGATGCAGATCGACATGCGCAAAGCCGATGTTGGCCACGCTGGCGCCTTGTACCCGTGTGAGCGCTCCTTCGACATCGAGTTCGCCTGCCTGTACCTGTTCAAGGATCTGTCGCAGCTCGCCCTGCTCCATGAGGCGTTGCCTCCTCTGGTTCGACCTGTGGTGTTGTCTTGCGGGGTGTGCGATTCGCTACCCCGTTGGTCCCAATCGTTCCCGAACGGTGAGCACCCGGTGTTCGCGGGCCGCCAGCTGGACGGCCTCGCAAAGCGCGAGCGTTTCCAGATTATCTCGACCGCTAATCTCCGCTTCGGTCCCCTCTTCCAGAGCACAGAGCAACTGTGCCATGGTGCCCACGAAGGCATCGGGAAACCAGACTTCCGACCAGCGTGGGCTCTGCCAGCCGTCCTTGAAGTGCTTGCTGGTAAAATCGAGAGTACTGGGAGTGCGCGCCGGGTAAGACGGCCAGCCGATGGTGCCACGGGCCAGTCCGTCGGTCCCTTCCACGCGCCAGCGGATGTAGATATCGCTCTCCGTTCCCTCCCGCGCCGGACCGGTCCAGACATCGTCCCAGGCGGCGGCGCGGCAGCCCTTGTCGTATTCGAGGATGTAGAGGTTGATGCCATCCTCGTGTGGGAAGCGCGTGCGCGGATCGGGCCGGGTGCTGGCCAGAACGCGGTCCGGCGTGCCCAACCAGTAGCGGAAGGTATCCAGGTGATGGATGCTCATCACAAACGTGGAGAGCGAGGGTAGCCCCTGGCTCCAGGGCATCCAGTGCGGAATGGCGCGCATCTCGATGGTCGCCAGGACGGGCTCTCCCAGCCAGCCGCGCTGGAGCACATTCTTGAGCGCCCGCACCGACTGGTCATAGCGCATGTTGTGGTTGACGGCGAGCGTGATGCCCGCCTCGGCGCACAACTCGACGCACGTCCGTGCCTCGGCCACGCTCATCGCCAAGGGTTTCTGAGCGAGGATGCCTCGAATATGGTCGTTGTGCTGGACTGCCTCGCGCAGCAGCGCGGGCTGGATATCGGGCGGAACGGCGAGGTCCAGCACCTCGACCGTGGGATCGGCGAGGAGCTGCTGATACGTCGCATGGCAGCGGGGGATTCCATAGTGCTGGGCGACCGCCTGGGCGGTGGCGGGATTGCGCGAGGCGATGGCAACCGGGTTGAACCCCGCCTGGCGATAGGCGAGCAGATGGCAGTCGCGCATGATAAACCCAGCGCCGAGACAGCCGATGCGAAAATCGCGGCGCTGGGGAAGCCGGGGGAGATAGTCAAGGGAGAGAGTCATCGCCGGTCTCGTTTCAGGAGATCAGAGGACGGGCAAGAAGCACAGGCCTGCTCACGGCGGGGCGGGCACCAGCCGCAGTTCGCGCGGCAAGGGAAAGCTGACGTGTTCCTCACGAATGGTGCGAGCTTCGATCGTGGCCTCATGGAGTGTGCGCAGATGCGCAATACACTCCTGAACGAGTTCCTCCGGAGCGCTGGCTCCGGCAGTCATAAGCACCGTTTCAACCCCTTCGAACCAGCGATGCTGGATCTCGTGGTGGTTGTCAATCAGGTGCGCGGGCTTGCCATGACTTCGGGCGAGTTCGGCCAGGCGTTGGCTGTTCGAGCTGTTCTGGCTGCCCACCACGAGCACCAGGTCGACTTCCGTCACCAGATCCTTCACCGCTTCTTGCCGGTTCTGGGTCGCGTAGCAGATGTCGTCCTTGTTCGGCCCCACGATATGGGGAAAACGGCGACGAAGCACGCGAATGATTCGCTCGGCATCGTCCACGCTCAGGGTCGTCTGCGTGAGATACGCCAGAGGGGTGCTGGGCGGAACTTGCACGAGTTCTGCCTCCTCGACATCCTGCACCAGGAGGATTTGCGTTGGCGCCTCGCCCATGGTGCCGACCACCTCATCGTGCCCCTCGTGCCCGATCAGAAGGATGGTGTATCCTTCGCGGGCAAAGCGGACTGCTTCCATGTGCACCTTGGTGACCAGAGGACAGGTGGCGTCGATGGCGCGTAACTGGCGTTCCACCGCCGCCGTGCGGATCGCAGGGGCCACTCCATGGGCGCTGTAAAGAACGGTTGCTCCGTGCGGAATCTCGTCAATGTGATCGACGAAGACCACTCCCTGTTTCCGAAAGCGCTCGACCACATAGCGGTTGTGCACAATTTCGTGATAAACATAGAGCGGGCTGCCATGGAGCGCCAGGGCACGATCGAGGGCCTCGATCGCCATGTTCACCCCTGCGCAAAAGCCTCGCGGATTGGCCAGAATGATCTTCACAACTTTGATCCTCCTCGCTGCCGCTATGATACCGACCTTGCTTTGTGATGCCAAGCAGCCTCCAACGCTACAACCGAACGTCTTCAAGGGAGACAACGGACTGAGGAGCGGGATGACCGAGGCGACGAGCGTTCCGGGGGCGAGGGTCAGCCGGGGAGGCGCCCCAGGACGGGTAAATGGCCGGGGAGCAGTTCGATCGCCAGCGAGGTGACCTCGTCGGCAGGCAGACAGAAAAATTCGCCATCGGTGTGAACGATCAGCGGAGTGGATCCCTGCAGGTGCATGGCCTGGCATCGACCGAGTTGAATCAGGGGATCGCTCCGAGGAATGGTGCCGCGAATCATGTCCGGAACATAGCGAAGCAGACGCCACCGCGGCAGAGGACCCACATGGAGGTAGTCAAACACCCCGTCGTCCAGAATGGCGTCCGGAGTGAGCCGGAAGTTTCCCTCGCGTTGGCCGAGGGCGACGGTCAGGGCCAGGGTGGGGAGAGGCCCCGTGGCGCGGCCATCGATCTCCAGCGTGAGTCCAGGGAAATGGTAGCGTCGCCACAGGGCTCTCAGCAGGGCCAGGAGATAGAGCGGAACGCCGCGCAGGGAATGAATCTGCCGCGATTCCAGGGTGACAGCGCCGTTGAACCCTACTCCCACGCCGTTGACAAAATAACGGTCGGCGAGCCCTGGGGCCTTCACCACCCCGACATCGACGTGGCGTACCCCGACCTGGGGATCAGGACGTAGCCACCATTCGGGTTGCAGTCCCAGGCTGAAGGCATAATCGTTGGCAGAGCCGAGGGGGAGGACCGCCAGCGTGGCCAGGCGCGACGCACGCAGCAGACCATTGGCCACCTCGTGGACGGTGCCATCTCCTCCGGCGGCCGCCACAAGCGCGAATCCCTCCTCTGCGGCCGCGCGAGCCAGCCCGGTCCCGGCACCCGCATGAGGCGTTGGCCGAAAGACTGCGTGGGGACCGAGAATGCGTTGCACACGTCGAATCCGTCGCGCGCCCTCGCCTCGCCCCGCGTGCGGATTGAAGATAACGCAGATGGTGGGCTGACTTCCCATGTCTCCTCGCTGTCGTGGCGAACCCTGCTCCGGCCGCGTGTCTCCTGCTTGGAGGAGCCTCCTGGCTGCGTTATACTGCTGCGAGGAACCGAGAACCACCGTGCTCGCCTCTGGACTCTCCCGGAACGATGTGATGAATGATGCTTGGCTCGATGGTCTGCTGGTTATTGACAAGCCGCTGTCAGTCACGTCCCGCGACGTGGTCAATCGTGTGCAGCGCTGGTTTCCCCGGCGAACGAGGCTGGGGCACACGGGGACGCTCGATCCGCTGGCGACGGGGGTGCTCGTTCTGTGCGTTGGCTCCGCGACGCGGCTGACGGAGTATATCCAGCAGATGGGAAAAACCTATCACACCACCATTCGGCTCGGTGCCACCTCGGTCACCGACGATGGGGAGGGGCCGATCCGGGAGAACGCGGTCGCCCGTGTGCCAACGCAGGCTGCGCTTGAAGACGTCCTCACGCACTTTCTGGGGGAAATCGAGCAACTTCCCCCCGCCTTTTCTGCCGCCAAGGTGGCCGGACAGCGGTCCTATGATCGCGCTCGCAGGGGCGAGAGCGTGACGCTCACTCCGCGGGTGGTGCGTATCGATGCCCTTCGCATCCGGCGCTACGAGTATCCCGAACTGGATTTGCAGGTGGACTGTGGCAAGGGCACATACATTCGCGCGCTGGCACGCGACCTTGGGGAACAACTGGGGTGCGGGGGGTATGTGCAGACCTTGCGGCGCACGCGCGTGGGACCGTTCACTCCCGAACAGGCAGTCGCGCTCGAGCTTTCTCCGGCAGAGGCACGGGGAAAGATGTTGCCGCTGACCGCTGCTCTGGCAGAGCTTCCGCCCCTGACTCTCTCTGCCGATCTCGCCAAGGGATTCTGCCAGGGCCAGATCCAGACGGTGCTGACCGTTTCGCGCCCGGGAGAACACGCGATCCTCGACGAGACGAATACTCTCCTGGGGATTGGCATCTGCGACGTGGCGCGACGGCAACTCTCTCCGGTCAAGGTACTCCGTTCGGCGAGGGAATAAGCGGTTGAGGGCCTATTGCCCCGCAAGGGATCGCTGGGGGAGATCCGGTGCTTAAAGGACTCCCTTGGTAGAGGGGATGCCGGTCATGCGCGGGTCGGCTTCCACCGCCTGTCGCAGTGCGCGCGCGGTCGCCTTGAAGATGCCCTCGACAATATGGTGGGTGTTGTTGCCGTGGTGCAGAACCACGTGCAAGTTGCAGAGTCCGGCCGAGGACACTGCTCGCCAGAACTCCTCTGCGAGCGGGGCGTTGAACTGCCCCAGGGTTTCGCGCGGAACCTCGGCCTGCCAAACACAGAAAGGTCGCCCGCTCAGGTCGATCGCGGCGGTCACCAGGACCTCATCCATCGGCAAGGTCATACAGCCGTAGCGCCGAATGCCTGCCTTGTTACCCAGCGCTCGGGTCAATGCCTGGCCAAAACAGATTCCGACATCCTCGACCGTGTGGTGCGCATCCACATGGAGGTCGCCCTCGGCTCGGATGGTCAGATCGATCAGGCTGTGGCGCGCCAGCAGGGTGAGCATGTGATCGAAAAAGCCTACCCCGGTCGTGAGATCAGCGCGTCCATGGCCATCCAGATCGAGGGAGAGGTCGATACGTGTTTCGCCCGTTTGCCGTTGAATCGTTGCCGTGCGGCCCATGCGTCCTCCTCGGGTGTCGTCTGGGTCATGCTATCGGGTGGCGCTGCCCCGAGCAACTTTTCTGCCCGCGTGCCATTCTGCGGACAAGAAGTGGGTAAGCCATTTGCAAATCGCGAAGTGCGACCTAGGGTTGAGTGTGGCTGCCGCGATTGGTTTTCGGTTCTGCGCAAGGGGAGACATTGTCGTGAAGCCCGAACCCGGCATGGAACCTATCCCTGGTTATCGTCTTACGCAACATCTGGGGAGTGGCGGATTTAGTGAGGTCTGGGAGGCCATGCATGCTTCCGGGACCACCTACGCGCTCAAGTTCCTCGATTGTCGCGAGATGCCCCCTGCGCTGGTCGCCAACGAGGTGCGCGTTCTGATCAAGTTGCGCGAGGTGCAGCATCCGAACATCATTCAGCTCCACGATGTTTGTGCGCTGCCGGGCTATCTCGTGCTGCGGATGCAAAAGGCGGATGGCAATCTCTTTGAACTCGAAGACGCCTATCGCGAGCTGACCGGGACCGTGATCCCTCCTGATCACGTGATCGATCTGCTCGAACAGGCTGCCATGGCACTGGATTTTCTCGCCGCCCATCCGCGCCAGGGCGATGGCTTCCAGCGTACGGGGCTGCAGCACTGTGATATCAAACCCAGCAATCTTCTGGTGATGCGACACACCTTGAAAATTGCCGACTTTGGCCTTTGTCGCTCCGCCCTCGCTCACACACATCGCCGCCGGATGATGGGGACTCCCCCGTATGCGGCTCCGGAACTGTACGAAGGGAACATCACCAGCCATACCGATCAATATGCCCTGGCGATGACTTACTGCGTGCTCGTCCCGGGAGAACGAGTTCTCCTGCCGTTCGAACCCGGCATCCAACCACGGGGCCTTCCGGTGGATCTCGCCCGGATGCGCAATCGGGAGGCGCCCATCCTGGCACGGGCGCTCGATCCTTGCTGGACCAATCGCTGGCCCAGCTGCATGGACTTTATCAATGCACTCAAGTCCGTGGTTCTCACCCCTCGTCGTTCAGGCGTCCAGCGCATCTTGACTCCGTTGCGCCGCACCGGGCAACCGGTTCACGCCTCGTAGCGCAGGAGAAGGTCGCCTCCTTCGACCTGAGTGCCGGCCTCGACCAGCACCTCCGCCACCTTTCCAGCGCGCTCGGCGTAGATGGTGGTTTCCATCTTCATCGCTTCCAGGATAAAGAGCTTGTCACCGGCCGCCACCTCGTCTCCTGGGCTCACATAAACTCGTGCCAGCAAGCCTGGCATCGGGGCACCCACCTGGAGGGGATTGCCCCGCTCCGCCTTAAGCCGTGCCTTCACCTGGCCGGACAGGGCCTTGTCCATCACCCGCACCTCGCGAGGCTGTCCGTTTAGCTCAAAGAAAACGGTGCGGCTCCCATCGACGTGCGGTTCTCCCACCGTGAGCAATTTGATGATCAGAGTTTTTCCCTTCTCGATGTCCATGCTCACTTCTTCTCCGGGTTGCATCCCATAGAAGAACGTTGGCGTGGGCAGAACACTGGTGTCGGAGAAGCGTGCGTTGTGCTGGGCAAAATCGAGAAACACCTTGGGATAGAGGAGGTAGGTCACCACTTCCTGATCGTTGACGTTGCGGCGCAGCTTTTGTTCCAGTTCGGCGCGCGTTGCCGGGAAGTCGGCGGGAGGAAGGCTGGCTCCGGGGCGACCGCGCAGCGCCTTCCGTTGGCGAAGCACCTTTTTCTGCAGAGCCCTGGGAAACCCTCCGGGCGGTTGTCCCAGCCGTCCTTCAAAGAACTCCACCACCGATTCGGGAAAGGAGAGTTCGCGTTTCCCTTCCAGAACCTCCTCGGCGGTCAGATGATTGCTCACCATGAACAGGGCCATGTCCCCAACGACCTTCGAGGTGGGAGTCACCTTGATAATATCGCCAAACATCTGGTTGACGGTGCGATACATCCGGCAGACTTCCCGCCAGCGATTCTGTAATCCCAGCGACTGCGCTTGCTGATAGAGGTTGGTCGATTGGCCGCCTGGCATCTCGTTCAAGTAGACATCGGCGGCCGGCGCGTGTTGCCCCGTTTCAAAGGGCCAGTAATAGGCGCGCACCTGCTCCCAGTAGTCGGCAGTGCTCTGGAGAGAATCGTCGTACAGTTCCGTATCGCGCTCCTGGAACCGGAGCATGTCGACCAGGGCGTGCAGGTTCGGTTGGCTGGTTAACCCCGAGAACGGGGCCATCGCCGTATCGACAACGTCTACCCCTTCCTCGCTGGCAAAGAGGAGTGAGCCGATCTGTCCGCCGGCGCAGTCGTGGGTGTGGAAGTGAATGGGCAGACCGACCTCCTGTTTCAGCGCGCGCACCAGGAGGCGGGCCGCATACGGTTTGCACAGCCCGGCCATGTCCTTGATGGCAAGAATCTGAGCGCCGCTCTTTTCCAGGGCCCTGGCCAGCTCGACATAGTAGCTGAGGTTATATTTCGTTCTTTTCGGATCGAGAATATCGCCGGTGTAGCAAAGGGCCGCCTCAGCGAGCATCCCGGCGTTGCGGACCGCATCGATTCCCAGGCGCAGGTTGGGCAACCAGTTCAGGGCGTCGAAGATGCGAAAGAGATCGATCCCTGCCTGGGCCGACTCCTTTACAAACGCCTTCACCACGTTGTCGGGATAGTTGGTGTAGCCGACGGCATTGGCCGAGCGCAATAACATCTGAAAGAGAATGTTGGGGATGCGCTCGCGCAGACTGACCAGCCGCTGCCAGGGGGATTCTTTCAAAAAACGCATTGCCGTATCAAAGGTCGCCCCGCCCCACATCTCCAGAGAGAATAGTTTGTGGTGATGATTGGCATAGGTGGGAGCGATCGCCAGCATGTCATGGGTTCGCATGCGCGTTGCCAGCAAGGACTGGTGCGCATCGCGAAAGGTGGTGTCGGTCACCAGCAAGCGTTTCTGTGCACGCATCCACTGGCAGAATTTCTCGGGTCCGAGTTGACGGAAGAGGTCGCGTGTCCCTTCGGGCTTGGTCAGGGTTACATCGTGTGCAAGGAGAGTCTGGGTCAGGTCGCGGGCGCCTGTTTTCAGCCCGGATTCCCCCTTTCGCCCCTTGAGCACGCTGGCCACCTCCGGGTTGCCATTCACAATCACCTCGGCGATGTAGGTCAGGAGCTTGGTCGCCCGATCCTTGCGCGCGGCAAACCGAAAGAGAGCGGGGGTTTCGTCGATGAAGCGGGTGGTGCATTCACCCTTCAGGAAGGACGGGTGCGTGATCAGATTGATCAGGAACTGAATATTGGTTTTGACTCCGCGGACGCGGAATTCCTGCAAGCTCCGCTCCATGCGCCGGGCGGCATCGACAAAGCGAAGCCCATGCGCGGTCACCTTCACCAGCAGAGAATCGTAGAAGGGAGTGATCACCACGCCCGTGTACGCGGAGCCGGCATCCAGGCGAATCCCCATCCCGCTCGCCGAGCGATAGTTGCTCAGGCGGCCATAATCGGGAAGGAAGTTGTTGGCGGCATCCTCGGTGGTCACCCGGCACTGAATGGCGTACCCGTGGGTGCGAACCCGCTCCTGCGAATCCAGCCCAATCTCGGGGTCAGACAGCGGAGCCCCCTGGGCGATCAGAATCTGGCTCTTGACCACGTCGAAGCCCGTGACCTCCTCGGTGACGGTATGCTCGACCTGAATGCGCGGATTGACCTCGATAAAGTAGAATTTGCCCTGGTCCACATCGACCAGGAACTCCACCGTCCCGGCGTTGTCCAGGCCGACCGCGTGACCGATCGCGAGAGCCGCCTCGAGAATCTGCTGGCGGAGCCCTGGATCAAAGTTGAAGGCGGGGGCGATCTCGACAATCTTCTGGTGACGCCGTTGCACCGAGCAATCACGTTCATAGAGATGAACCAGATTGCCATGCGAATCGCCAAGCAACTGAACCTCGATGTGGCGTGCCCGCTGGATGTACTTTTCCAGGAACACATCGGGGATGCCAAACGCCGTTCCGGCCTCGCGCCGCGCCTGGTCGAGGGCTTCTTCGAGGCGGTCGGCAGAGGCTGCAACACGCATCCCTCGCCCGCCCCCGCCCATGGCAGCCTTGATGATCACGGGATAGCCGAGTTTCTGGGCGAGTTTGTGCGCTTCGGCCGTGGTGCGGACCGCCTTCTCGCTCCCTGCCAGGATCGGGACGCACGCCGTGTCGGCGATCTGTCGGGCCACGACCTTGTCGCCCAGTTGCTCCAGAATCTCGGTGCGCGGTCCGACAAAGATCAACCCCGCCTCGCGACAGGCCCGCGCAAAGTTCGGATTTTCCGACAGAAAGCCATACCCAGGATGAATCGCATCCACCTGATGCTCGACCGCCAGGGCCACAATGCCGGCGATATCCAGATAGCTGCGAATCGGTTCCCCAGGAGTGCCGACACGGTAGGCCTCATCGGCCTTGAAGCGATGGAGCGCAAAGCGATCTTCGTGGGAATAGATGGCCACCGTGCGGATGCCAAGTTCATGAGCACTGCGAAACACCCGCGTGGCGATTTCACTTCGATTGGCGACCAGGAGTTTGCGAATCACGCGGGGGGCAGGGGTAGCTGCTGGAATGGTCATAACAACAGATCTCTTTAGTAGCAGAATCGCGGGCGCAATCGTCTCCGGGGCACTGGAGAGAGAGGTATATAAAGGGAACGAAAAAACAACGTCCGAGCGCGGTTGTCGCGTGACACGACCAGGCGCGCGGGTGCCCACGTTTCAGAAGGGAGGAGAGCATGGCGGCGACACTCGAACTGGCATTTACTGCCGATCTGCACTGGGGCCACCACGCACGCGGCATGGAGGCCAATCACGCCCTGGTGCGCTTTCTGTGCGCGCATCCGCCCGATGTCCTGGTCCTGGCGGGCGATATTGGGACCGGGGCGTATTTTGCCGAATGTCTGGCAGCCTTCGCCGCGATCCCCTGTCGCAAAGCCCTGGTGCCGGGCAATCACGACGTGTGGGTCCCCAGCGAGGCTCCGCACGATTCCTTCCAGCTGTATCGCGAGCAGTTGCCGGGTGTGGCTCAGGCCCATGGTTTTCACTACCTCGATGAGGGGCCGTTCCTCCTCCCCGAAGCGGATCTTGCCCTGGTGGGTTCCATCAACTGGTACGATTACAGCTGGTCGCTGGCAGCACTCCGCGAGCGCTTCCCCGAGGAGTTGCATCGCCTGGAAAGCAAGCGCTTCACGCGTGGTCGACACAACGACGCCAATTATGTCCGCTGGCCGCACACCGATGGTACCTTCACCGCCGAGGTGGTGGCCCGTTTTCGCGACCATCTCACCCAGGCATGCAACGCCGTGGACCGCGCCATTGTGGTGACGCACCATCCGCCGTTTTATGGGCTGGGCTTTCCCCGCCCCTGTCCTCCCACCAGCCTGGATAGCTTGCTGTGGGACGCCCTGTGCGGCAACCAGGCGATGGAGCGAGAACTGGAGAAAGCAGAAACGCGGATCCCCTTTGCCTTTTGTGGCCATACCCATCGCGCACGGACCAATCGGCTCGGGGCGATTGCAGGGCACAACATTGGCGGAGACTATCACTTCAAACGATTGCTCTGGCTGAGCTGGCCCACGGGGACGATCGTTTCACACCAGTTTGGCGAGGAGAATCGTTAGCCCTGAAACAAACATCCCGCACCGCCTTCGGAACCCAGGGGGGAAAGCGGTGCGGGATCTGCCGGACGAGATGAGCGAGTTGCATCAATCCTCGTAGCGATCTTCCAGGTCGTCGTCTCGTCGGGACCGACGACGTTTGGCCGGCTTCTTGTTCCCGGCGACCAGGAGAATGACGGCAGCTGTCACGGCCATGCCCCCAAGAGCGACCACCCCCACGCCAATAATCACCGCCAGGCTGAGACCCGTTCCACTGGAGGAAGAACTGGTGGTGGTGGAAGAAACGGGAGTGGTGGTGACTCCCTGAGGAGGCATCGTGACCGGGGGAACCGCGGGGGTGGTTGGCGGCCGACTGGCCATCCCCCCCGGGCCGTTGTCGAAGGTCGTGCCTGAGAAGCGCGCGCCGCAATGTGGGCAGGAAGGCGCGCTTGCCGTCACCTCTCCCCCACACTTGGAGCAGGTGTAACGAAAGACCGGACCACCGATGCCACCGGGTCGCGTGCCAGGGGTACTCCCCGGAATCCCCGTGATGCCACCAGGATTACTCCCAGGGATGCCTGTGAACCCGCCGGGATTTTGTGGCATCGTTGGGATCCCTGGGGGACGGCCAGGAATTCCAGTGACACCGCCCGGTTGACCGCTGAAACCACCTGGTTGACCGCCGAAACCGCCTGGTTGGCCAGGAACGCCGCTAAACCCACCTGGGCGCGAACCCGTGGGAGGCCGATACCCGGGCTGGGCAAGCACTCCATGTAGCGACAGGCAGGTGACCAGAAGTGCGCCGGTCAAAACCAGCCCCCACCGAGTACGCCATCGTGAAGCGGGGATCATGGGGTGACTCCCTGGAGCTTCCTCGTTGAAGAAAAGACAGTGGTGGAAGTCTACCCGAATCCCTTCGGTTCTGCAAGCGCCGCTCATCCTCTTCTCTTTCTTTGGGGGAAGGGAGTTGAACCTGTCTACGCTCTGGATAAGCTCTGCACGAGACCGCTCGCTTCTCTCCTTGAAAGGAATGTCATCGATGAACGCCGCTCTCCTCACTCTGGCATTGTGTTTCACCCCCGGGGCCGCCTCTGAGGAAGTTCTCCTCTGGCCCAAGGGAGCACCCGGCGCGCTCGGCACGGCGAAGGAAGATGTGCCGCGCCTGCTGGTTTATCCCGCCCCGGGAGGGAAGTCGGCCACCGACAAGAAACCAGCTCCGGCGGTCGTGATTTGCCCCGGGGGAGGCTACGGACATCTGGCCATGAGCCACGAAGGCACGGAGATCGCCGAGTGGCTAAACAAGCAAGGGTTCACGGCCTTCATTCTGCAATATCGCATTGCACCGCGTTATCATCATCCCGCGCCAATGCAGGATGTGCAGCGTGCGCTCCGTCTGGTGCGGGCCAGGGCGACCCCGTGGAATGTGGATCCGCGGCATATTGGCATCTGGGGCTTCTCCGCGGGCGGACACCTCGCTTCGACGGCAGCCACCCACTTTGACGAGGGCAAGAAGGACGCCGACGATCCAATCGAACGTGTCAGTTGCCGCCCCGATTTTGCCATCCTCTCCTACCCGGTGATCACCATGAAGCGCCCCTTCACGCACGGGGGATCGCGCGACAATTTGCTGGGTAAGCAACCGAGCGAGGAACTGGTGAAGTCGCTCTCCAATGACGAGCAGGTGACGGCGAAGACTCCGCCCACATTCCTCTTCCACACAACCGAGGACACCGCGGTTCCCCCGGAGAACAGTATCCGCTTTTACCTGGCGCTGCGCAAGGCGGGGGTGCCGGCAGAGCTGCACATTTACGAGAAAGGCCGTCATGGGGTGGGGCTGGCCAGCAAGGATCCGGTTCTCTCCTCGTGGCCGGCCCGACTCGCCGACTGGTTGAAACGGCAAACCGCCACGAAGTAGACCGCGCTCCAACTCTCGGCGTGAATCGTCGCCGGCCGCCGACGGTTCACGCTGGAGGATTCCCCCTCCAGATCGTCTTTTTGTCTACTTCCCCTCAATTCCTCCTCCCCTGCCTGCCGATCACAAAGGCGATCATCCCCATGCGCGCTCCCCTGGGAGAGCCCGGGAGTGCCGAAGAGGAGGATCAGTGCCAGCGCAGGGAGATTTTTTTCGGAATAACGAGGTGGTTTTCGGCGAAGTCATCTTGGCCTGCAAGGCCGTCCGATCTACACTTGCACCATCCTGGTAAAGGGAGAGAGCAGGAGCCTTTCCGACCGGGAGAAACAGAAGTGTTTGCCACGGGGTGGACGGGGCTTCCCCACGACCCAAGCGCGGCCTCCGCGGCTCACCCCTCACGCAGGAGAACCCTGCACAATGTGGCGACTTTCAGGCCTCGTTTTCATGCACAAACGCTCTCACGACGCGACCTCTCTTGCGTTCTTCATCCTTGACGGTACGATGCGGCCGTCACGAGGCACCACCCTCGCAGCTGCACCGAGGCGATTCCTCGAGCGGTGGTCTTCTACTTGGAGGCCTTTCAGGGGACGATGAGCA
The DNA here is from genome assembly GCA_029777335.1 of Planctomycetota bacterium. GTDB lineage: Bacteria > Planctomycetota > Planctomycetia > Gemmatales > Gemmataceae > JAKOSN01. The sequence continues at coordinate 20,971 of JAKOSN010000012.1, forward strand.
CACCCAACACCCACGAGCATCTGCACAACGCTCCGGAGGCCCTCTTTCCGCCGGCGTACAGTCGGGAAGACGAAGAACCTCCGGGTCGGCCTCGGCGCCATCCCTTGTGGCACAATGTCCCCGATCATCTCTGGGACGATTGGCGCTGGCAGTCCCAGAACGCGATTCGGTCGGTTCGCCAGCTTCGCACCCTCCTGACCTTTACCCCCGAGGAACTCGAAGCGATCGGCTCGCTGGAGGCCGATTACAAGCTGGCCATCCCGCCCTACTACTTTTCTCTCATTGATCCCCACAATCCCGACGATCCGATTCGTCTGCAATCGGTGCCCTCACCCCTGGAACGCGAAAACCCCTCCGGCTATGAACTGGAAGATCCTCTCGAAGAGGACAAGGATTCGCCCGTGCCGGGGTTGACCCATCGCTACCCGGATCGAGTGCTCCTGGTGGCGACTCACGTGTGCAGCATGTATTGCCGCTTTTGCACACGCAAGCGCGCCACCATGGTTCGCGGTGGGTGGGATGCCATCAGTCGCGATGACGAACGGATGATCGACTACATCCGCGAGCACACCGAAATTCGCGATGTGATTCTCTCCGGCGGCGATCCACTGACTTTGCCGCTCGGAAAACTCCGCTTTTTCCTGGAGAGTCTGGCCGCCATTCCTCACGTGGACGTCATCCGCATTGGCACGCGCGTGCCGGTGACCCTGCCGCAACGGTTGTTCGATCCCGAGTTGGTGGAACTGCTCGCCACGGCGGAGAAGGTGTGGATTCAGACTCATTTCAACCACAGCCACGAGATCACTCCCGAGGCGGCCCGCGTTTGCAAAACCCTCTTGCGGGCTGGGATGCCTGTGAACAACCACACCGTCCTGCTCAAGGGGGTGAATGATTCGCTCGACGAAATGCGGCGGTTGATGCGGGCGCTGTTACGGATCAAGGTGCGCCCGTATTATCTCTTCCACTGCGACCCGGTGATCGGCGCTGGGCACTTCCGTACCTCGGTGTGGAAGGGGTTGGAGATCATGGAGGGGCTGCGCGGCCATCTTTCCGGACTGGCCATTCCCACCTATGTCGTCGATAGCCCCCATGGAGGGGGGAAGATTCCGCTGATGCCGAACTACCTGGTCTCGGCGTCCGACGATGCCGTGGTTCTCCGTAATTTTGAAGGCATGTTGGTGCGCTATCAGGCGGAGGACAAGGCGGCCAACCAGGCCCGCACTCCTCCCGCGACCCAGGGAGTCAGCGGCTTGCTCTCCGGGCAGAAAACTGTCCTCATGCCCGAGGATAGCGAGCGCATGGCCCGACGCCAAACGCCCAAACTGGTACCTCACACGGAAAGCGGCTGCGGTGCCGCACCGGCCGGCGAACAGCCAACGGACGACTCGCCCACCCGGTTTCCCCTGCGCGTGGTGAGCAATGGGTGTGGTTGAGCGTTCCTTCCTCCCGAGGTTTCCACTTGTGGGATCTTCTTCTGCGCTCTCTCTGGTAGATCTGTAACCGCGCTGGCGCTTGCTCTGGCGACCCTGCAACGGAGTGCGGCTGCTTATGAAGATCGGCATCACCTGTGATCTCAAAACCGAGGTCTCCCTGGCGGCCGAGGTTGGCGACGATTCCCAGGAAGAATTTGACAGCCCAGTGACCATTGAGGCGCTCGCGGGGGTGCTCCGTCGTCTGGGGCACGAGGTGGAGATCCTGGGTGATGGTCGCCCTCTTCTGGAACGCTTGCTGAGTGATCCCCCTGACTTTGTGTTCAATCTCGCGGAGGGAGAGGGCGTGGGCCGTTCGCGCGAGGCGCGGGTCCCTGCCCTTCTGGAAATGCTACGGATTCCCTACTCAGGCTCCGATCCTCTCACCCTGGCTGTTACCCTCGACAAGGATTGCGCCAAGCGGCTCGTGGCCTCCCACGGCGTGGCAGTCCCTCGGGGGGTGGTGGTCGAACCCGGTGACGACCTCTTGCCACTTATTGACCGGGCGCAGCTGCAACTGCCGTTGATCGTCAAGCCCGCCTGGGAGGGATCGAGCAAGGGGATTCACGCCACTTCTCTCGTCGAGCATCTGCTTGATCTCCCCGTGGTGGTGGCCACCGCGCAGCGCGCGCACCGCCAGCCCGTCCTGGTCGAGGAGTTCATCGACGGGGTCGAGGTGACGGTCGGCGTGCTGGGCAATGATCCGCCCGAGGTGCTGGGGATGATGGAGGTGGTGCCGCTCCAGCGCGAACGTCCCTTCATTTACTCCCTCGCGGTGAAACGCGATTGGCAGAGGCAGGTGCGCTATCGTTGTCCGCCGGAACTCCCGGCGGAGGCACACAGTGCCCTGGCGCAGGCGGCTCTGACGGTGTATCGCTCCCTGGGGTGCCGCGATGTGGCCCGCATCGATTTTCGCTGCACCCGAACCACTCCCTATTTTCTCGAGGTCAATCCCTTGCCCGGGATCAATCCCGAGTCGAGCGATCTGGTTTTCCTGGCGCGCGCGGGGAATTGCGATTATGAACGCCTGATCGGGCGCATTCTCGAAGCGGCTCTCACCCGCGTGGCGACGACCCTGCCGTCGGTTGCCTCGTGCGGCTCAGCGTCGCACGAAGGAGCCGAAGGTGTCTGCACACATCCTGATCGCGTATAACGAGCCGGTCCTCCCCCTGACGCATCACGATGCGGAATCCGAGCGTGAGATTCTGGCCACGATTGCAGGGATGCAGGAGGCGTTGCGCAGCCTCGGTCACGAAGTCCGCTGTTTTGGCGTCAGCCACGATCTCGCGCCTTTTCTGGCCGAACTCCAGTATCGTCGCCCCGCGGTGGTGGTGAACGCCTTTGAAGGGTTTGGCGATGATGGTGCGACCGAGATCACCTTTGCAGGGCTGCTGGAATGGCACAAGGTGCCTTTCACCGGATCCCCCTCGCACGCCCTGGCTCTGGCACGCAACAAACCCTTGACCAAACGGGTTCTCCAGGATGCCGGCCTGCCGACGGCCCCTTTTTTTCTGGTGGACCGGGTGCCCATTCCTCCCAGCACGCTGCCCTGGCCGTTGATGGTCAAACCCTCATGTCAGGATGCGAGTGTGGGGATCGATCAGGGGAGCGTGGTCACCACGCCTGAGCAACTTGCTGAGCGGGCGGCGTTGATCCTTGCTCGCTATGGGGCCCCGGTGCTGGTCGAACAATTCCTCCCCGGTCGGGAACTCCTGGTCCCCGTGATTGAGACTCCAGATTGCCATGCCCTCTGGCCCGGAGAGATGACCTTTCGCGCGAGCGAGGATCTCTGGCCCATTGTCACCTACGACGCCAAGTGGACCGAAGGCACGCCAGACTATCGCAGCGTGGCGTTTCAACCGCAAGCGCTCCTCGATCCGACGACCAGCGCACAGCTTGGTTCTCTGGCCAGGGAGGCATTTACACTTCTGGGGTTGAGGGACTATGGACGGGTCGATTTCCGGATGCTACCATCGGGAGAGGTTTTCATCCTCGAGGTGAATCCCAACCCCGACCTGCACCCCAACGGGGAAATCAGTCGGGGCTATCGCGCCACGGGGGGAACCTATGCCGAGTTACTCGGCGCTCTGGTCAGTCATGCCCTGAGCCGTGCAGGGAAGCGCTGCGACTGATCATCACCATCTGGGATCGGGAGACACACGTATGATCAGTTTGCCTGTCGCTAATCTGGCGGAGGCGAAGTTTGAATGCATTTTCGGGCGCGGGTGTGATGGCATCTGTTGCCAGAACGGCCGCCCCCCGCTCTCTCCCACAGACCAGGCGCGTATTGATCCCATCCTCAAGGACAAGATTCTCCCGGAACTCCGCCCGGAGGCCCGCAAAACGATCGAGAAGATGGGCTACCTGAGTGGGCGCAAAAAGATCGGCATGCCGACCCTGCGCGTCACCCAGGGGTGGTGTGTCTTCTTCAAGGAGGGCTGCGTACTGCACAAGATCGGGGCTCGCGAGGGCGACCCGTACCGCTACAAGCCCGAACTCTGTGCCCTCTTTCCGCTCGAAAAGGACGAGGAAACCGGGGAATGGTTCGTGCGCCAGAAAGGTTATAATGGGGAGTTCTGGGATCTCTTCTGTCTGGATCCTGCGATCAGCAAAAAACCAGCGGCGGAGAGCCTGAAAGACGAACTGGCCTACGCCGAAAGGCTGGAAGCGGCCCAATCCCAACCCCCGCTGAGCGACGCCTCCTGACCTGGTTCTGGTTCGGTCCTCCCTTCCACCAAGCAGGAAGGGAGGACTGCGGCGCACCTTCTGACCCTGTCCCCGGATCCTTCCCGTGCAATGGTGGTGACAATCCCTTGCGGCAAGTTGCTGGGTGAGACCGGGAGGGCAATCAGACGAGGGGTTCCTCGGGTTCCTCTTCCGCGCCTCGGCAAGGGGGGGCCTGGCGGGTCAAAGTTCCGGCACCCTCTTGAACCGTCTGCCAAGGACGATATCAAAGCAGCGGATGAGGTGTGACGCGCCGGCAACGGCGTCGCACCCTGTGACAGGAGCACCGCGCTTCTGCCATCGTGCCGACACCCCAGACCTCCCCAAGGACGAATGACGAAAACCCTACTGAGCGATCAGGATCTCTACCTGTTCAATGAAGGTAGTCATTTTCGCCTGCACGAGAAGCTTGGTGCGCATCTTCTTCCGCAGGAGGACGGCACCACGGCGGCCTCGTTTGGGCTTTGGGCTCCGGACGCCGAGGCTGTTTACGTCATCGGCGATTTTAACGGCTGGGCCAAGGGAACGCATCCACTTCATCCCCAGGGACATTCCGGCATCTGGTACAACTACTTTCCCGATGTTCCCAGGGGAACCATCTACAAATATCACATCGTTTCCCGCTACCATGGCTATCGCGTGGACAAGGCCGATCCCTTTGCCTTCGCCACCGAGGAACCTCCGCGCACGGGGTCAGTGCTCTGGGATCTCGCCTACGAGTGGGGCGATCAGGAGTGGATGGCCAACCGCCACAAACAGAATTCGCTCCATGCTCCCATGAGCATTTACGAGGTCCACCTGGGCTCGTGGCGCCGAGTGCCCGAGGAAGGCAACCGCTGGATGACGTATCGGGAACTCGCTCCCTACCTGGTGGAGTACATCCAGCGGCTGGGCTTCACCCACGTCGAGTTCCTGCCGGTGATGGAACACCCGTACTACCCCTCGTGGGGTTACCAGGTGACCAGTTTCTTTGCGCCCACGCGCCGTTATGGCACCCCACAGGATCTGAAATATCTTATTGATCAGCTCCACCAGGCGGGCATTGGGGTCATCCTCGACTGGGTGCCTTCGCACTTCCCGACCGATGAACATGGGCTGAAGTATTTTGATGGCACGCATCTGTTTGAACATGCCGATCCCCGCCAGGGGATGCATCAGGAGTGGGGTTCAGCGGTCTTCAATTACGATCGCAACGAGGTGCGCAGTTTCCTGACCAGCAGTGCCATGTTCTGGCTCGAGGAATATCACGTCGATGGCCTGCGCGTCGATGCCGTCGCTTCCATGCTCTATCTGGATTACGCGCGCCAGGAAGGTGAATGGGTACCCAACCAGTACGGCGGACGCGAGAATCTCGGGGCGGTTCACTTTCTCCGTCGTCTCAACGAGGAGATCTATCGCACCCATCCCGATGTGCAGGTGATTGCCGAGGAATCGACCTCCTGGCCGATGGTTTCCCGTCCCACCTACGTCGGAGGTCTGGGCTTTGGCCTGAAGTGGGACATGGGGTGGATGCACGATACCCTCAAGTACATGGCGCTGGAGCCGATCTATCGCAAATATCACCACAATTTGCTGTCGTTCCGCATGCTCTATGCCTTCACCGAGAACTTTGTGCTCTCGTTGTCGCACGACGAGGTGGTGCACGGCAAAAAAGCGCTGATTAACAAGATGCCGGGTGATCTGTGGCAGCAGTTCGCCAACCTGCGCGTTCTGTATGGCTACATGTGGACACAGCCTGGCAAGAAACTCCTCTTCATGGGCGGGGAAATTGGCCAGCGGAACGAGTGGTATCAGGAAGTGAGCCTGGACTGGCACCTGCTACAGTATCCCGAACATGCGGGGCTCAATCGCTGGGTGGCCGATCTGAACCGGCTCTATCGTGAAGAACCAGCGCTGCATGAATCGGAAACGGACTGGACCGGGTTTCAGTGGGTGGACATCAACGATGCCGAGCAAAGTGTGGTGAGCTTCCTGCGTCGGGGGCACTCCACGCCCACCTGGATCCTGGTGGTTTGTAATTTCACGCCGGTGCCGCGGCACAATTATCTGGTGGGAGTGCCTCTGGCGGGCTACTGGGAAGAGATCCTCAATAGCGATGCCCCGGTCTATGGCGGGAGCGGACTGGGGAACATGGGGGGCAAGGAAGCGTGGTGGAGTGGATGGCATGGCCGGCCCGCATCGCTGACCATCAGCGTTCCTCCTCTGGGCATCGTTGTGTTCCGTTTGAAGTAAACCGGTTCACCGCCGCCAGGGAAGGACGACCTCGGCCATGACGCCGCTTGCTCTGAAAGCCCTCGTCATCTTCGGCCTCAGCTACGTGTTAATCTCGGTTCGACAGATTCGGTGGTTGCCTCTGGGGCGGCCGTCCTCGGCGATGGTGGGCGCCACCCTGATGGTCATGTGTGGGGTGGTCAGCCCCCAACAGGCCTATGCCTGTGTCGATGGCAACACGATCGTGCTTCTGCTGGGGATGATGGTGTTGACCGAGCATCTGCGCGACGCCGGTTTTTTTCAGCTCGCCGCACGCTGGACCTTTCAGGTGGCGCGTACTCCCCGCTCGCTTCTGTTCTGGCTGGCGATGACCAGCGGGATACTTTCTGCCCTCTTTGTCAACGACACCATCTGTCTGTTGCTCACCCCGCTGGTGGTCGAGGTGTTAACCCAGGCCCGCTTGCCGCGCTTCCCCTACCTGATGGCGCTGGCAACCGCCAGCAATATTGGCAGTGTCATGACGCTGGTCGGGAATCCGCAGAACATGATCATCGGCAGTCTGGCGGAGCAGCATCAGCATGGCCTCACCTATCTGTTCTTTGCCAGCCGGCTGGTGCCTGTGGGGCTGATTTGCCTGGGGTTTCATATCCTCCTTTTGCAGTGGCTGTTTCGGCGCGAGCTGGCGGTCGCCTGGACGGAGCTAAGCATCCCGGAGGCCAAGATCGATCGCCCCTTGCTGATTCGCACGCTTGTGGTGGCGGCCCTGGTGAGCATGGGCTTCTGTTTTCAGGGGGTCAACCCGGCCTGGGCGACCCTCTCCGGCGCCAGTCTCCTCTTTCTTTTTGATCAACGCCATCCCGCGCCGGCGGATATCCTGGCGCGGGTGAACTGGCTGCTGCTGCTCTTTTTTGCCGGGCTGTTTATCCTGGTCCACGGGTTGGAAACGTCGGGGCTGGTGGCCGAGATCAACAGCCTTGCCCACCCTCTGTGGGAAACCTCACTGTTGATGCAGAAAATCAACCTGGTGTGGGTAAGTGTGATCGGCTGTAACATTGTCAGCAATGTCCCGTTCATCAAGTTGCTCGAAGGGCAGATGACGGAGTTTGCCAACCCCGCGCAGATGTGGATGTTGCTGGCGCTGGCCACCACCTATGCCGGCAACCTGACACTTCTGGGATCGGTCGCCAATGTAATTGTCATGGAGATGTCGGGAGAGCCCGTCGGTTTCTGGCAGTATTTCCGCATCGGTCTGCCGGTGACCGTGCTCTCCTGTGTGGTCGGCACAACGCTGCTCATTCTGATCGCCTGAGGGAGGGAGGCCCCATGCGTGTGCTCCTTGGCAGTGGAGGGTTTCGCACTCCCGAACGTGTCGCCTTGCTCTGCACCACCATGCGCTCCTTTTTCGGGGCGATGGATCGGTTGCTCTTCCTTCCGTATGCCTTGCACGATCACGACGGTTATGTCCAGGCGCTGCTTGAACGCGGGCTGAATGCCGGCTATACGCTGGAAGGAATTCACCGGTTCCCCAATCCGCAACGGGCCATTGCGCAGGCGTCGGCGATTTATGTCGGGGGAGGGAACACCTTTCGCTTGCTGGATACTTTGTATCGCCTCGATCTGCTCGATGCGATTCGCGACCGCGTGCAGCAAGGCACTCCTTACCTGGGCATCAGTGCGGGCTCGAATGTCGCCTGCCCCACGATCAAGACGACCAACGATATGCCGATTGTGCAGCCGGCCTCGTTCAACGCCCTGGGGCTGGTGCCCTTCCAGATCAATCCGCACTACTTTGACGGTCAAATTCATGTTCGCGCCGGCGAGGAACTGGTGCCGCATTTTGGTGAGACGCGCGAGGAACGCATCCGCGAGTTTCACGAGATGAATCCGACGCCAGTGGTCGGATTGTGGGAGGCGGGGCTGCTGCGCATCGAGGGCGCTGAGGTGCATCTTCTCGGGGCGGCTGCGCGCCTGTTTCGGCGCGGTGAGGCGCCGCAGGAGTTGTCGCCGGGGAGCAGGCTCGATTTTCTCTTGCAAGCGCGATGAGCGGGTCCCGAACCAGAACGCACGATCGCTATTCTTCGTCTCTTCCTTACTCAACCGCACAACTTTCTGGCAAGATACTCTCGATGGCGTAAATTGGGGGAGTATGATGGGATGAGTTCATTCGCCTGACGTATTGCTGAAGTAGAGATCCACCATGAACCCGATTGAATTCGCGCTTCGCCGACCCGTGACCATCATGGTCGCGATGGTCGCGCTGGTTGCTGCGGGGATTCTGGCCTTTGTTCGCATGAAGGTGGATATCTTTCCCGCCCTGAACCTCCCCGTCGTCTATGTCTGCCAGCCGTATGGCGGGATGGATCCCGAGCAGATGGAAGGGCTCATCGCCAACTTCTACGAATATCACTTCCTCTACATCAACGGCATTCACCACGTTGAGAGCAAAAACGTTCAGGGGGTATCCCTGATGAAGCTCTATTTCCATCCTGGCACCGACATGGCGCAGGCGATGGCGGAGACAGTGGGCTACGTCAATCGCTCCCGTGCCTTCATGCCGCCCGGGACGGTCCCGCCGTTCATCATGCGCTTCGACACCGGAAGTGTGCCGGTGGGGTATCTCGTCCTCTCCAGCGACACTCGCACCGTGGGCGAAATTCAGGATCAGGCGCTCTTCAAGGTGCGCCCCCGTTTCGCCTCGATTCCGGGGGTGTCTGCGCCGCCGCCCTTTGGTGGCAATCAGCGCACCGTGGTGGTTCGCGCCGATCCCGATCGTCTCCGCGCCTATAACGTGTCTCCCGACGAGGTGGTACGTGCACTGACCGCGGGCAACACCATCAGTCCCTCCGGGAATATTCGCACTCCGGTCACAATGCCACTGGTGCCCTCGAATGCCATGGTGGTGAAACCGGAGGAACTGGGGACGATCCCGGTTCGGCCCGGCGTGTTCCTGCGCGACATCGCCCCAACCATCGAGGACGCGACCGATATCCCCACCGGGTATGCGCTGGTCAATGGGCGGAGGGCGGTTTATATCCTCGTCACCAAACGGGCCGATGCTTCCACGCTGGATGTGGTCAACAACGTTCGTGCGGATTTGCCGAAGATGCAGGAGATGCTTCCTCCCGACATCAAGGTGAGCTTTGAATTCGATCAATCGCCCTATGTCACCAATGCGATCCGCGGAGTGGCCTTCGAGGGGGGACTGGCGGCAGTCCTGGTCGGCCTGATGGTGCTGCTCTTTTTGCGGGATTGGCGCAGCGTGATCGTCGTGGTCCTCAACATTCCCCTGGCGCTGGTGGGAGCGATGGTGGCCCTGGCAATTACCGGGCAAACCGTCAACCTGATGACTCTGGGTGGGCTGGCGCTGGCGGTCGGCATCCTGGTCGATGAGGCGACCGTCGAGGTGGAGAATATCCACACGCAGATGGAGAAAACCGACTCAATGCCGCTGGCGGTGCGGCGGGGGAACGCTGAAACGGCAGTGCCTCGCCTGCTCGCCATGTTGAGCATTCTTGCGGTGTTCATCCCCTCGTTTTTCATGCAAGGGGCGGCCCGCGCGCTCTTTGTCCCGCTGGCGCTGGCGGTCGGGTTCTCGATGATCACCAGCTATCTGCTCTCCAGCACGTTTGTCCCTGTGCTGTCCATCTGGTTACTGCGCAAACATCATCATGCTCGCGAGGTCGCGGCCACCGTTCGCCAGGGCTTTGCGGTCCGGCTACTAAGCCAGTTCGTGGAGTTCACCCTGCGCTGGCGCTGGCTGGTGGTGCCGGGGTATCTCTTCGGCGCGGTCCTTCTTCTTGTGCTGGCGTTTCCCTTTCTTGGCATGGAGATTTTCCCGCAGGTCGATGCGGGGAGTTTTCAATTTCGCCTGCGCGCCCCGGATGGAACACGCATTGAACAGACCGAGGAAATGACAAAGGAGGCGCTGGAGTTCATCAAAAAAGAGGTGGGGCCGGAGAATGTCGCCATCTCCCTTGGCTATGTGGGCGTGGTGCCGTCGAGTTATCCAATCAACAGCGTGTATCTGTGGATGGGCGGACCCGAGGAAGCGGTGATGCGCGTCTCGCTGAAAAAAGGGGTGCGACGCATCGAGGAGGTCAAGCGGAGGTTGCGAGAAGGACTCCCCGACCATCTGCGCCAGTGGGCGATCCGAAAATGGGTGGCGGAGGGGGAACCCGTCGCCACGGTGGAGCGGCGTGTCAAGGACATACGGCTGTCCTTTGAACCGGCGGACATTGTCAACGACGTGATGAGCTTTGGTTCACCCACCCCGATCGAGGTGGTGGTGAGCGGACCAAAGATGGCAGATAACCGCGCCTACGCGGCCCGGCTGCGTGATGAACTGGCGCGTATACCGGCCCTGCGCGATCTTCAGTACAGCCAGTCCCTTGATTACCCGACTGTGCAAGTGAAGATCGATCGCGAAAAAGCTGCCCTTTCCGGTGTATCTGCCGAGGAGGTAGCGCGCTCACTCGTGGCCGCCACCTCGTCGAGCCGCTTTGTGGTCCCCAATTACTGGCGCGATCCTGCCTCGGGGATCGGCTATCAGGTGCAGGTGGAAATCCCACAAGCGCTGATGACCTCGGCGCGCGATGTCGAGGTGGTGCCCGTCAAAAGCAATGGTACCACTCCCCTGTTGCTGCGCGATGTGGCCGATGTCAAGCAAGGGACCATGCCGGGGCAACTCGATCGCTACAACATGCGCCGGGTGGTGTCGATGACCGCCAACATCGAGGGAGCCGATCTGGGAGAGGTTGCCACCGCCCTGGCGCAGGCCATCGAGGCGACCGGGAAAACACCCGCCGGGGTGCAGGTCGATGTGCGTGGCCAGATTACTCCCATGCGCGAGATGTTTCGCGGACTTGGAACCGGGCTGCTCGTGGCCGTGGTGGCGATCCTCCTCCTCCTGATCGCCTACTACCAATCGGTCCGTCTGGCCTTGACCGCGGTGGCGGCGGTGCCGGCGGTTCTCGGCGGAGTACTCGTGACCTTGCTGGCGACGCGCACCACGCTGAATGTGCAATCGTTCATGGGAGCGATCATGGCAGTTGGAGTGGCGGTCGCCAACGCCATCCTGCTGATCACCTTTGCCGAACGCTATCGACGCACCGGCGAAAGTGCCAGCGAGGCCGGACGGGAAGGCGCGGTCACGCGCTTGCGCCCCATCCTGATGACCAGCCTGGCCATGTCGGCGGGGATGCTTCCCATGGCGCTGGGCCTGGGCGAGGGGGGCGATCAGACCGCTCCCCTGGGACGCGCGGTCATCGGCGGACTGCTCGCCTCGCTGCTGGCAACCCTGGTGATTCTCCCCGCCGTCTTTGCTCTCTTGATGGACGGCAGTTCAACGCGTTCGCCCTCGCTTTCGCCCACCGATCCCGAGAGTGCCTATTATCTACCCGACGCTGACTCTTCCTCCGAGAGGAGTGCCGATGCGATCTGAGATTATACCTGCCTTTTTTATCCGAATTCTGGCGCCGTTCAGCTTGGCCTTGCTCATCGGGTGCAGCGGCAAGCCCGGGAAACCAGCGCAGGAGGCCGCGGCTGGCCCCAGTTCCGTGACGGCAATCAGTCCGCAACGCAAATCCCTGCGTCGCGTGGTGGAGCAGCCAGGCACCATTCGCCCCTACGAACAAACGGTTCTCTTCGCCAAGGTTCCCGGCTACGTGGCCCGGATTCATGGCGACATCGGCGACAGGATCAAGGGACCGAAGCGGGACGCCCGAGGGCAGGAGATCGAGCCGGGCCAGATCCTGGCTGAACTCTCCGATCCTGAACTGGTCGAGGAAGCCAGGCAGAAGGCGTCGCTGGTGCTGCAGGCAGAGGCGGAGGCGGCCCAGGCGCGCAAGGCTCTCGCGGCTGCGCTGGCCAATGTGAAGGCGGTCGAGGCGACGGTGCTCGAAGCCGAGGCGGGGATGACGCGCGCCCAGGCCAACCATGATCGCTGGGCTTCCGAGGCGCGGCGCGTCACCGAACTGGTCAAGAACAAGGTGATCGATGTCCAGACGCGCGATGAAACCGACAACCAGTTCCGCGCCGCGGAGGCGGCTCGCAACGAGGCCCGCGCCCGAGTTGCCAGTGCCCAGGCGATGGTCATGAAAAGCCGCGCCGATCAGGAAAATGTCGAGGCCTCGGTGCGCTCGGCGGAGGCACGGGTTGAGGTTGCCCGGGCGGAAGCCCGCCGTCTGCAGGCGCTCCTTGGCTATACCCGCATTCATGCCCCCTACGATGGGGTGATTGTTCGTCGTACGGTCAACACCGGCGAACTCGTGGCCGCCAGCGATTCGGAACGCAAGGGGATCTTCACCGTGGTGCGCGACGATCCAGTCCGGGTGGTGGTCGAGGTGCCCGAGGGCGACGCCGGACTGGTGGAGAATCAGGGCGAGGTGTCGCTCACCATCCAGGCGCTGGGGGGTTCACCAATCCCTGCCAAGGTAAGCCGCACTTCGTGGTCCCTGGAACCCGCGTCCCGCACCCTTCGCACCGAGATCGACCTTCCCAACAAGGAGCGCCGTCTTCGCCCCGGGATGTATGTCTATGCACGGCTGACTGGCCATCTCCCCGAAACCTGGGTGGTGCCCACCTCCGCCCTTGTCAAGCAGGGGGACGCCTGGGTGTGTTTCCTGATCGAGGGGGACAGGGTGGTGCGCACACCCGTGCAGGTCGGTCGCAGCGATGCGGGGTTGATTCAGGTTCTGAAGCGGGAACAACCAGGCACGCCGATCACCTGGGTTCCCTGGACCGGGAAAGAGGTACTCGCCGAGAAGGCCCTCGGTCTGGTCGATGGCCAGTCGGTGCAGATTCTGGCTGGAGGAAAATAAAGCGCGTGACAGGATCCTGGCATCCCCACGCGCTGCAGGGGGGAACCGAACGCTCACTTGCCGGGGATTTCGTTCGGCGGCACCAGGAAGAGCACCCCTTCCATCCCGGCGGACTTGGCGGCGTCCTGAATGGTCACGATGACCCCGTGCGGCACCTGCGGATCGTTCTCCAGCAGGAGCTTGCGACGGGCGGCAGCATTTTTGAAGCGATTGAGAGCCGGCACCAGGTTTTCAATCGGCACCACCTCATTTTCCACGCGAATCACCGAGTGATCCCCCTCCTGGGTCACATTCACCTTGATCATCGTCTCCTGCACCTGTTCCTTGGTCACCACGGCTGGGCCGGCTGCCTGCGCGGTCGCACCGGCCGCCTCAATGACTTTCTGGAGCGAGGCGTAGCTGGTCGTGAGGATGAAGAAGATGAGTAGCACCTGGGTCACGTCGATGAGCGGAGTCATGTCCAGCGTGGTCTCGTCCTCCTGATGGCGGGGTGGAGGCGGTTCCAGATCTTCGATGATCTCCTCAAATTGCGGGTGGGTTTCAATGGGAACCCAGGTTTTATCGTTGGGTCCCATGACCTCATCGGTTGGCTCCCACTGGCCATCCTGCAACCCCTGCACGATCAGAGTGGGGGTGAGGTTTTCGATGGAGCGGGGGGACCCCTCGTGCCGTAATTTCCAGCTCATGTGGCGCCCTCCCTCAATGTTTCTCGGTGACTTCGATGTATTTGCGTGAGATGCGGTTGCCACGTCGCGCCAGTTCCACGGTCATGCGCCGGACCTCTCCCGAGGCGAGATCCTTGTGGGCGCGGATACTCACTTCCAGGCGTGTCCCATCGGTGGGTAGCATGCTGTCCAGGCGCTGCAGCACCTCCTCGGAGGTCTTGAGATTGCTATCTTCCTTTGCCGCGGGCTGGATTCCTCGACCAATGGAATAGATCGGCTGATTGTTATTGCTGCGATCGATATCCATGCCAATCCAGATCATCTCGCGATTGGCATTCACCAGTCCATTCTCGGTTTCTGGCGTGCGAATGTTGCCGCCCGCCATCCCGGCCGCCGAGGTGGTGGTGAGAATAAAAAAGATCAGCAACACCAGGCTGACGTCGATGAGAGGGACCATGTCGACCTCGTCGTCGTCGTCGCGCTGGGGGCGTTTCCAGTGGACATCCAGTTCCACCGGCTCCAGAGCCTCGGCCTCGTCCTCGGCCCGAAACTCCTCGGTGCGCGGGAGATAGCCCGCGAATTCTGGGGAATCCCCCACGCGCATCCAGTCCTTGGTGCCGGAGAACTTTACCTTGTCATTCTCAAGAACTCGGCTTTGCTGAATCCAGTCGGCGACGACCGTGTAGGGAACTTCCTTGTAAACGGTGTTCGCCTCCACGAGCCAGACGTCTATGGTACGTGCCATGGGAAACCGTTATCGAGGTGAACGGGCGAGTGGGAAGATGAAGGCAGAAGACGAGGAAAGCCAGGCTCTCCTCGTCGCAGGGAATTTACCGGCGGGGCGACAGATCACGTGGGTCGATGCCCGGTTGCTTGCTGGCTACCGTGTCGGCCTTTTCGCCCTTCTTGCTGCCATCGCCGCTTGCCTGGCGATTTTGCACCAGGATCAACAACTTCTGGGCAGCGCTCTTCATGCGCACCTCGTACTTGGCCACCCACGCCTTGAAGAGCACATGAGAAAACACCAGCGGAATGGCGGTGATCAGCCCGACGGCGGTGGCGAACAGCGCCAGACCGATCTTCTTCCCCTGTTCGGCCGTATCTCCCGAGCCCACGGTCTGGAAGGTGTCGATCATGGAGATAACCGTTCCGAACAGACCAACCATCGTGGCAATCTTGGCAATCGCCAGGATCGTGGGGAGGAGGAAGTTGAGGTCGGGGAGGATTTCCAGCTCCACGACGTTGGCCATCGCCCGGCGCATCGCCGAGGTGCCTTGCTTCGCCGATTCCAGCCCGGCAACAAAGAGCCGGCGCGGGATGAGGTCGGACCGGGTGCGACACAACTTCAGGGCGCCTTCCACGCCGTCGCGTTTCAGCCGCTCCTGAAACTGGGGCAGGAATTCGTTCAAATCCGTGCGGATATTGTGGTTGAGTAACAGTCGCCAAAAGACACACATCAGTCCACAAAAGGACATGAAGAACATCGGCCAGGCGATCCACCAGTCGGTGGTCACAAACCGCAAGAAAGCTGCCATGAATGATCCCCGGACGGTGCCAGGAGCCTCGATCAGGATGTGTTGCCAACTGCGTGGGTAAGAGGGAGCCAGCCCCCTCCTTTTTTTCTACAACACCTGTCGGAGCCTTACCAGAGGAAAGTCTGCTTTCCTGGTGGGACGCCCCTCACCTCGTGCTGCGCCAGGATCCGTCATGAAATCCCTTCATCGCGCCATTCTCCTGGTCGTTTTCCTCCTCCTGCTCTTGCCGATCACCGTGTTCTCCGCCCAGCCCACGTCCCGTGGGGTGCCGTTGCCTCCCGGAGCGGTGGCACGACTGGGCTCGCTCGATTTTCTCCATGCAGAAGCCGTCAGTTGCCTGGCGCTGACTCCCGATGGTCAGACGATTGTCGCTGGATGTTCGAGCGGAGAGATTCGCCTGTGGTCGCTCACCCCAGACAAGGAACACCGCCAGCTTCTGGGGCACAAGGAAGAGGTGCGAGCGCTGGCGGTCACTCCTGATGGCAAGAGGGTCATCTCGGCCAGCCTGGATCGCAGTGTTCGCTTCTGGGAATTGGCGACTGGCAAGGCCTTGCAAACGGTAACCGTCCACGACGACGGCATCGAGGCCATGGCGCTTTCGCCCGATGGGGCATGGCTGGCCACCGGGTCCCGCGATGAAACCCTGCGGGTGTGGCGAGTTGCCGGGGGCGAGCCCATTCGGACCATCAAGGAGAATGCCCGCGGCATCGCCACTCTTCTTTTTGCTCGCGATAACCGAACCCTTCTCGCTGGATGCTGGGATAACTCGATTCGTCTCTGGGATATTCAGCAGGGCAAGTTGCTCCAGCAGTGGAAAGGCCACGACGACTATGTGGAAGCGCTGGCGTTCGCTCCTGAGGGAAAGACGCTTGCTTCGGGAAGCAAGGACGGGACAATCCGCCTCTGGGACTATGCCACCGGCAAGACTCGAAGCACGCTCATCACCGGGCAGCAGCGCATCTGGGCATTGTGCTTCAGCACGGATGGCGCCACCCTCTTCGCTGGTGGGGATGGGGAAGTCTCGGGGCGCTCGGCGAGAAAAGCCTCGCTCGTTTTCTGGGACTGCAAGACAGGGAAGGCCCGCCATCACCTCGGGGTTCACGTGGGCTACCGCGCCCGCGATGCAGGCCAGAGCGATTTCAAGTCTCCGTTTCGCGCGGTGTCGTCCCTGGTGCTCAGTCGCGAGGGCAAAACGCTGATCTCAGCGGGAGCCGATGGCCGGATCCACCTGTGGGACGCGGAGAACGCCACCGATCTGAAACCTGGCGCCGGCCATCAAGGGAACATCACCGCGCTGGCCTTTTCGCCCGGTTCCAAACTACTCGCCAGCGCCAGTGCGGATGGCACTGCCCGCCTTTGGGATCCGGCCAGTGGGAAACAACTGCATCGCCTTGCTGGCCATGGGGGAGGCTGCCAGGCGCTGCAGTTCGCTCCCAGCGGCAAGGAACTCTTCACCGGGGCGGAGGATGGCCAGGTGCGCGTGTGGGATCCCGCCACGGGTAAATTGATCCGCTCCTGGCAAACCCCTCACGCCGCCATCCGCGCGCTCCTGCTTACCCCAGATGGGCAAACCCTGATCACTGCAGGAGGCGGAAACGAGCGTGCCCTGCGGCTGTGGCAAGCCTCTACGGGGAAGGACAAGGGGACGCTGCAACACTCCCTGGGAGAGATCCTCTCGTTGGGGCTCTCCCCGGATGGGAAGATGCTGGTTGCTCTCCATCAACGCGATGGCCTGCTGCGCGGCGAGCTGGGCAAAGACGGAGTCGCCCTGGCAGAAAGCGATCTTGTGCTCGGCGAAATCGTGACCGCGACGTTTTCGCCGGTCGATCCGCTGGTCTTGGCCATGGCACACTCGTCGCGCACCGTCTTTCTCTGGAATCCCTGGACCGGGAAGGTGGAACGCGAGTTTGTTGAGGATGTCCCCTCCGCGCTGGCTCTGCACCCCAGTCCCGAGGGACGCACCCTTGCCAGTGGAGATCGCGACGGCGCCGTGCGACTCTGGGAGGTGAACACGGGGAAGGTACGGCGTATCTTCAAGGGACATCTCAGAGCGGTCAAGGCGCTGGCTTTCGCCGACAACGGGCGCTGGCTTGCTTCGGGGAGTGCGGATCACTCCGTTCTGGTCTGGGATCGTTTCGCCATGGTCGATGGAACGGGGGCTCAGGGAACTGCCCCCGATCTCGCGAGGGCGTGGGAAGCTCTCGCCAGTGCGGAGGGGGTCAAGGGCTACAATGCCATGTGTCTTCTGGTGTCCTCGGAGGCGGCCGCGGTCGCGCTACTGGAAAAACACGTGGTTCCCGTGCCCAAACTGACTGTGGAACGACTCAACCGCTTGCTCACCGCACTCGATGCGCGCACCTTCAAGGAGCGGGAGCGCGCCTCCAGGGAACTCGCAGCGCTGGGGCGCCTGGTGGAGAAGCCCCTGCGTGAGTTGCTCCAGAAGAATCCGCCCCTGGAAGTAAAACGCCGCGTGGAAGACCTCTTGCAGAAGATGAGCGGGGTCGGCCCCGGGGAGAACTGGACCCGGCTGTCGCGAGCCATCGAGGTGCTCGAACGAATTGGCACCCCACGCGCGCTGGACCTGCTGCGAAAGATTGCCGAGGGAGGACCGGCCCCACCCACCACCGAGGCCAGAGCCACGCTGAAGCGTCTCCAGCCACGCGCAGAGGAAGGACACCCGTGATGCAGTTTGCGAGCACTCGATCCCTTCGCCCCCGGGCTGCCTACACCCTGATCGAACTGTTGCTGGTGGTTGGCATTGGCATCGTCTTGCTGGGGCTGACCTCGGCCGCGGTGCTGCGCGTCTATCGCACCGGACGTGAGGGGCTGGAACGCAGGCACTGGGCGAACATGCATCAGCTGGGGAAGCCCGCCTCCCGGACAGCTCCTTTGCGGGTCCTGTTTGTCGGCAATAGTTACACCCAGGTCAACTCCCTGCCAGAGATGCTCGCGACGCTGGTGAACCAGTCTCCGACCTCCCCGCGCCTCGAATATGAAGCGCACCTCGTGGGGGGCGCCACCTTGCAGCAACACTGGGAAGAGGGTGTCGCACTGCAGCTGATTCAGAAAGGCGGATGGGATTTTGTCGTGCTCCAGGAACAGAGCATGCGCCCCGTCCTGCAACGCCCTGCGATGTATACTTATGCTAGGCTTTTTGATCAGGCGATCCGGGCGCAGGGAGCCATCCCGCTCTACTACCTGACATGGGCCCGACAGGCCATCCCGGAGATGCAGGGCTATCTCAACCTGGCCTATCTGGGAATCGCTCGCGAAACCCGGGCCGAGGTCGCGGCGGTGGGAATGGCCTGGGAAAAAGCGTTGCAGGGGATGCCCGGCCTGGTTCTGCATGATAGCGATGGCAGTCACCCCAATGGGAAGGGCACCTACCTGGCGGCCTGTGTGTTCTATGCGGCGCTTTATTGCAAGAGCCCCGAGGGTTTGTCGCCGTCAGTTCAGGTCGCGGGGTCCACACAGGTTGCACTCGCTCCGGCCGAGGCACTGAGTTTCCAGCGCTTCGCCTGGAAGGCACATCAGGAAGCCTGGACCAAACTGCATCCCGAATGGACCCCTTGACCCGGCGGTGCACCGGAGCCGTGAGTGACGAAAGCAGGGAACGACAGGGTTATTCCTGGCAGAGCGGTTCGCCTCCGTGCACCGATTGTATCTGTCAAAGCTCCTCGTTCCTTGCGATGAGGATGGAGACCCATGGCGAAGTTACTCCTGGTTGAAGATAACGAGTATAATCGAGATATGCTCTCGCGCCGCCTGATGAAAAAAGGTTACGAGGTGGTGCTGGCCCTGGATGGTGCCGAGGGAGTAGCTCGTGCTCGCGCCGACCATCCCGACCTGATCCTGATGGACATGCATCTGCCGGTGGTGGATGGCTGGGAGGCCACTCGCCAACTGAAAAACGACGAGGGCACCCGCGCTATCCCGATCATTGCGCTGACTGCGGACGCCATGACGGGCGATCGGGAAAAAGCCATGGAGTCTGGGTGCGACGATTACGATACCAAGCCCATCGAGATGCCTCGCTTGCTGAACAAGATCGAGACCCTTCTCAATCGGCGCAGCGCAAGTTGAGGGAGGATCGCAGAGGAGGGTGCAATGAAAGCCGATCAGGTGCCAACCCCACTGGTCACGGCTCCCGGTGACGCCTCCTCGTCGCGTGCGGGACTCTCCTGGCAAGACCAGGCGTTTTTGTTGCGAACCCGCGATGAACTTCTTCCCCCCATCAATGCCATTATCACCTTCAGCGAAATGCTTCAGGAAGAGGCGAAGGATCTTCCTGAACCCACTTTTGTGACGGATTTACAGCAGATTCAGGGGTCCGCCAAACAATTGTTTGAACTGGTGCAGGAGTTCCTCGCCCCTGCGGTGATTCAGCATCTCACGCCCGAGGGGCTTGGCGTGCTGCAATCGCGCGTCCGGCATGACATGCTGAACGCTCTCAATCCCGTCGTCAACTATGCGGAAATGTGGTTGGAGGAATCAGACCAACCCTTTCTGGAAGAGTTCCTGCCCGATCTGCGGCGCATCTACGAATACGGCAAGCTCACCATTCAAATTCTCGAGCGGATCAAGACCTTTCGGCGCAAGGAACCCGACGGCTCGTGCGCGCCTCCGGTTCCGCCGCCGCCCCCGGTGCCGATCGCTAGTTTGTTCGGCAGCGATCTGATCAATCCCGAGCAACTGCACGTCGGGGAGCCTGGTTTCTGCCTGGTGGTTGACGATAATGCCACCAATCGCGATATTTTATGTCGGTTGCTCGTTCGGCAGGGGCATCGGGTGGCAACCGCCACCAACGGCAAGGAAGCGCTGGCGATGCTGGACCAGGCCGCCTACGACCTGATCCTGCTCGATATTCTCATGCCGGAGATGAACGGCTTTCAGGTGCTCGACAAGATCAAGGCGGACGAAAAACTGCGCGAGGTCCCGGTGATCATGATCTCCGCCCTCGATCAGGACGACAGTGTGGTGCGCTGCATCGCCATGGGCGCGGAAGATTATCTTCCCCGCCCCTTCAACCCCATGTTGCTCAAGGCGCGGATTGGGGCCTGTCTGGAAAAGAAGCGGTTGCGCGATCGGGAGAAGTTGTATCTGCAGCAGATCGAACTGGAGAAGAAGCGCTCCGACGATTTGCTGCGAGTGATCCTTCCTGATCAAATTGTGGAGGAACTGCGTACCACGGACGAGGTGAAGCCTCGGCGTTACGATAATGTGGCGGTCCTCTTTGCGGACATCGTCGGGTTCACTCCCTACTGTGACCAGCATCCACCGGAAGAAGTGGTGGCGCATTTGCAGAAACTGGTGGAGATGTGGGAGTTGAGTGCGGTTCGCCACGAGGTGGAGAAGATCAAGACCATCGGCGATGCGTTCATGGCAGCCTGTGGGTTGCTTCGTCGAGTGGAGAATCCGGTGCTCCGCTGTGTGCGTTGTGGCCTGGAGATGATCGACCTGGCGCGCGGGCTTCCGGTGGGATGGAATGTGCGAGTTGGAATCCACATAGGTCATGTGGTCGCTGGCGTGATTGGACGTCGGCAGTATCTCTTTGATCTGTGGGGTGATACGGTGAACACTGCTGCCCGCATGGAGAGTCACGGCTTACCTGGGGCGATCAATCTCAGCCGTGAGGCGTGGGGCTGGATCCGCGAGAACGCCTGGGGGCAGCGGCGCTGGGTGGAGGTCAAGGGCAAGGGCGCCCTCCCGATGATACGCTTTGGAGGGTTTCTCTCTCCGGCGTGGACACTCTCGATGCAGCCAGAGGAAACGCAGGCGTGAAAGTAACGTTGGTGCCCTCGACGGTGGCTGGGAGCGGACCCGAGCATTTTCAGTTTGCCTCCTCGACCGTGATCAACGGGACGGTGGCGATCGATGCCGGTTGCCTGGGCTATTTCTGTTCCCCGGAGCAGCAGGCGCGGGTGCGCCATGTCCTGCTCACCCATTCCCATGCCGATCACATCGCGTCGTTGCCCATCTTCGTGGAGAATGCCTACGAAGGCAATTCGGAGTGCGTGACGATCCACGGCACCGAGGAGGTGCTCGAGTGCTGTCAACGCGATCTCTTCAACGAACGCATCTGGCCGGATTTTCTGGCCCTGTCGGCGCGGAATGACAAACCCTTTCTGCGCATGTCGCGCGTGGTGCCGGGGCAAACGCTCACCCTGGAGGGTTTGCGCATTCGCGCCGTGAACCTGAACCACGTGGTGCCGACCGTGGGCTACCTGGTCGCCGACGACCACAGCGCGGCGGCCTTTGTCTCTGATACCGGCCCGACGGAGGAGGTCTGGGAACTCGCGAACGCCACCCCCAATCTGAAGGGGGTTTTCCTGGAGGCCACCTTCCCCAATGAGATGGAGTGGTTGGCGGCCGTGTCGCGTCATCTCACCCCGCTCCAGGTGGCCCACGAGGTGAAGAAACTCAAGCGCCCCGTGCGTATCATCATCACCCACATCAAGCCACGCTATCAGAAACAGGTGATTGCCGAACTGCAGGGCCTGGGGATCCCCAGCCTGGAGATCGCTCAGTTTGGCGTTCCCTACACGCTGTAGATCCCTCAACAATTCCCCCGCGCCTCCTTGACATGGGGATTTCCCCTCCCTACGATCACTTCGACTGACAGCGCTGTCGTGAAGTCACTGGCGGAGGCCAACAACAATTCCTCCGCCAGGCCAAGTCTCTTTCCACACAAGGAGTTTCTTCATGCGCATGCACCGCATGCTGTCTGTCGCTGTCGTCGTTCTCGCCGTGGGCACCGCTCTGGCTGCCGATCTCAAATCTGGGCCGCAACCGAACCAGCAGGTGCCGGGACCGTTCCATCCGCTCAACATCAACGGATCCAACGCTGGCGAGAAGTTCTGCCTGTACTGCGCCAACGGCACCAATCCGGTCGCCATGGTCTTTGCCCGCAGCAACAGCCCCGAGTTGACCAAGCTGATCAAGGAAATCGACGCTGCCACGGCGAAGAATCAGAGCGCCAAGATGGGCAGCTTCGTGGTCTTTCTCAGCAAGGACACCGAGGGGACCGAGAAGGAACTGAAGGAACTGGTCAAGAGCCAGAACATTCAGAAGACGATCCTGGCGATCGACAACCCGGCGGGCCCCAAGGATTACAACGTCTCCAAGAACGCGGATATCACTGTGGTTCTCTACACCGACCACACCGTGAAGGCCAACTATGCCTTTGAGAAGGGCAAGCTGACCGAGAAGGATATCACCACCATTCTCAAGGATCTGCCGAAGATTCTGAAGAACTGAGTGGTTGTCGTCCGCGCTGGTTCTGCGCTACTCCCCTGGCCGAGCGTTTAATCTCGTCCAGGGGAGTGCTGTTTTGCCACCTTCTGCCCCTCGCCAAAAAACTCCAGAAAAGCGAGAACAACGCTACTCGACTGCGGTCAGGAAGAGTAGACTGCGCACGGTCATGCAGTCCGACCGGTTGCGCGGTACTCTGCATGCCAATGACACCCCGCACCTCCTGGTTTCATGGATCGAGCAATGAAAAGGTTCACCACGCTGTCGCTGTTCGCGGGACTGTTGCTCCTGCCTGGTTTGTGGTTGCCCGCCCTGGGAGAACCCCCGGCGAAGGCGGAAAAGGGACCGGCCACGTCCGTGGAGGGAACTCTCCCCGCCGACTGGGTCGAGCAGATGACGTGGCGCTGTATTGGCCCCGCCAACATGGGAGGGCGAATCACGGCGATCAGCGTCAGCCCCACCGATCCCTCGATCTTCTGGGCCGCGACCGCCTCGGGAGGATTGATCAAGACCACCAACAACGGCGTAACCTTCGTCCATCAGTTCGATCGCGAAGCCACGGTGTCCATTGGCGATGTCTGTGTGGCCCCTTCCAATCCAGACATCGTCTGGGTGGGCACCGGCGAAAACAACCCGCGCAACTCGGTGTCCTACGGCGATGGCGTGTACCGGTCGACCGATGGCGGGAAATCCTGGCAGAACATGGGGCTCAAGAAGACTTTTCAGATCGGCAAGATCATCGTTCATCCGCGCAATCCCGAGGTGGTTTATGTTGGGGCGCTGGGGCGCCTGTATGGTCCCAACGAGGAGCGTGGGCTGTACAAGACGACCGATGGCGGAAAGACGTGGAACAGGATCCTCTTTATCGATCAAAACACCGGGGTGATTGACATGCGCATGCATCCCACCGACCCAGATACCTTGCTGGTGGCGATGTGGGAACGGCGTCGCGATGGCTTCGATTCCTTCGTGGGCGATAAGCCCGCCGAGGGCTATGACGGTTACGATCCCATCAAGAAATGGGGTCCGGGTGCAGGGATCTATCGCACCACTGATGGCGGAAAGACGTTCAAGAAAATGACCAAGGGACTCCCCTCGTGTCAGATGGGGCGCATCGGCCTTGATTGGTGTTTGAAGAAACCGAATGTCGTGTTTGCCATCCTCGATTGCGAAAAGATCGGCATGGGCAATCCGCCGAAGGATGTTATCACCGGCACGCCCTACATGGGTGTGACCGGGGAGGAGGCAGAGAACGGCGCGAAGTTGACCTCCATCACCACGGGAGCGCCTGCGGATCGAGCGGGGTTAAAGGTGAACGATATCATTCAGAGTCTGGATGGGATGGCGGTCAAGTCCTATCGCGAATTTGTACGTCTGCTCCAGACCAAAAAACCAGGGGCGGCCCTCAAACTGAAGGTGTTGCGTGAGAAGGCGACTCTGGACATCGAGGTGACCCTGGCAGGGCGTCCGTCGGGCACGGTGGGGGGCGCAGGCGGACCCACCAGAACGCGCCCCAATCACGCCTACTACGCCGGCCAGCGCGAGAATGTGCAGGATCAGCAAGGACCAAACAGCCACGAGTATGGCGGCGTCTATCGCTCCGACGATGGCGGAGAATCGTGGAAACGTGTTAATTCCCTCAATCCGCGTCCGATGTATTTCAGCCAGGTGCGCGTCGATCCCACGGATGACCGCCATGTCTTTGTCACCGGGGTGCTCCTCTATCGCTCCGCCGATGGCGGCAAGACCTTCAAACCCGATGGCGGGCGCGGGGTCCATGCCGACCATCACGCATTGTGGATCGATCCCCGCGATGGCCGGCACATGCTTCTGGGGACCGATGGCGGGCTCTATGCCACCTACGACCGCATGGACACGTGGGATCATCTCAATCACATGGCGCTGGGGCAGTTTTACCATGTCGCTCTCTGTTCGCGGAAACCCTATTACGCGTATGGCGGCTTGCAGGATAATGGCAGCTGGGGCGGGCCGAGCGTGGGTTTGAAGGGTGGCGTGGGCCCAATCAATGAGGACTGGGTTTCGGTGGCCAGTGGCGATGGTTTTGTCTGTCGCGTGGATCCGAACGACCCCGACCTGGTCTACGCGGAGAGCCAGAATGGCAACATGTTGCGGCGCAACTTGCGGACGGGGGAATCGCGCTCGATCAAACCCCAGCCGCCGCGCGGCCAGCCGCCATATCGCTTCAACTGGAACACGCCTTTTATCCTGTCCAGTCACAATTCGCGCATTCTCTACAGTGCGGGCAATTATGTTTTCCGGTCGCTGGATCGGGGGAACGATCCCCGCATCATCTCTCCGGAAATTACGATGACCAAACGCGGGACAGCGACGGCGCTGGCCGAATCGCCTCGCAATCCCGAGGTCCTCTGGGTGGGCACCGACGATGGCGCCCTCTGGGTGACGCGCAACGGTGGCAAGGACTGGACCAATGTTAGCGCCCGGGTGGGTCTGCCTGGCCTGCGCTGGGTGGCGACGATCGAACCCTCGCGCTTTGTCGAGGGGCGTGCCTACGTTGCCTTCGATGGCCATCGCTCCGATGACGATGAACCGCACCTTTATGTTACCGAGGATTTTGGCCAGACCTGGAAGTCGCTGCGGAACAATCTCCCTACGGGATCGACGCGCTGTCTGCGCGAGGATGTGCAGAATGCCAACTTGCTCTACCTGGGCACCGAGTTCAGCCTCTTCGCCTCCACCAACCGGGGGCAGGCCTGGACGAAATTAAACAACAATCTGCCCACCGTGGCGGTGCACGAAATTGCCATTCACCCGACCGCGGGAGAGATCGTCGCCGCCACGCACGGCCGCAGCCTGTGGATCCTCGACGTGACAGCCCTGCGTCAGATGACCAGGGAGGCACTGAACGCCAGGGTACAGTTTTACAAGCCGAACACAGTGGTGCGCTGGCAGGCGCAGCCGGGGCACGGCCGAACCAATCGGCGTTTTGTGGGCGAGAATCCGCCTCCTGGAGCACAGCTTTATTATTCTCTGAACCAGAAAGCGGAGAAGGTATCTTTGAAGATCGTTAATATCGAAGGAAAGACCCTCGTTGAACTCCCCGGTGGGAAGGAGGCGGGGCTGCACCGGGTGACCTGGAATCTGACACAGGGGCCTCCGCGTGAACGTCCGACGGGGCGTCCCTCGGGGGGGCGTCCGGGCCAGATACGTGCCTCCGCGGCTCCTGGAACTTATCGCGTGGTGCTGACCGTCGATGGTCAGGAATTCGCCCAGACTCTGACGATCGAGCCGGATCCCCATGCACCCACGCGACCACTCGCCGAGGAGGAACCGAAGATCGACGACTGAGACGGGCTCTTCTGGAAACGCAAGGCGCGAACCGCGGTCGCTGCTCGGGTGTCAGTAAGTTGACGCTGGAGCTGGACGGCGAGGCGACCGGCTGCAACCCGGTTTCAAGTGGGTTCGACTCCCACCAGCGTCTCTGGAATCGAGGGTTCGCCCACGCATCGCCGCATCTCAGCCCAGTCCCGAAGGGTTGAGGTGCGGCGTTGACCCCTGAACACTACCTCTTAGTTGACGCCGGTTTTCTCACCCCAGAAGCGAACGCCAAACCCTTCCAGGTCCACATCCTCAACCTTCTCGGGTTCGTCGGGGCCGCCGCGTTCGACGGTCACGCGCAGGAAACCCCAGAGTGTGGCCGGCTCGCCCAGGTGATCGTAGCCGTGCAGATCGCTGTCTCCCTCGAACAACCAGCGCCACGAACGCCGTTCTCCGCTGCCGGCTGCCTCTTCCTGCCAGCCTTTGAGCACCCGCACAATCGCCTGTTGCGCGGCGCGCCAGGTCCGCGGATCTTCGAGGTGAATCCGCCATTCGTCGGCGTCCTGCTCCTGGGCGAGGCGTGAGTGGGTGCGGACCATCTCGAACAAGCGGTGTTCCAGCGCCGACGCCCGCCAGGGGCTCCACAGCGAAACGGTGATCCGAGGCGTCTCCAACGTCAGGCCGCAAAAGTCAATGCGCATGGGCCTCTCTTGGTTTGTTCGCGGGATGTCAGGTCCCCTGTTCTCTCATCGTAACCACTGTGCTCGACCAGAGGAAGAGCGCCCCAGGGCGTGGTGTGTGGGGTGAGTTTTTCGTTGCTCCGGCGGCAAACCTGCCATACATTCCTCTCTACTACCTTGTCGCTACCCGGGGAGCACGAATGAACGCCGTCCGCTTCAAGCTGTCTGTCATGATGTTTCTCCAGTTCTTTATCTGGGGCGCCTGGTTTGAACTTGGGTTTGACTATATCCCCAAGCTGGGCTTCGAGGAATGGCAGCTGACCTTGATCTTCGGCGCGTTCAACGTGGGGGCGTTGCTGGCCCTGTTCTTTAGCACCCAGTTTGCCGACCGCAAGTTTGCCGCCGAGCGTTTCCTGGCCTTCAGTCAGCTGGTCGGGGGGCTGGCGATTCTCGGGCTGTTCTTTATTCGGGGAGACAAGGAGCATCCGGCACCGTTCTGGCCCTTTTTCAGCTTGATGATGCTGCACTCCCTCTTTTACGTACCCACCATCTCGATCACCAACTCGATTGCGTTTGCCAATCTCAAGGATCCCCAGCACGAATTCGGGCCGATCCGGGTGTGGGGAACCATCGGGTGGATTGCCGCCTCCTGGCCGTTCATCTTCATCCTGGTGGACTGGTCGAAGGTGCCCGCCTATGGCTCGGTGGGGTTTGTGGAATGGCTCGGCACCGCCCTGGGAACACCGTTGAAAGGGGCCGAGGCGCTCAATGGGCAGCGGTACATCTTCATGGTGGCGGGGATCGCCTCCTTGGTGCTGGCGGTGTTCAGTCTGGCCTTGCCGCACACCCCCCCGCGTCCCGCCTCCGGAACCGAATCGCTGGCCTGGCTCAAGGCAGCCCGCTTGCTGCGGCATCCCTTTGTGCTTGTCCTCTTCATCGTTACCTTTATCGATGCGGCGGTCCATCAAAGCTACTTCTTCTGGACGGCATCCTTCCTGAGCGCCGAGGTCCGCATCCCCGAGAACTGGGTTTTGCCGGTCATGAAGATTAGTCAGCTCGCCGAGATTCTCACGATGCTGGTGCTCGGCTATGTCTTGAAGAATCTCGGCTGGCGCACCACCATGGTGATCGGGGTGCTCGGCCA
>JAKOSN010000077.1 GCA_029777335.1 Planctomycetota bacterium
GACGAACGGTTTCAGCAGACGCGGCAAATCGACATGATAGAAGCGAATGGAACCCTTGAGGTGGTTGCTCAGTCCCCATCCCCAGCTGGCATCGCCCACCACGCGTCCCAGGGCGACCTGGGCATTCATGTCGTGCACCTCCACCTGGCCGGTCCCGCGCGGGGGACTGAATGTGGCGCGGAAAGGAACACGCCATTCCACCACCTCCACCCCGTACACCTTCCCTCGACTGAGCTGAATCTGCCCATTGGCCCGCCACACGGGTCCCAGGGAGCCGCGGACGCGCAACTCCAGCGGACCATCCAGTGCTCCCTTCGTTCGGGGCAAGGCGGCAATGAGTCGCGCGGAGTCTACCCGATCAAGATGCAACTCGAACCAGCTGCGTTGCATTTGATCGAGCTGCAAGGAGGCACGAGCGCGGATAAACCCCTGAGCGATGGTTCCGCTCATGTCGCTTAGATCTAACTGTTTGCCCTGCAAGCGGAGTTCCGCGCGCATTTCCGGACTGAGATCGAGTCTCTCCCACCGGAGCCGACTAACCCGTACCCGTCCGCTTCCGCTGGGATTCGCCTCGGCATCGAAATGATAAGTGCCTTCAAAATCGAGGTCGCCTCGCAGGTCGCCGAGCACTTCATTCTCGTTTACTTCCCAGAGTCTGCCGAGGGACACCTCTTCCAGCCGAATGCTCCCGTCCACGGCAGGAATCGCACCAGAACGCAGCACCTTCTCCCCGGCGGGAGAGGGCACCGAACGCCCTTCCAGATGGACATGTCCACCGAGCAGTTCAGCCTCCAGGCGATAGGCAAGCGTTTGCCCGTTGTGCAGCAAGAAACTCCCCCGCACTTCTTCCAGGGGCCAGCGGTCAATCTCCAGGGCCACTGTGTGTATATCAGCGATCTCAATTCTCGTCTGATCTGCTTGCCACGCGAAGGTGAGTTCCTCACTCCTGATCAGTGCAGTGTTCAAATTGGTGATCTGCGCCGTCCCCTGGGCATGGACCGCGAACGGTTGGAAAGTGCCTGCGCCCTCGCCGAGAACGTGCAATTGTCCCGAGGCGGGTGGCAGGTCGGTAAGTTGCGGGGCGAGTTGCCGCAGAACCTCCAGTTCCGTGGAGGGTAACTCCACCTGAAACTGATAGGAAAACGGAGCGGTCAACCCGAGATTCCCGGCTCCCCTGGCCTGAATCCCTTGCCAGACAGCCTGCATCTCGGTGACATGGAGTTGTCCCTGGCGGAGACTCAGTTTGGCGCGCACCCAGTCGAGTGGTTGGCTGGCGAGTTTGATCCGCTCAATTTCCAGCGCACCCGAACCGTGCCACAATGTGAAATCCGGAAGATGCTCCAGGGGAGCCTCCGCGGTCAGGGTGCCGCTCACAAGTCCCCCCTGGAGCATCTCAAGTCCCTGTATCCTGGCCAGAAGCGGAGGGAGAGGGACGGAGCGAAGCTTGAGACTTCCCCTGGCATCACCCCGAGGGAAGAGCGCCACGTGGATCGATCCGGTAATCTCCCCGCCGGTGCTTTGCTGTTTGGCCTGGAGATCCAGTACCTGGAGCACACCACGCTCCAGGCGCACCCGGGCCCGGACCTCGTGTAGCTCCATGGTGTCAATCTGCAAGCGCGGTAACTCTGCCACTCCTTCCAGGCGGTACTCCTCCACGGACGTGGGCCTGTCAACAGGGATCGACACCTCAACGCGCAAATTGCCCGTCCCGCGCAGCGGAACAGGGCTCTCCAGGCCAAGAACTCGCGTTAAGCGCTCCAGATCGATCGCGCGAACGCCTACCTGGGCGTGCAGCTGGGCGTGAGGTCCAACTGTCCAGCGGGGCACTTCCAGCGTGCGTGCCGAGGTAACAAGCACCTGCGTCGAGACAATCATCGCCAGCGTTGTGTTTTCCAGGGTTTCGCGCATCCAGCGCAGACTCTCCACCGAGGAGGTCACCAGGAGTTGAGAGATCTCCGCTCCGGAGGAGTTCCCCGACCCGGTGAGGGCGGAGAGAATGACCCATCCAGCTCCCCAGGGCGAATCTTCCGCCGGGACGAGGTGAACACCCTGGGCGTCGGTCGTCAGACGCAGCTGAATCGGCTCCTGAGTCTCGAACCCCGCGAGCTGGGCATCCTCGATTACCCCTCGCCCGGTGCCGGTCGTTCGCAGATGCTCCCCCTCGGCCAGAATCACCACCTCGGCGTTTCCGCTCAATCGACCTGCCAGCTGCGTGGGGATTTGCCACGACGAGGGCAGTTTCTGCAGATCGACCTTGTTCACCGCCACCTTGAGGGCAAACCTCGATGGCGTCTCTGTCAGGCGCAACTGGCCCTCGATTTCGAGGATCCCCTGCGCTGTTTCTCCGCGCATTGCATGGAGGTCGATGTGGTCATCCTGGACCAGCACCTCTCCGGTGGTTTGCTGAATCTCCAGTTCGAGGAGGTGGATCACCAACCGCATGTGCTCGGGGCGAAACCGGGCCACCAGGCGCGGCTCGGAATTGGCCTTCTCGCGTGACAGGGACAGTTCGGCGGCCGAGTCCCCCTCCAGACTGAGGTGCTGCGAAACACGAGGATCAAGGAGGGGCAAGGTGCGCACGCGCTCGGGAGTCAAATGGACGCGCCCGGTGTGAACCGTGACCCCAAAGGCACCGCTCTCCGGTTTGTGGGTGCCAGTAACTTGCCAGTTGCCCCATTGAGGATCGTTAATATCCGCAGAAAGCTGCAACGCGGTCTCCGTGCTCGTCACCTGAGCAGAGAGTCCGACAATCTCCAGCGCTGGCTTGCCGTCCTGCAGAATGCGCACCTTGCCCTCCCGAACTTGCATGGCGGGCAAGGGCGCGTTATCTGCACTCTCGGGGGGCGTGGGAAGATGAGTGAGCAGCGTTCCTTTCTGATCAAAGTGCAGATGTACCGTCACTCCCCTGGCATTCAGGTGCTGGGGAGCCACGGCGCCACTGAGCGCATCGAGAACCGACACATCCACGGTCAGGTGCTCGATGGCCAGCCAGGTCGTTTCGCCTTCCGATTCACGGAGTTCCAGGTTTTCAAGGGTGGTGGTGCCGAATAACCCCAGTTGGACCGAACCGAGTCGTACAGGGGTGCCCAGCTTCTGCTCCAGCTGTCTGGCCACCGTTTGGGCCGCGAAGCGCGAGGTAAGCGCCGTGCGCACTCCAAGGAAGAGCAGCAGTCCCAGCACAAACAGGAGCAGCAGCCAGCGACGGAGACGGCGAGTCTTGCGCATCTCTGCTCTCTCCTCTGCAAATCTGGGGTGGCAAGGGGTGAGTTTCTCCAGGCCGTTCACGCCGGCTTGCGACAACGCACCAGATACGCCTGACGGGCGAAACTGAGCCGATGCTCAATGGCGACAAACCCCGCTGCGCGGAGGAGCTGCGCGACGCGGTCGGCGGGCAAGTAGTGAAACCGCCCCAGCCGCGCCTGTTGTTTGAGCCATCCCCCATAGCGCATCATGCGGTAGGCATTTTTCAGGTACTTGAAGGGATTCCGCGAGAGGAAGAAGCCGTGAATCGCCGAGAAGGCAACACGCAGCCAGGTGGGATCGGGGACACAGACCGAGAACACAAACTGACCGCCCGGCTGGAGCACCCGGTAGACATCGTCGAGGAGGCGTTCGTAGGCAGCGGTGGTCCAGCAACGGCGAGTGGGATCGTACGATTCGGCATAGTGAATTGCCAGCCCCGACACCACCCCGGCAAAGGAGTCATCCGGACACTGTGCGAGCCCATGGCTGAAATCGGCATGGAGGAAGTGCAAATGCTCATCCAGATCGGGCGGTTGAATCGACTGCGCGAGTCGGCGCAGGGCGCGACCGTTGGCGGCGGCACAATCGAGAGCGACGATCTCCTCGACCTGTCCGCCGCTCTTCTCCCACAGGGCACGTGTGAGCTGTCCGCTCCCACAACCGAGATCCAGCCAGCGTTGCCCCGCTGCAACATCCATCCAGGCGGTGGTATCAGCGAGCAATTCGCGGTAAGGCGGCAACTCCTGCTGGCCCCAGAAAGCGCGGGCACAGGCATTATCCGGCCAGTAATTGATGGTGCTCGCAGAAGTCGCGGTGGTCATGCTTCCTCCCCTCCCTGGGAGATGTCGTGGTGGATCGACAGCACGAACGGCGCGGAGACTATAGCGACCGGCCCCCTTCCTGCGAAGAGGAGAATTCCCGTTAAGGTTTTTCGCTCTTTTCCCCATCCTCACCGGCCGGGCTCTGAGGGCGGAGTCGGTTTCGATCATGTCGAATCAGCCAGAACAGACCCGCCACCACTGCAATAATCCCCAGACCGAGAATCACCCGAGTCCAGGGCGTTTTGCTGACCTCGGCGCGCGAGGGCCCCTCGTCGAGCAACGACGTTTCGGAATTGTTCGCCTCTGACCAGAGACGTGCTCCTTCCGGATCGAGGGGGTCGGGAGTCGCCCCTATTGTGATGGTGCGTGTTTGACCATGGCCGGCTCCTGCGTCCACCTTGATCGTGTAGCGTCCCGGCTCGGGCAAGGGGAATGCCCATCGGCCCTGGTGATCAGTCCTGCCCGTGGCGATCAGCTTCCCCTCGGGTCCTGCGACCTCGACTTTTGCCTTTTCTGCCAGGGTTCCATCATCGTAGAACACCTCGACCACAACCAACTGCTCCTGCCGCGTGCAGTGAAACTCCACGCGATGCGCTTTCGCTGGGTGCGCAGTCAGCAACAGCCCCGCAAGGGCCAGGGGTACACTCCACGAGATGGGATCATGTCGAGTCATTGGGTTGTCCATCGAGTTGGCTCTGCTGCCATTTCCCCGCGCCTGGGCACTGGTCCCCTGGTGCTATTGTAGCGCCCTCGCGGTGCAATGAACTCCTCGTCCTGTTCCCACCGTAGAATCGGCAGGGCGAATCAGCGCATTGACAGGATCGTTGCAATCGATCCACTCTGCCCAGAGCCCCTGAATTCTCGCTCGCTCCCCTCTGGCGGTCCGATGCTGGGCGGGTACGATGAAGAAAGTTGCTCGTACCTCCCCTCCCTTGTTTGGAGTGCCTCCGTGCGTACCTGGTTTCTCGTTGCCCTTCTGCTCGGTCTACTGACCACCACTCTGGCCCCGGCTCAGCAGCCTTCTGAAGCCTTGTTGACCATTGCCGAGAAGAGCAATTACCAGGCTACCTCGCGGCATGCCGAGGTGATGGCCTTTTGTGAGCACCTGGCCAGGATTTCCCCTGTTGTGCGTCTGACCACCTTCGGCACCAGCGTTCAGGGGCGGAAACTCCCGTTGCTCATTCTGGCCGATCCTCCCATCACCACCCCCGCAGCGGCCGCGCGGAGCGGCAAGCTCGTTGTCTTTCTGGAGGGGAACATCCACGCCGGCGAGGTCGATGGCAAGGAAGCCCTGTTGATGCTGGCACGTGAACTGGCCCTGGCAAAGGACCGGCCCTTGCTACGGGACCTGGTGATTCTGATTGCTCCGATCCTGAACGCCGACGGCAACGACAAGATGAGCAAGACAAATCGCCCCGAACAAAAAGGGCCACCCGAGGTGGGCGAGCGCGCCAATGCTCAGGGATTCGATCTCAACCGCGATTTTGTGAAGCTGGAGAGTCCCGAAGTGCGTGCTGTGGTGCGGCTGTTTCACGAATGGAACCCGGCCGTGTTCATCGACATGCACACCACCAACGGCTCGTTTCATCGCTATGTAATCACCTACGACGGCTCGCGCCACCCGGCGACTCATCCTGCCATTGTCAAGCTCCTGCGGGAGCAGTTGCTCCCTGCCGTGGGCCAGAAGCTAAAAAAAGAAACGGGCTATGATTCGTTTTTCTACGGCAACTTCGCCGCTGAGCACACCCGCTGGGAAACCTACCCTGCCCTGCCGCGTTTTGGCCTGGTCTATGCCGGCCTGCAGAATCGCCTCGGCATCCTGTGCGAATCCTATTCCTATGCCTCCTATAAAGATCGTGTTCGTGGCAGTAAGGCCTTTGCCCGCGGCTGTCTGGAGTATCTCGCCGAGCACCGCAAGGAGATCTCGGCATTACTGGCGGAGACGCGGCGGAGCACACTCGATGCTGGCCGAAACACGCGTCCCGAGGCCACCCTGCCGCTACGTTTTCAGCCCATCGCGCGCAAGGAGAAGGTGACCATTCTCGGCTATGTCGAGGAAGAGAAGAATGGCAAGCGCCTGGCGACCACCCAACCGAAAGACTACCCGGTCGCCCATGTAGACGCTGCCAAACCAACTCTCAGTGTCGCGCGTCCCGCCGCTTATCTCTTCCCTCCCTCCTATGGGCAGGCGGTGGAAAATCTGCAACGGCATGGGATCACCGTCGAGGAGTTGCGCGAGGACCTCGATCTGGAGGTGGAAGTCACACGGGTGGAGAAGACGGACCTCGGGCTGACGCTCTTTCAGAATCATCGGCTCCGCTCTCTGGAAGCCAGCGTGCGCAGGCAAACGCGTCGGGTACAGGCCGGCACCATCCTGGTGCGAACCGCCCAACCGCTGGGAACCCTCGCGGCGTACTTGCTCGAACCCCTCGCCGATGATGGCCTTGGGGTGTGGAATTTCTTCGATACGCATCTGAAGGTGGGACAGGATCACCCGGTGCTGCGGCTTCCAGCGGCGGTTCCTCTCACCGTGGGCGGCGTTCGCCCTCTTGCTGAAGCCCGGAAGACCAAAAAACCACTCACGCTGGAAATGCTCTACAATGGGAAACTCCCCAACCTCGGCGGCGATCCCGTGAGCGGAATCACCTGGCTGGACGATGGCGAGCATTTCCTTCAGATCAAGGAAGGAAAACTCTACAAGGTGCATGCGCTGAGCGGCAAGGCGAGCCTCTTCCTCGATGCCGACCGCTACAGCAAGAGCCTGGCAACGATTCCCGGGCTGTCCCCGGATCGAGTGCACCAGCTGGCGCGTGGGCCCTTTTATCGCATGAATCCTGGTCGGACGGGAGCGCTCCTCAACCACGAGAACGATCTCTATGTTGCCTTTTTCGATGGTAGCAAGGCGATTCGGCTGACCAGAACCCAGGAACCGGAGGAACTCGCCGAGTTCAGCCCCGATGGCAAACGTGTCGCCTTTGTGCGGAGCAAGAATCTCCATGTGGTGGACCTTGCCACGCAGACGGAACTGGCACTGACGAAAGATGCGAGTGAGACCGTCTCCAACGGTCAGGCGGACTGGGTTTATTTCGAGGAAATCTTTAACCGCAATGAGAAGGCGTTCTGGTGGAGCCCTGATTCTTCGCGGATCGTTTTTATCCGCTTTGATGACGCTCCTGTCCACCCCTTCACGGTGCTGAATCATCTTCCAGTGCGACAGAAAACGGAGAACACCCCTTATCCCAAGTCGGGCGATCCGAACCCCACGATCAAACTGGGGATCGCGTCGGCCCACGGCGGGCCAGTACGCTGGATTGGTCGCGGCAACTACTCGGAGAATGCGTCTCTGGTTTCGCGCGTGGGTTGGCTGCCCAGCAGCGAGAAGGTGTACTTCACCATGCAGGATCGTGCCCAGACCTGGCTCGACCTGTGCACCGTCAGCCGCGACGGCGGAGAGCCCGAATGTCTGTTTCGCGAGAAAACCAGGGCGTGGGTCGAGGACCTTGGCCCGCCGCATTTCTTCAAGGATGGCTCCTTCCTCTGGTTCAGCGAACGGAGCGGCTGGAAGCATCTCTATCACATGACCGCCGAGGGAAAGCTCAAGGCGCCGGTCACCAGTGGTCCCTGGGAAGCACGCACTCTTCATGGGGGGGATCCCACGGAGCAGTGGCTCTACTTTTCAGGGACAAAAGATAGCCACATTGGACTGAATCTCTACCGCATCAAACCCGATGGCACCGGGTTGACCCGATTGACGCAGGCGCCCGGGGATCATCGGGTTCAGGTGAGCCCCCGTGGGAATCTCTTCATCGATAGCTGGAGCGATCGTTTCACACCGACCCGGGTGCAACTCGCTCATACCGATGGTATCAAAGCGCGGATGCTGGACACCAATCCGGTCTACGCGCGCGAGGAATATCAACTCGCCAGACCGGAGTTTGTGCAGATCCAGACGCCCGATGGCTTTGCCCTCGAAGGGATGGTGATGAAACCGCCACACTTTGATCCCCGGAAACGCTACCCGGTCTGGTTCAAAACCTATGCCGGTCCTCACACCCCAACGATCTACGACAACTGGCAAGGAGGTCGGATCGACGATCAGGTGATGGCCCAGCTCGGCTTCGTCATCTTTCGCATGGATCCACGCAGCGCGAGCGGCAAGGGAGCCTGTTCCGCATGGACTGCCTACCGTCAGCTCGGAGTCCAGGAGCTGAAGGATATTGAGGTGGGCATCAAATGGCTGACAGCGCATCCCTGGGTCGATCCCACACGCGTGGGGATGAGCGGACACAGTTACGGAGGATTCATCACCTCGTATGCACTGACGCACAGCAAGCTCTTTGCCGCCGGGATCGCGGGTGCTCCCGTTACCGATTGGCACAATTACGATTCGATTTACACCGAACGGTACATGAACACGCCCCAGGAAAATCCCAAGGGCTACGCTGCCACGTCGGTGGTGCGTGCAGCGAGCAAGTTGCATGGCAAGTTACTGATCGTGCACGGGATCATGGATGATAATGTGCATGTGCAAAATACGATTCAGCTGGTGGATGAGTTGCAGAAAGCGAATCGTGATTTTGAATTGATGATGTATCCCCGCGCGCGCCATCCGATCCATGGCAAGCATTATCAAAAGCTACTGATTGAGTTTATGCGGCGCGAGTTGAAACCGGGAAGTTGAAAGTGACAACGGGGGAGGGAGGTTCAACCCTCCCTCCCCCGTTGAGTGGATCTCAGCAGACTCGGCGTGGCTTACAGCAGTTCGCGGACCGGTTCGCGGTCTTCGAGGATGTACATCGGCCGACCCGTTTCGTTCGGGAAGGTGCGGCTCGGATCAATGCCGAGCGCGTGGTAGATGGTGCTGAGCACCTGCGAGGCGGTGTAGCGGCGATCCTTGGGATATTCGCCACGGGCGCTGGTGCTGCCAATCGCCTGGCCCATGCGGAGACCACCACCAGCGATCAACGCGCTCATGGCAGGCGACCAGTGATCGCGGCCCGCGCCGTTGTTGATCTTCGGGGTCCGCCCGAATTCGCCCCACATGATGGTCACCACGTCCTTGTCCATCCCGCGATCGTGCAGATCCTGAATCAGGTTGGCCAGACCGCGATCGACGGCGGGCAGTTGTTTCTTCAGCGTGGTGAAGTTCTGGCCGTGGGTATCCCAGCCGCCGTACGACAGGGTCACGCAGCCGACGCCGGCTTCGACAAGTCGGCGGGCGGTCAGGAAGCCTTCGACACCCTTGTACCGTTCGCGAGTGCGCGGCTCTTCGCGAGTCAGATCGAGAGCCTTGCGGACGTTGCCGCTGGCGACCATATCGAAGGCGCGGGTGGTGAAGCTGTCCATTCCCTTCATCGTGCCGGTCGCATCGATTTCGCGCCGGACATTATCGAAGGTGGAGAGCAGGGTCTTGCGATCGTCCATGCGGGTGGCATCGACGCCGCCGGGCAGACGCAGGTTCTGCATGCCCTGGCCGCTCGGGGTGAAGGGACGATGGGCCACGCCCAGATAGCCGGGTTCGGTGCCGATGCTCATGCCCCGCAGGCTGACGTAGGGAGGCACATCGCCCGCCTCGCCCCGCAGCTTGGAGATCACGGCGCCGACCGCCGGATGGTGAGCGGTCCGATTGACGCTTTCACGATAGCCCGTCATCACGAGCGAATCGGAGTGTTCATCGACGGAAACAATGGAGCGGACCACGGCAAACTTGTCCCACATACGAGCTTGCATGGGGAAGTGCTCGCAGATCTGCACTCCTGAGACGTTGGTGTTGATCGGCTTGAATTCGCCCCGAAACTCGGCCGGCGCGTTTGGCTTCAGGTCGTACATGTCCATGTGCGACGGACCGCCGGGCAGGTAGATCATGATGGCAGCCTTGGGGCGCGACGAGGTCCCGCTATTCTGGGCTGCCTGAGCCCGGAGCAGACCTGCCAGCGACAGACCGGTGCCAAAGGCCCCAATCTGCAGGAAGCCACGCCGCGTGATGCCATCGCAGAACCGTTGCTTTTCGCTCCACAGTGTAAACATTCCTAGCCCCCCTGAAGAAATCACAACCACGGGCGAACTCGTGAATGGTAACCTTTCCGCAAAACGACAGCAATCGTTTTTTCCGGAAAATCCCTGACGATGCTCCCGTCGCTCGCTTGACTTCACGAACGCTGGAAATCCGGCATACGCCCTTCGCGCACATCCTTCTCCCACTCGTCCAGCAAGGGCCAGCTGACCGCACAGGTGCCAAAATCGGCCATGTACTGGTATTGCGTCAGCCGATCGATCGCCTTTTGAATAATCCGGTTGTCCCGCCGAAATACTGGTCCGTGGCTCGGAAGCAAATACTTCGAATCATCCTTCAGGATGCGTTCCAGCGAATGCAGAAATTCAGGAATGTTCGAGCCGTGGTGGGCATCGATCACCCCCACACAACTGTCCTTGTAGATGTTGTCTCCACAGAAGAGGAGATCGCCCATCTTGAATGCCAGTTGCCCAGAAGTGTGTCCGGGGGTGTGCCACACTTCGAGTTTATGGGGACCCACGGTGATCGTATCACCTTCGTTGAGGAGTTGATCGACCTTGCAAGGCGGCATGGGAATGGCAATCCCCTGTGCCTTGATGGTGGCATAGGTGAGGATCTCGTCGCCTTCCTGCAGAGGAGCGACGCTCATGGGGTGCGCGGCCACCCGGGTGCGAAGCAGTTCGCGCGCCCGGTGGGCCCCTTGCACATGATCGGCATCCGCGTGGGTGGCGATGATCATCTTGCAGGTGGAGAGATTGAAGTCCATCTGCCGGATCAACTCGACGATCTCATCGACCGTATCCTCGAAGCCGATATCGATCAGGATGAACTCGTTTCCCCCGTCGATCAGGTACACATTCACTCCCAGGCGCCGACCCGCCTGGTAGTTCATCTCGATCACATGGGGAAAGAGATACTTGCGTGCGAGCATGAGTCCGGTCCATCTCGGTGCGCAGAGGAACGCCGCGACGTGCGCCCGCTCCTGGCAGTATCATAGAAATCCTGCCCGGTCAGAAGCAAGACAGACCACAGTGTATGCTCGTTTACCCGTGTGGAATCCCCCCTCAGGCGAGGAGTTTCTGGACCACCTTGCCCCCCACATCCGTCAAGCGGAAATCGCGGCCCTGAAAGCGATAGGTGAGTTTCAAGTGGTCCATCCCGAACAGATGCAGGATGGTCGCGTGCAGATCGTTCACATGGATCGGATCCTGGGTGATGTTCCAGCCAATCTCGTCGGTCTTGCCGATCACCTGCCCGCCCTTCACCCCTCCGCCCGCCATCCAGATGGTAAAGGCGAAGGGATGGTGATCACGCCCGGTCACATTGGAGCTACCGCCTCGATTCTCGCCCAGGGGAGTGCGCCCGAATTCCGACAGCCAGAGCACCAGAGTGGAATCAAGCAAGCCTCGCCGTTTCAGATCCTTGAGCAGCGCCGCGACGGGCTGATCGGCCATCATCGAGTTGTGCTGTAACTCCGCATTCAGGTTGCTGTGATGATCCCACGAGGCGTGATAGAGATTGACAAAGCGAACCCCACGTTCTACCAGGCGCCGCGCCAGCAGACAGTTGAGCGCAAATTGATGGAACTGCCCCTTCCCTCCGCCCCGATGTGCCTTGATGCTCGGTTCCTCACGATGCAACCCATACAGGTCCAGCGTTTGCTTCGTCTCTCCCTTGAGGGAAATCAATTCCGGCGCCGACGATTGCATCCGAAAAGCCAGTTCATAGGCGGACACCCGACTGTTGATCTCCGGGTCCTTGATCTCCGCATGGCGATAACCGTTGAGATCGCGCAGGGCCTCGATCGTCTTCCCCTGCATCGCCTGGGTCAGCCCCCCCGGGTTGTTCAGGTTCAGAACGGGCTCGCCCTGGTTGCGGAAGAGCACTCCGGCGTATGTGGTGGGGAGGAATCCACTCGACCAGTTGGAGGCCCCGCCACTTGTGCCGCGCCCGGCGGTGAGGACCACGTAGCCGGGGAGATTCTTCGATTCGCTCCCCAGCCCGTAGTTCAACCAGGCCCCCATGCTCGGCCGACCAAAACTCGCCACCCCGGTGTTCATCAGCAACTGGCCGGGATGATGGTTAAAGGCCTCGGTGTGCATTGAGCGGACGAAAGCGATATCATCGACGCAGCCGCCCAGGTGCGGTAAGAAGTCGGAGAGTTCCATGCCGCACTGCCCGTAGCGCGTGAACTTGCGCGGACTCCCCATCAGCCGTGCGCCTTCCTTTTGAATAAAGGCAAAGCGCACATTCTTGATCATCGAGTCTGGGAGTTTCTGGCCATGCATCTGATTCAGACGCGGCTTGGGATCGTAAAGATCCATCTGGCTGGGAGCCCCTTCCAGATAGATGCAGATGCAATTTTTGGCCCGGGGCGCAAAGTGGGGGGCGCGTGGGGCAAGAGGATTGGCGGGGTCGCGCTCCTCGCCGGCAAGTAACCCCTGCTCCTGCAGGAGCGACGCGAGCGCGACCAGCCCGATCCCATTCGCCGAGGTGGCCAGGAAGTTTCGCCTCGATTGCCATGCCTGCTCAGCCAGCGGATGCATCATCGACTCTCCATCCCGAGCCTGTTATTCGCGCGTGACAAACTCATCGAGATTGAGCAGGGTGCGCGCCAGGACGATCCAGGCCGCCGTCTCCGGAATCGTCGCGCCTTCCACCTTGAGACTCCCCACCAAACGCGTTGCTTCCTTCTCGTCGGCCCTCGCCAAACTCTGAAGTTCCTCGTGAAGCCTGCTCAGTCGCGCCAGTTCCTGCGCAGTTGGTTCACGGGTCAAACACAGCTGAAATCCATAGCGCAGGCGCTCGGCAACGCTCCCCTTTTTCTCGACGAGAATCCGTTTACCCAGGGCCTGCGCACACTCCACGAAGACGGCGTCGTTGAGCAAGGTCAACGCTTGCAGAGGAGTGTTCGACTTTTCGCGACGCACACAGCAGAGGTTGGAGTCCGGCGCATCGAAGGTCATCAGCATCGGGAAGGGGCTGGTGCGCTGAAACCAGATGTACAGTCCGCGACGATAGCGGTCCGAGCCGCTGCTCTCGACCCACTTGAGCGTGCCCGCATAGGTAAGTTCGGAGATCCCTGAAGGTTGCGGCGGACGCACACTGGGCCCCCCCACCGTCCGTGTCAGGAGACCACTCGCGGTCAAGGCGGCATCGCGAATCAACTCCGCATCCAACCGCATCCGAGTCTGGCGGGCCAGAACAACATTGAGCGGATCCCTCTGCAGCAACTCGGGGCGCTGATTCGACGATTGGCGATAGGTCGCCGAGGTCACAAGGAGGCGATGAAATTCTTTCAAACTCCATTTGCGCTCGCTTAACTCACAGGCAAGGTAATCGAGCAGTTCGGGATGCGACGGTTTTTCGCCCTGGGTCCCGAAATCCTCCAGCGTGGGCACCAGGCCACGACCAAAATACTTGTGCCAGACCCAGTTCACGATCACCCGGCGGGTCAGCGGATTGGCGGGATCCACAACCCAGCGTGCCAGGTCCAGCCGAGTGGCCTTCCCCACGCGATCAGCGGGCAAGGGGTTGAGGACAGCGGGAACGCCGGGTTGAACAGCGACGCCGGGGCGCAGAAAGTCGCCGCGAATCATCAGGTTGGTCTTGCGTGGTTTTCCCAGGGCAAGCGTCTGCGCCATCACCTGCCGCAAACCCGTCTTTTGATAGGTGGTGATGTTCTTGGCCAGTTCCGCCAGACGAACATCGATCTTCGCATGGTAATCCGTCACTACCTTGCGCATCGCCGGAGTGCGTTTGCTCGGTTCGACTTTCAGCACCTGGGCCACCATCGCCGGGAGTGCTTTACGCTGCTCGGGGGTGAGGCTGGCCTCCCACTTTTCCTGGGCCAGCGGGAGTTCGTTGGCCCGATAGTCCGCCAGCGCTTTCTGCAACTCGGCCAGTTTCTTTTCGTACTCCGCCTTCTTTTTCTGAAGGTCTTTCTCTCCGCCCGGCAAGGGAGCGAGAATGTCCAGTTCCACATCGCTGTTGAAGAAGGCGAAGAACTCGTAATATTCGCGCTGGCTGAAGGGATCGTACTTGTGATCGTGGCACTGACTGCAATTAAACGTCAGTCCCAGAAACGCGCGCGTGGTGGTGTTGACCCGATCGACGACCGCTTCCACCCGGAACTGCTCTCGATCAACGCCCCCTTCCTTGTTGGTCAAGGTGTTGCGATGAAACCCCGTGGCGACCTTCTGTTCAGTGGTAGCCCCGGGGAAGAGATCGCCGGCCAGTTGCTCGAGCACAAACTGGTCGTAAGGGAGATCGCGATGAAAGGCGTCGATCACCCAGTTGCGCCAGCGCCAGGCGTGCGGTCGACCGGTATCTTTCTCGTAGCC
Organism: Planctomycetota bacterium; assembly: GCA_029777335.1. Lineage (GTDB taxonomy): Bacteria > Planctomycetota > Planctomycetia > Gemmatales > Gemmataceae > JAKOSN01. Next base: position 14,421 of record JAKOSN010000077.1, read on the forward strand.
GTCGCTGTCGGCATACCGGGCGAGGTCCAGCCAGTGCCGCGCCCATTTCTCCGCATAGTGGGGAGAGCTCAGCAACCGCTCGACGAGCTTCTCGTAGGCCTCGGGAGAAGCATCGCCCAGAAAAGCCTCGATCTCCTGGGGGGTGGGCGGAAGACCGATCAAATCGAGGGACAGGCGGCGCAGCAGGGTGATGCGATCCGCCTCGGGCGACGGGGAGAGTTTCTCCTTCTCCAGCCGCGCCAGGATAAACGCATCGACAGGGTTGCGCACCCATTTGCGATTGGCAACGGCGGGAACCTCTGGTTTCCGGATCGGCTGGAACGCCCAGTGTTTGGATGCGGTCGTGGCAGGAATGGTGGCGGGCCCCGACCATCTGAGCCCCTGATCGATCCAGGCTCGTACCAGACTTAACTCCGCCGGAGTGAGCGGCTGTTTCCCCTTGGGCGGCATCACCATCTCCTGATCTGCCCCAGCGACGATCAGAAACAACCGACTGTGGGCCGCGTCTCCGGGTTTGAGGACAATGCCGGTGTTGCCCCCTTTCAGGGCGTTTTCCCGACTGTCGAGGCGCAGGCCCCCCCGCTGCTTCTCGGGCCCGTGGCAGGGGAGACAGGCGCGGGTGAGAATCGGCTGAATGTCCTTCTGAAAGTTGACCGCACGTTGAGTCGCCAGCGGAAGCCGGGGCGGTCCCTGAGCAAGGACAACCTGGCCTGCACTCACGATCCCCACCCAGCCCAGCAACCACAGGAGGGGGAGCGTCGGATACTTCATAATCAACTCGCGATCGGGTTGGCAAATCCTGGCAGGGTGGCAGCGTGATGAGGGCGCGGAGCCGTCCACCTCACGGATTCAGGATATCTTCC
>JAKOSN010000078.1 GCA_029777335.1 Planctomycetota bacterium
ACGGTGACATAGCCATGTCGCTCCGCCATGTAGCGTGCGAAGAAATAGCTATCGGCCTGATACGATCCCTCCACGACCTGTTTGCGCGTGCCGAGCGGACCGCCATAGACATAGATCAGCAACGGGCGTTTGTCGCTTCTGGTCCAGTCATTCGGCTTGAAGAGAAAGCCATGAATGTCATGACCATGGCGATTCTTGTAGGTGAAGAACTCTGGGCGCACGGTGGTGAGCTGCCGGGTGGTGAGTGAGTGCGAACTGGTCAGTTCCTTCTGGGGCCCCTTCCCCACCTCGACCTGAACCAGTTCCTGGGGACTGCCAAAGCGGCTGTAAATCGCGAGGAATCGGCTCCCGTCGGGACTGACGGCCACCTGCTCGTAGCAGCCTTTTTCGGTGGTGACGCGCTCCAATTTCGCCTCGGCCAGCGACACCCGATAGACATCGAGACAACTCGGATCCTCCCTGGTGGCGGTCACATAATAGTGCTGGCGATCCTTGGAGAGCGCGATGGGGTAGACCTCGAAACGGCCCCGCGTCACCTGTTCGAGCGATTCATCAAGCGGATCGAGGATGTGCAGATGGCGGAAGCCGCTCACCTCGGTCAGCAGCACAACACGGCAATTGTCCGCCAGAAAGCGCGGGTGCGTCATCGGCGGAGTGTTCGGCCCCCCGGTGTGGAGAAAGCGATAGACAACCTGGGCTGGCTTGACCGTCTCGCGTTTAGCGCCTGGCTTGGGTTCGGGCGCCGCCTGGGCAGTCAACACCTGGATCTGTCCCGTCGTTTGCTGATAGATGGAGAACACCACCTTGCGAGAGTCGGGCGACCACTCGGGGAGGGAGAGCACATCGCGCGGTCCGCTGTACTTGTAACGGAAAATCGGCATGAGCGGACCGTTCTCGATCATCGGTTCGCCAAACTCGTGCAGGTAGACGGTCATCTCCGTGGAAGGGAGCGGATCGTCGGACACCTGGCGCGCCACCTCCTGCACCTTCATGAAGCGATCGCGATAGCTGGCAATATTCACCTTCCGTTCGCCAGTAAACGGCCCCTTCCCCTTGCGCGAGGTGAACACCATCCGCTTGCCATCGGGACTGATGCGATAACTACCCAACGTCTCGTCGGCGGGGAGGGTCGGATCGAGTTGTTCGGTCAGATCGCTGCCAAAAACCGCCCGCAACAATGCATTGTCGCGCTGATAGGTATAACCGCGGCCATCCGGGAGATACTCGACGTTGCTCTCCGGGCTGCGGGTTTTCGTCAGGCGGGTGGGTGCTTCCTCGCCGACTTTCAACCGATAGATGTCGCCTTCAGAGAGAAAAAGGAGCTCGTGAGCGGTTGGCGACCAGGTAAACGACGAGAGGCCGCTGTAGCGTGGCGAGGGGGTTTTCTCCTGCTTCTGCTCGCCCTTTTGCTCCTTCCCTTTCTCCCGCTCCCGGTTCTGAGCTGCCTCAAGAGCCTTCCGTGCCGACGCCTGATACCGGGCCATGCGGGCCATGCTGGTGGCCTGCGTCACCTTGCCCGTGGCGACCTCAAGAATCCAGAGATCCGCCCCCTGGGTGCGTTCCTTCTGCGTTTGATAGAGATAGGCAGCATACTTCCCATCGTACGAAAAGCTCATCGCCCGAGCGGTCGGACCGAAGAGCCCGCGTTTGGGAAAGATCTTTTCCAGCGTGAGTTCCATCGGTTTGAGGGCGGACTCCTTTGGCGGCGGCGACTTGGAACCGCTGCTCCCCTTCTCCTGGGCGCGGGCACAGGTTGCCAACGCCAGACATAACAGACTCGCTGTCCAGAACCATCGCGGCAACATCGTACTCTCTTCCTCTGGTGCGCCACAAAAGATGACAAGGCCATCAAACAGTACGATTTATTGGAGAACAGCGTTCAGATCGAGGCAAGCAAAAAGTCGCCCGGGGCCAGAGGTTCAGGCCAGGTGCGCCCGAAAAGGCAGGGGATTTACCCTCCCTGCAGGCTGGGCTGGACAATGCCTTGCTCGCGGCGTAGTCCAGAACGACAGACACGACATCACCCGTTCCCTGGTAGAGGAGCCCTCGATGCTGCGCACACTGATCGTGCTACTTCCCCTGTCGGCAATCACTCTGGCCGCTGATTCGCCCCGTGATCCGCTCGTGTTCGCCGACGATTTCGAGAAGGGAGCCACGCACTGGGAGCCGAGCGATCCTCGTGGCTGGAAGATTGTCGAGACCCCAAAGGGAAAAGTGTACAGTCAGTTCAACAAGGCGAGCGCCTACAAACCGCCCCACCGCAGTCCGTTTCACATGGCCCTGGTGAAGGAGGTGCAGGTGAGCGATTTTATCTTCGATGCCAGGTGTCGCAGCACAATCAAGGACTATAACCATCGCGATATGTGCCTATTCTTCGGCTATCAAGATCCTGCCCACTTCTACTACGTTCACCTGGGGAAGAAAACCGACGAGCACGCCAATCAGATTTTCATCGTCAATGGAAAAGACCGCACCAGGATCTCCACCAAAACCACCCCAGGCACCAACTGGGACGATGCCTGGCACCAGGTGCGCATCGAGCGGACCGTGAACGCGGGCAGCATCAAGGTTTACTTTGACGATATGAAAAATCCGGTAATGACCGCGACAGACAGGACCTTCACCTGGGGCCGTGTTGGAATCGGGTCGTTCGACGACACCGGCGACTGGGATGAGATCAAGGTGTGGGGGAAGAAAGTCAAGAAGTAGGGGACAGCCGGATGCAGTCCCGTAGCTGACCTCCGTTCGCTTCGCGTGAGCCCCAGGAATGATGCTGACACGAAGCGAACGGAGGCGCAAGCGGACCACGGCTCACTCTTCCACGGGACTTAGCGCGATCACCTCGTCGCCTTCGCGGAGCACTCCGTTGCCTCGGTTGACAATCAGTTCATCGCCCTGCAGTCCCTTGCGCACCTCGACCTTGCGACCGTCGTCCAGCCCCAGTTCCAACTCCACCAACTTGAGCTTACCCCGTGGCGGCATCCCCCTGGGATCGGTGACCACGTAGACCGCAGGTTTCCCCTTCGCTCCCTTGACCATCGCCGTGGCCGGAATGGTCAGGGCGTTGGAGCGTTCATCGAGCAAGACCTCAGCGCGACCGTACATTCCAGGGCGCAGATGAAGGCGTGAGTTGTCGATTTCAACCTCGCCCCGCATGGTGCGTGTAACCGGATCGAGCGCCTTGCTCAGGCGTGTGATCGCTCCCTTGAATTCGCCATTGGGCACCACCTCGGACAGGGCGGGGAAATGCAAAATGACCGTATCGGCCGGTTCCGAACGATCCTCGGCCGTGTTGACCAGCGGCACCTCCCGTTGCGGGATATCAATGAGGACGCGCACACGTTCCAGTTGCATCACGGTGAACAGGGGCGCGCCGGCGTCCTTGATCGTGGCGCCCGCATCCACCCAGCGCCGGGTGATCACGCCATCGAAGGGCGCCTTGATGGTCGCAAAAGTGATGAGTTCGGTGAGTTTTTGGACCTCGGCGTCTGCCACCTCCACCTTGCGTTTGGCCACTTCCAGATCGGCGTCGGATGCCTGGGCCTTCACCTGGCGGGTGGCGACCGTTGCCGCAGCGGCACTGCGGGCAGCCGCGGCCGCCTCCAGTTGCCGTTGCGCTTCCTCCCCCACCTGCTTGTCCTGAGCACCCATCTTCACCAACCCCATCACGCGCTCATAGCGTTTCTGCTGAAACTCATGATCGGCGATAAACTTCTTCTCCTGCTGGCGCGCCTCTTCCACCTCCTGATGGGCGACCAGTCGTGCCTGCTCCGACTGTACCACCTGTTTGCGAACCTGTTGCAGCATGGCCTCTTTCTGGCGTTTTTCTGCCTGCAAATCCGGAACAGCCAGGTGGCACAGGATCTCTCCCTTCTTGACCCGTTTGCCGATATCCATCTCGGGCGGGAGATGAGCGACCGTGCCCGGAACGCGCGCGTTCAACTCCACACGCTGGAGCGGTTCGACCGTGGCCGCCAGCTCGATCTTGCGCAGAATGGTGGTGCGCTGTGGGGAACTGACCTCAACGCGGGGCAAGCGATCTCCCACCACGCGTCCGGAAGGGGCATTTCCATGGCCACAGCCAAGAGCGAATACAACCACCATTCCCGGCAAGAGCACTCGAAGACTTGCAGGCACGCTGGGCTTGAAGAAGGGCATAACACTCTCCCTGTGATTTCTCGTCGGGGCACGGTTCCGCCGCTGTTTTTGAACACTTCCGCCCGTTACGTGGTGGCCGGGGTTGGCACGGTCGGCTCGGCAGGAGCAACGGCCGCCCCTCCCTTTGGTTTCAACAGAATGTAAAGAACCGGCACCACAAACAGGGTGAGCAAGGTCGAACTGATCAACCCGCCAATCACGGCTCGGGCCAGGGGGAGGTTCATTTCATCGCCCGGCCGCAGATGAATCGCCATCGGGAGCAAACCAAAGATCGCCGCCACGGAGGTCATGATAATCGGCCGCAGTCGGACCCGAGCCGCTCCGGCGATGGCGCTGTAGGTATCCACTCCCTCAGCTCGTTTATCGTTGGCAAACTGAACGAGGAGCACCGAGTTGGAGACCGAAATTCCCACCATCATCAGGACGCCCATTAGCGATTGCGTATTCACCGTGGAGCCGGTGAGCCAGAGCATCGCCGTCACGCCGATCAGCCCCAGAGGCGCGGAAACGATCATGATCAGCGGATCAACCCACGACTGGAACTGGGCCGCCAGGATCAGGTAGACCAGCAGCACAGCCAGGAGCAGACTCTTCGTCATTTCGCCAAAAGAGTCGGTCATGATCCGAGCTTCCCCTCGCACCTCGACGCGCACGCCCTTGGGGATTTTGAGGGAGGCGGGGTCAACTCCATACTCGGTTTTCAGGCGATCCCGCTCAGCCGCCTCGCCTTTCTTCACATATTTTTTCAGCACCGAAAGAAACGTGACGTCGTCACGCAAGGCGCGTTTGCTTTCGGGGAGCATGCGGACGGCATAGAGGAAGGGCAACCGCTCCACGACGTGATCCACATCCTTCGCCACCTGCGACAGATCGTCGCCGGCGACATTGACAAACAGCTGGCTGACGCGATTGACCTCGTAGTGAAACACCTCCACCGGTCCCTGCCCCCGTTCAATTGTCGCCACATCCTCCAGGCGCAGTACTGGGTCTGATTTGCCCGTGGCCGGTCCGCTGGTAATGGGGATCTTCTCCAGCGTCTGAATGTCCTCCACCATGTACTCCGGATACTGCACGCCGATGACATACGGATTGCCCGTCTGAGGATCGATCCACAGATTGGGAGCGAGCTGGGCGCTCGACATCAGCGCGGTGATCACATTGCGGACAATGTCGCTCTCGGTGAGATTGGGGCGAGCCGCGCGAGTGCGATCGACCATCACGCGCAGCTGGGGCAAATCCATCCCCTGGGGCAGGTATGTGTCCTGCACGCTGGAGAGTTTCTGGATCTCCTGACTCAGGATCTTGGCGGTCTGGCGCCGAGCTTCGTTGTCGCGGCCATAGATCTGCACCTCGACGGGAGCCACCGCGCCGGCGTTCAGAATGCGACGAATCATCCCGCCCGTTTCAAAGAAGAAGTCGTCACTGGGCCAGCGATAGAACAACTTGCGCCGCAAGCGCTGCACATAGGTCAACGTGGGCGTGGTCCGCCCGGCAAAGCCGCTGCGCAGTTGAACCCGAACAAAGGCCGCGTGCGGACCGTTGTTCGCCGTGTAGATCGCGGACCACCGCGAGGAGAGCCCCACGTTCGACAGCACCATGTCCTGATCTTCCAGCGGAATCACTGGAGGGATCAAAAAGGTCTTCCCCCGATTGGCTCGGGTAATCTCATTGATCTTCTGGCGCTGGGTTTCGTAAGCCGCGTCACTGCCATCCCCAACACTGATTGCATCAAGGATTTGCTGGATCACCTGACTCCCTTCGCCATGGTTCGCCACCTTGAGCGCTTCCAGATAGGGGATATCGCGAGCCGAGTACGATAAGGCCACCTCGTACATCAGGCGGTCGCAATTGACCGCCGCATTGGTCGTGAGCATCTTCTCGATCTCCTCGACCTGACGCTCGGTTTCCTCGACACGAGGTCCGCCTGTCGCGCGCACGTGCACGGTGAATTCGCTGGAATCGACCTCCGGGAAGAGTTCCTTACCCGTGTCGAGATACGCGAGGGTCGCCGGAATGATGCACAGCAACAGCAATCCCACGACCACCACGCGCCGGCGCAGGCAGAGTTCCAGGAGTTTCAGATACCAGACGGTGAACCTGTCAAAGACGCGATCGAACCACGGCGAGAGCCAGAACGTGAACGCCGCCACAACCATCAGACCGCCGATCAGCCCGGATACCTTGAGCGCCATGAAAATGCCGAGGATCGCTTTGCGGCCCCACTCGGGGAGATCATCCAGAGGCAACGGCAGATACTTCCCAATGAGCCAGCCAGCCAACCCCACCAACGCCACCACCACGGAAAGGACAAACGCCCAGCGCGGAAAGTGATCGCGCTCGTGATGGGGCCGCAGAAACCGGGAGCAGCACAGCGGGGAAACGGTTCGCGAAACAATGTACGAGGCGAACATCGCCAGTCCGGCGCTGACCGCCAGGGGAGTGAAGAGATATTTCCCCACCCCAGACATGACGGTCAATGGGAAGAACACCACGACGGTGGTGACTGTTGCCATCAGAACCGGCACGGCGATCTCTGCCGCACTGGCCAGAACGGCGGCGATCGGCGATTTCCCCATCCCCAGATGGCGGGTGGTATTTTCCACATCGACGATGGTGTCGTCCACCACTCGACCAAGCACAAGCGCCAGTCCGCCCAGTGTCATGATGTTCAACGTTTGCCCGGTGAAATACAGGCCGATGAACGCGAAGAGAATGGACAGCGGAATCGACAGGGCGACAATCAGGCTGCCCCGCAAGGTTCCCAGGAAGAGGAGCACCACCAGCGCCGCCAGAACCGCGCCGAGGATCCCCTCGTGAGTCAGGTTATCCAGCGCGTCGCGCACATACTGGGCCTGATCAAACGTCACCGAGACCTCGACATCCTCGGGCAAAACGCCTCGTTTTTTCAGTTCGGGGAGGAACTCCTTGACGTTATCCACCACCTGCACGGCACTGGCGCCAGCCTGACGCAGTAACGGCATGTAGACCGCGCGACGGCCATCGGCATGGACAATGTTGGTTCGCCAGCGTTGGCCGTCGACCACCTCGGCGACATCACCCAGGTAGATCACCTTGCGGCCATCGGAGTGAAGGGGAATCTTCTCAAAGTCCTTGGGCGTGGCAACCATGGCATTCGAGCTGACATAGTAGCTCTGTTTGCCAATGCGAATCTCCCCCGTGGGAATCACCTGGCTCTGGTTGTTCACCTTGCGCGCTACATCCAGGGGCGACATCTTGATCGCTTCCAGGGACCGGGGATGCACATAGATCTGAATCTGGCGAAACACCCCGCCAAAGACCGGCGCCGACGCCAACCCCTCGATGCCGGCCAGTTCCTCGCGGAGTTGATGGTCGGCGACATCGAGAAGGTACTTGTCATCGCGACTGGCGCTGGAGACCACCAGGTTTCCAACCGGAACAGCGGTCGCATCATATTTCATGATGGTGGGTGGCAGCATGCCTGGAGGCATGTTTTGCATCTCGCTGTTGACGATGGAGATCACCTGACTTGCCGCAAGATCGGGATTGACCTGGGGACGAAAGTAGACCTTGACGATGCCAATCCCCAGGAGGGAGCGCGATTCGATGTGTTCGAGCTGATCGCACTTGGTCAGGGCCCGTTCCAGGATGGCGGTCACCGACTGTTCCATATCGGGAGCGGGCATCCCTCGATAGGAGGCGAAGACCACCACCACCGGGACGTTGAGATTGGGGAGAATGTCCGTCGGGGTTCGGGTGTAGCTCAACCACCCCAGGACAAAGACAAGAAGCACCGCAACCCAGATCGTGTAGGGACGGCGGAGCGCCAGATTCACCAGCCACATGAAAGATCCCCCTGGGCGGAGTTTTTCCGCCCCACCAGAACTACCGATTCAGGCAGTCGGCATACAAGGATGATTATGTAGCGGCGTAGCAGCCTTGCCGCCGAGGGGACAAACAACCCCAGTTGTGGGCGTCCCGTGAGAGAGGATGGGGAGACCCCACAACCGTGGACCACTCACTCTGTTTTAAACCCCATCGGTGCCTCGGGGTAATCCGGAGTTTGGACCGCGCGAGGCATCACAGGGATTTCTGCCGGCGTTGTCTGTGGCGGAGCCCCCTCCGTGCGCGGCACGGGGAGTGGCATACATTGCGGATTCACAATCCCTCCCGCAGGCATCCCCAGTGCGATCAACAGACGAAACCGACTCCGATCGTATTCGGTCAGCGCGATCGCATACGATTCCAGGATATCGCTCAGGCCGCGGATGGAATCGAGGGTTTCCAGGGGACGCGATTGGCCCAACCGCATCCGCAGAAAGTTGAGCCGTAAGCCCCGATACACGGGACCCGCCCGTCGCCCTTCGCTGTCGAACAACCCGGAGCCGAGGACCTTCATGCGCTCCTTGCTGCGTTCCAGGAGTTCCACCGCCTGGACCACCTGCGCGACCACCCGTTCTCGGGTCTGCACGGCGCGCAGGGTAGCCTGATCATGGATGGCCCGTTGTTCGCGTCGTTCGGCATCGTTGCCAAACCCCATGTTCTGCAAACGCCAGTAGAGGCCCACCTCAAAGTCGGTGCGCCCGCCCCAGTTATCGATGCGGCCATCTCTCCCGAGGATATCCGTGTTGCCACGTCGCCCGATAATCACAGGACTTCCACCAAATCCCCCAGCATTATAGTTGACAATCACATTCGGAAGCAAGGGACGCCAGCGAGCCGCGCGGAGCCGCTCCAGCGTGGCCTGCACCTGCGCCTGATTCTCCGCCAGATCGGGACGACTGTTGATCGCGAAGACAACCAGTTCCTCCAGCGAGGCGTGGAACCAGGGATCTCCCGGGATGGGAAGCGGTTGGGTGTAATCCTCCGTCGGCCAGATCAAAATCTGCGGATCAAGACGCAACAGACGCGAAAGCTCGGCCATCGCCACGCGCAGTTCCTGAACCGCACTGACTCCTTCATCGCGGCGTCGAACGACTTCCACCTCCACACGTGCCTGTTCCTGCGGCGGAGCATCGCCTTCCTTGACAAAGGTGGTGATGATCGGCAACAGCCCCTTGGAATCGCCACGCTTGGCCGAGACCTGGTCGGAGGTCAGGTCTTCCAGCGTTTCCTCTACCCGCGCGACCCGCCGAAAGCCCCGCACCACGGCGAAATACGATTCGGCGACGGCGAGCAGGGTCTCGTTGGTGACGCGCTGTTGCCCGGCGCGGCTGGCGGCCAGAATCTGTTCCGAAACGCGCGGGGTGAAGAGCGCATCGCTGAGGCTAAAGGACACCGTCGGAATGGTGCCGACAAAGAGTGAATTGCGGTTCACATTAAGCACGTTGCCGTTGGTATTCTGAATACGCCCTTCGTGATCGACATAGGTCGCCCCGTTGCCGATGTTGGGCAGCCAGAGCGCAAGCGCACGCTCGCGATTTGCCTGAGCCTGCTTCACCACCTGCTGGGCCTGGGCAATATCGAGATTAACCAGGACCGCCAGCCGTAGCGCCTCCTGCAAGGACATCCGAAAAACCACCTGGGGCTGACTGGTGGTGCTCCCCGAAAGGGCCGGCGGGGGAGGCTCGGGCATGCGCTCGGCGAGAACGGGTGCCGTTGCAGCGGAGTGTGGTTGCTGCCCGGGGCAAACTCCCACCGTAAAGAACCCCGCGCCGAGCAGAAGGCCAGCAAGGGCTTCTCGGATGCTCTGCCTTGGGTGGAACATTCCCACACCTCGCATGCTCAGAGATCGAGACCTCGACGAGACAATCCTCTGCACAGAAGATCATGGCAGCGACGGACCAGTGGGCGCACCTCGTCCGCTCTCTCCTGTCCTCTATCGGACAGTTGGCGTCTCTCAATTAACCCGCAAAACCGTTAAACACGCTGGAATCGTTCGTTCCAGCTTTGGCGCGGAGATATGGACAGTCAACGGAGCCCTCCGGGGTGGAGGGATAGGCGATCCGGGCAACCTGGGGACCAACCCTGATCAGGCCAGGTCGCGATCCTCGAAGAGAACGAGTCCAACCAGGAGCACAATGGTGGTGAAGAAGATGCCGTACACTCCCACCGAGCCGACCAGTTTGAGGTAGGCATCGACCGGAAGCGCCTCATCGCCCACCAGGGTCGGTTGCACGGCGAAGAGTTCAAGACTGGGCAAGAGCGCATCGAACACGCTGGCGACGAAGCCAAGGAGCTGCTGAACGGGGCCCACGGGGGCCCCTGGGGTGGGCCGGGTTGTGAGCACCAGCACCGGCATCAGGTTGGCGAGGAAGAAGAGAACCAGGCAGGTGACCAGGTTGACCACCATGGGCAGGCGCGTCGCCAGGGTCACGGCAATGGATACCAGGACCATTACTTCACACGCCGACTTCACCTGATCGGGAAGGAGATCCAGGGCGTAATAGGCCCAGTAGAGGGTGCCAACCAGAAAGTCGCGAATCTCATTCGAGACCGCAGCATTGCCCACCATCTGCATCGCCCACTGGGGGGGAGCCGGGAAGTCGAGCTGATCGAACCAGCGCTTGTGGATGAGCACCGCGTTGAAGTACCAGCCGAGGCCGAACATCAATACCAGGCACGTCAGATAGATCCCGAAATACTTGCCGAGGAGGAACTGCCGCCGAGAAATCGGCTTGCTCATCAGGGTGACTGCCGTGCGTCCCTCGATTTCCTCGCTGATCGACATGCTGGCGGTAATACTGCCAAACGCGACCGCCGCCAACATGAGGGTGTCAAACCCCAGTTCCTTCACCATGATGTGGTCTTCGCCAAAGGTGAAGTAGGGGATAAAGGGCGACATGGTCAGCAGAGCAAAGGCGCCCAGCACAAAGAGCCAGAACATTGGCTGGCGGTGCCCTTCGCGAAAGGCGGCCCGCGTGACCGCTCCTCCCTTGGGCCAGACCAGTTGAAGCAGCGCCAGCACGATCACAAAGCCGTCGGCGATCAACTGCGCCTGCAACACGGCCGCGTACATCCCCCCGAACGAGCGCAGATAGGCCGGATCACGCACCTGGGTGAACATGGCAGTGAGCATCCCAGCGCCCACCAGGATGCCGAAAACCACCCCCGCCACATAGGTCGAGAGCAGGCCGCGCTGTTTGGGGTCTCGTCGAGTCGCCCGAGCGAATTCCAGCAGCGCAGGTCCCGCCCAGGGGAGAAGCGCAACGATCTGGATGAGAATCAGCAGCAGGCTGACAAGAAACGCGGACAGCATGGCGGCTCTCGAAGGTGACCGGATCCGAGGACGAGCGAGGCGCAGCAGGCTCGCATTCGTCGCGCGGAGGTATCTGAGAAACTACTACGTTCGGGGCGTCAGGGTGGTTCGCGGGTCCTGGATCGTTTCGCGCCGATAGTTCGGCTGCGTTCCCCAGTGCAACTTCTCACGCAGAATCTGAAAGAAACTGCGCCCCGCCACTTTCACTAACCCGAAACGCACCGGGGCCTTGCGGATAGTGATTCTGTGGCGGGCCGACAACGGAATGATCTCCTGGCCGTCGATCACCAGCGAGGTTCCCTCCGCCGCGCGCCGGATGGCGATGGTGTACACCTTCTCGGCACTCTCGACCACTGGACGGTTGGTCAGCGTATGGGGGCAAATGGGCGTGATCACAAACGCCGACAGATCCTGCCCCAGAATCGGTCCCCCCGCGGAGAGGTTGTGCGCAGTCGATCCCACCGGCGTGCTGATGATCAACCCATCGCCGGCGTAACTCGACACGGGTTCGTCGTCGATGATCAGATCGAGTTCCATCATGTGAAACGGCGGTCCCACCTGAAGGGCCACTTCATTCAGGCCGAGAAAGGTCTGTGGCGGAGGAACGACCTCTCCCGCATGTGCTTCCACCTCGACAATGCACTCGAACATCAGATGATGAGTGATCCGATACTCACCGCGCAGCACCGACGGGAAAACCAACCGCACCTCCTCGGGAGTCAGATCGGCGAGGAAACCGAGTTTCCCCAGATTGATCCCGAGCACCGGGGTTTGGCGGTAGCCCATCTGGCGCGCGGCGCGCAAGATGGCGCCATCTCCTCCCAGCACCAGGGCAACATCGGCGGTGATGCAACTGATGTCCTCGGCCTGCAACAGGTCGTAGACCACCAACTCGCAGTGCTCGCGCAGAAAGGGGAGCAAGCGTTCGGCTTCCTCACGAACCCCCTCACGCTGCGCATTCCCCAGAACCATGATGCGCACGATAGGCCAGCCTCCGTGGTGGGTTGTCGCCGTGATCCCCCTCAAGGGCGCATTCTACCAGACGCGCGCACCTTCGAGCAGACACAATCTGTTCGTGCGCCCCTGATCAGCCGCTCTGTACCTGTCTGCGCAACGTGTCTACACTGAATACAGACCCCTCTCGTCGCTTCGCAGGAGGCATGGCTCATGATCCGGTCTGAAGAGCAGCAGTTGCTGGCCGATGTCGAGGCTTTCTGCCAGGAGATCCGCCCCATCGAGGAACTCTGCTACGTCGAGCACACGTTCAATGACCAGGTGCTCCCGCTGGCGCTCAAACACAACATCCTGGGCATGCCGGTCCCGAAGGAATATGGCGGACGCGGCGCGAGTGCCACGACCTACGTCCGCGCCCTGGCACGCATCGGGCGCGAAGGCACCGGCGTGCGCACCTTCTTCTCCGGGCACACCTCCATTGGCGAATACCCCATTCTCACCTGGGGCAACGAGGAGCAGAAACGCCGGTATCTCCCCGCGGCGTGCCGAGGCGAAAAGATCCTCGCCTTTGGTCTCACCGAGCCAGAAGCAGGGAGCAATCCCCTGGAGATGCAGACCACCTACGAGAAGCGCGGGGATCATTACGTCCTGAGTGGGACGAAGTACCTGATCTCCAATGGCGGTATCGCGCATGCCGTGATCGCCTTTGGCTATCCGAAAAATGCCACTGGTGCGAACCGAAGAATCAGCGCCTTTATCGTCGATACCGATGCCCCCAGTGCCCGGGGCGCTCACCCGGGGTTCCTCGCCGAGAACCTGACCGCCAAGATGGGGATGCCGACCTCGAACACCGCCATGTTCGAGCTCGATGAATGCGTGGTTCCCGCGACCAACATGCTGGGAGAAGAGGGGACCGGCTTTCGCATTGCCATGGGCACCCTGGTGAGTGGGCGTTTGAGTGTGGCCGCCGGCTGTCTCGGGGTGATCGAGGATTGCCTGGCCGAATGCGTGCGCTACGCAACGCAGGAACGTCAGCAACATGGCAAGTTCATCGGGAAGCATCAACTGGTGCAGGAGCACATCGCCCACATCGAGATGGATCGGCTGGCGAGCGAAGCGCTGGTGTTGCAAGCCGCCGCGTCCAAGGATGCCAGCAATGCCGAGCCGACCAACGCCGAGCTGCGCGCGAAGGCCGAATTGCTCGCGGCCCAGGCCAAGTTCTACGCCGCCAACGCCGCCTGGGATGCCGCCGATCGCGCCGTGCAGGTCTATGGAGGGCGCGGCTGGTCCACGCTCTATCGTGTTGGCCGCCATCTCATGGATGTGCGCGTCTGTCGGATCTACGAGGGGACCGATGAGATCCTCAAGTTGAAGATCGCCGCCGCGGTGCTGGGCAAGGAGTTCGAGGCCTACAAGTGACCGCGTTCAGAACGGAACCGCCTTCTGTCGCTCGGCATGCTCCATGAACGCTTGCGGCACAAAGCGATACAGCTGTGCTGGACGATGGCGGCCTTCACGGCGCGTGCCCTCTGCCTCGCTGATAAACCCCAGGTGCGCCACCTTGCGGCGAAAGTTGCGGCGATCCAGCGGGCGCCCCAGGATGGCCTCGGTCAACGCCTGCAATTCGCTCAGAGTGAAACGCTCGGGTAACAACTCGAAACAGATGGGCGCCTCATCGAGACGGCGACGCAGGTGAGTCACGGCATGGTCGAGCAACAGGGCGTGATCAAAAGCGAGTTTGGGGAGCGCCGAGACCTCAAACCAGCGTGCGGCCCGGGCATCGCCGCGCGGTGCCAGGTGATGGCGATCCCCCGCCGTCAGCCCCATGTAGACCACCGTGATGATGTGCCCGCGCGTATCACGCCCAGGGGTGCCCACGGCGGTCACCTGCTCCAGCCATGCTCCCTGGATCCCCGTCTCTTCCTGTAGCTCTCGGCGAGCCGCTCCCTCCAGATCCTCGTTTTCGCGGACAAAGCCGCCGGGGAGAGCCCACATTCCGCGCCAGGGCTCCTCGTCTCGTTCGATCAGCAGTACCTGCAAGCGCAGATGCTGCAAGGTACCCGCCACCGTGAACAGTGCGATGTCCACCGTCACTCCGGGACGCGGCCACTCGTACACATATTTCTGCTTCTTCACCATCCCACTCTCCTCGCCTGGAGCTGCGCACCTCGATTCCTGGGCGATCATATTGTTGACTTGACACTTTGTCAAGCGTACTATTCATGTAGATAAGACACAAACTCAATCCCTCAGGTTTCACGACGGGAGGACGCCATGCTGGGAATCAAGTATCTCAAGGTGCCGCCGACCACGTATGTGATGCAATTCCGGGGCGGAACCCTTCGACGCGAAGGCACCGGGTTGTCGTTCTTCTACTTCGCCCCCCAAACCACGCTGGTGACCATCCCGGTCGGGAGTACCGATGTGCCATTCATCTTTAACGAAACCACCGCCGACTTTCAGGCCGTCACCATCCAGGGGCACCTTACGTTTCGCGTGGTCGATCCCAAACGGCTGGCCATGCTTCTGGACTACAGCCTGAAGCCCACCGGCGAATATGCCAGCGACGACCCGGAGAAGCTGGCACAACGCATCTCGTTCACCGCCCAGACGGCCATCCGCGCCGAGGTGCAGGGCCGGTCCTTGCGAACCAATCTGGTCGAGGCCGACGCCATCTCGCAACGGGTCTTTCAGCTCTTGCGTGAGTCGCCCTCCTTGCAGGCGCTCGGCGTCGAGGTGCTTGGCTTTTCCATCCTTGCCATCAAGCCAGTGCCTGACACCGCCAAGGCACTGGAAGCGGAGGCACGCGAACGGCTCCTGCGTGAGGCGGACGACGCCATCTATGCCCGGCGCAACAATGCGGTGATGCAGGAACGGGTGATTCGCGAGAACGAACTCAATACCGAGGTGGCGGTTCAGACCAAACAACGCGAGATCGAAGAAACGCGGCTCGCCGGTCAGATCGCCCTGGAAGAACAACGCCGGCAACTGGTGCAAAGCGAGGCGGAGAACAGCAAGACCCGCGCCGACGCCCAGGCCTATGCCGTGGAGGCAGCGATCAAACCGCTCACGACCCTCGATTCGCGGGCGTTGCAGGTGCTGGCGGCCCGTAACGTGGATCCTCGGCTGATGGTGGCGATGGCCTTCCAGGAGATTGCTGCCAATGCGACCAAGGTCGGCAACCTGAACATCTCCCCGGATCTCCTCGATTCGCTGTTGCAACGGAATGGCGACGAATAAGGCGATTCACCAGGAGCGCTGGCGGCGCAGAGGGTTTCCCCTTCTTGCGACGGCGGCGCTCTGCGATTCGCTCCCCAAGAAAGGAGCACGGCCATGTATGACAAACTTGTGCTCGTCACCCTGAAAACGCGGCTGGAAGAACTGATTGAGCGCTTCAATACCCGCGCCCAGGCCAAGTTCTACATCGAGCACATGGGGCTGAATTTCGCTGACTACGACGACGAACATCAGGTCTACAGCACCACGGTGACCACCCTGCGGCGCCAGCTTGAAGGGCTGCTGCCCAAGATCCACGTGATTGAACGCGGCTTTCTCCCCAATTATCTCTTTACTCCGCAGGATCTGATTGTGACGATCGGGCGCGATGGCCTGGTGGTCAATACCGCCAAGTATCTGCAGGGACAGCCAATTGTCGCTGTCAACCCGGATGCGAGCCGTATCGATGGGGTGCTGCTGCCTTACTTGCCGGCACAGGCGCGGGCGGGAGTTGAGAAGGTCTTGCAGGACAAGGCTCAGTTTCACGAGATCACGATGGCGCAGGTGCAGCTCAACGACGGCCAGGAGTTGCTCGCCTTCAACGATTTTTACCTTGGGCAACGAACGCATCTGTCCTCGCGCTACACCTTGCAGTGGCACGGCGAAAGCGAGCGCCAATCCTCCAGTGGCGTCCTGGTGTCCACTGGCGCCGGGTCGACGGGGTGGATTAGTTCGGCGCAGAACATGGCCGACGCGGTTTCACACCTGCTGCTGGGCCAGAAGGCGCCGACTCTGCCGCGTCTGCACATGAACTGGGCGGATCGACGACTCGTCTTTGTGGTGCGTGAACCGTTCAAGAGCCGTTGGTCGGGAGTGTCCCTCACATCGGGGCTGATCGACGAGGGCGAGGAACTCACCCTGGAATCCCTGATGCCCGAGGGTGGGGTCATCTTCTCCGATGGCGTGGAGGCGGATTCCCTGGCGTTCAACTCAGGAGCCGTCGCCTTGGTGCGTGCTGCCGAGCGCCGAACTCGCCTGGTAGCGCGCTAACGGCAGCGGGGCATATCAAGGACAATTCCGACAGTTTTTATCCACTCATTGTTGTACAGCTTCGCGACGCGAAGCACGGGCCGCCCGGACTCCCAGAACCCCCAGAGCAATGGCAGCCGCCACACCCAGTCCCCCGGTAATCAACCGCGCGGTTATACCGGGGGCGCTGTCGTGCAGTGCAGGCAGGTCGCTGCTCCCCTCGGGTGATTTGCGCCCTGTCGGCGGGCGAATGTCTGCACGGAGAGAAGCAACCGTCACCCCAACAAGCACACAGGCCAGCAGCATCAATCGTTTCATAAATCACCCCAACGGAAGCGAGGGAGAAGATGGATGGGAAGGAAACGTTGGTCGCGCCGTGTCGGTCAGCGTGGGGTAGGAGGAGGTGGCGCCATCCTGATGCGGATGAAATAACCCCTGCCCCACCGCCGCGCCAAGATCTCCGCCAAGAACCGCCCCTGGCGTGGCGGCCTGAACGTTGTAATGGTCGTAGGTGTAGAGAGACTGGGCGGTGTCACGCCGGCGCAATTTCCCCCGCGTCACGCCCAGGGCAAGCCAGATCACGAGAAATCCGCCCATCCACGTCAGCCCTGCCCACCAGGGGCGCCAGTCGATTGGGCGATGGACCTCCAGGCGGCGATCAACGTAGGCGATGGCATCGAAAAGCCCCTCGTCGCTGCGCGTCCAGGGAGTGGAAGTGCGACGCATCTTGCGCGCCAACCCGGTGAGGGTGACCTTCACCGACCCACGGATCGAGGACTCCCACCCCAGGCGATAGCCCAACCGCTCACGCAGATGCTCACGATCTTCCTCGGGAAAGAGCGGATCGTTCTCCGGAGGCCAGACCCCCACATAAACGTACCTGGGATCCTTGCAGATGAGAATATGGACGCCATCGAGATGACGGGCGCGACAGCGATCGGCACTCCACTGGGCAAAGAGGCGCTTCAATTCTCCGCCATCGCCGAGGTTGTGCCCCGCGCTCCGAACCCGCGAAAGCGCCGGAAAGGTCTCGATCAGCACTTCCTTGTGATGTTCGCGCTTGATCTCCGCAAGGCGCTCGTCGGCCAGGGAACGTGCCTGCGCCTGGAACAGATCGGCCTCGTCGACCACATCAGAGCCGCGGGCCAGCGAGACGGCTCCGGCAGCGCACCCGAGCACAAAGGCGAGTTGGATCCAGACAAATCGCATGAGCGCACCATGTGGGAAATGAACGAACCCCTCTGCGATCGAGTCAGCCTCTCTATGATGATTATGATTATAAGGGAACCCGCGCCGGTGCGACATCCGAGAACTCGCACTCCTGCTGTCCTGTCAGAGAGAGGGCAGCACCAGGAGTCGCGTAATGTGAGAGTATCATGCAACAACGCTGGCGAGCAACTACCATCCTGGCCGTACGACACAAGGGAAGCGTGGCCCTGGCGGGAGATGGGCAGGTCACGCTGGGCAATGTGGTCATGAAGGGCGATGCCAACAAGATCCGGCGCCTCCACGGCGGCAAGGTCCTGACCGGATTCGCGGGCGCCTCGGCCGATGCTTTTGCCCTCCTTGAACGCTTCGAGGCCAAATTAAAGGATTTTCAGGGAAATGTCCCACGAGCCGCCACCGAGTTGGCCAAGGACTGGCGCATGGATCGGATGCTGCGTCGCCTGGAAGCGATGCTGGTCGCTGTCGATCGCGACAGTCTGCTGCTCATCAGCGGGACCGGCGATGTGATCCAGCCGACCGAGGGGGTGGCGGCGATCGGCTCCGGAGGCGCCTATGCCCTGGCGGCCGCGCGTGCCCTGGTGGCGCATTCAACGTTGACCGCCGCCGAGATCGCGCGAACGGCCCTGGAAATCGCCGGCGACCTGTGTATCTACACGAATCGCAACATCATTGTGGAAGAACTTTGAGGAGGGCGGGGTGCCAGGACCGGCCGACATGGCCTTGCGAGGGCTGTGTTGCCCTTCTTCGCGTCCCTGGACCACGAGCCGCTCCTTGCGGAGGTTAAATGTGGCTGATCTGACGCCAAGGCAGATTGTGCAGGAACTGGATCGGTACATTGTCGGCCAGGATGCCGCCAAGCGGGCGGTGGCAGTTGCCATTCGCAATCGCTGGCGCCGGCAGCAGCTCCCCCCGGATCTGCGCAAGGACGTGACCCCCAAAAACATCATCATGATTGGTCCCACGGGCGTGGGCAAAACCGAGATCGCCCGGCGCCTGGCTCAGCTGGTCGGAGCGCCCTTCCTGAAGATCGAGGCCACCAAGTACACCGAGGTTGGCTACCACGGTCGCGATGTGGAAAGCATGATTCGCGATCTCACCGAGGTGGCGATTGGCCTGGTGCGTGCCGAGCAACGCAAACTCGTCGAAACCCAGGCCCGCGAAAAAGTCATGGAGCGGCTCCTCGATCTCCTGGTCCCCGCGCCGTCCGCCTGGGAGACCGACAGCGACGAGGAAACCGAGCGCCACGTGCGCACCCGCGAAAAGATGCGCGCCCGCTTGGAAGCAGGCGAACTGGAAGAGCGCAACGTCGAATTGAACATCGAGCAGAAGGCCGTTCCGGTGCAGATCTTCTCCAACATGGGGATGGAGCAGATGGACGTCGATCTGCAAAGCATGTTCGAACGCATCATGCCGCGCCAGTCGCAGCAACGGCAAATCCCGATCCGCGAAGCCCGTCGCGTCTTGCAGGAACAGGAAACCGAGGCACTCATCGATCGGCAGGTGGTCACCGAAAAGGCCGTCGAGTTAGCAGAAAACCAGGGGATTATCTTTCTTGACGAACTGGATAAGATCTGTGGCCCCGCCTCGACCCACGGCCCCGATGTGTCGCGCCAGGGCGTTCAGCGCGATCTCCTTCCGGTGGTCGAGGGGACAACGGTCAACACGCGCTACGGGCCCGTGCGCACCGACCACATTCTCTTCATCGCCGCGGGAGCGTTTCACGTTTCCAAGCCCTCGGACCTGATGCCCGAACTGCAGGGACGGTTCCCCATCCGGGTCGAGCTGATCGATCTGAACCGAGACGATTTTCTACGCATCCTGACCGAACCGAGGCACTCTCTCACGCGCCAGTATGCCGAGTTGCTGGCGACCGAGGGCGTCACGCTGTCCTTCACTCCCGATGGCATCGAGGCGCTCGCGGACATTGCCTTCGAGGTGAACCGAACCACGCAAAATATCGGCGCGCGTCGCCTGCACACCATCCTAGAACGCGTGGTGGAGGATGTTTGCTACGAGGCACCGGATCTTTCGGAGAAAACCGTGCAGATTGATGGGGCCTATGTGCGCGGACGTCTGAGTGCGATTTTGCAGAAGGAAGATCTCAGCCGGTTTATTTTGTAGGGTCAACGATGAGTCGCTCTCTCCACCCAGCGACCGAACTGGAATTGAGCGGAGACAACCTGACGCTCGCCCACGCCGAGGGCATCCTGCGCGGGCGCATCGAACGGCTCACGCTGGCGAAGGAGGCGCGCCAGAAGGTGCAGGCCGCGCGGCAATGCCTGGAAACATTGCTCGCCAGTGGAGAGACGATCTATGGCGTGAACACCGGCTTTGGCAAACTCTCCAACCAGCGCATCGAACCCCACGAGATCCTCGCCTTGCAGGATAACCTGCTGCGCAGCCATGCCGTCGGGATGGGTGCGCTGCTAAGTATCGGCGAGAGTCGGCTGGCGCTGGCCCTGCGCATTCAGGCGTTGGCCAAGGGACATAGCGGAGTCACTCCGGCGCTTCTGGATACCTTGCTGGAGATGTACAATCGGGGGGTGGTGCCGGCGATCCCCGAACAGGGGAGCGTGGGGGCGAGCGGCGACCTGGCCCCTCTGGCGCACCTGGCCCTGGTGGTGATGGGCGAAGGACATGCCTTTGTCACGCGCAGCAAGGAGCAAGGAACCCGTCTGCGCCCCATGAGCGGCCGCGCCGCACTCAAACGGGTCCATCTCTCTCCCCATCGATTGCAGGCCAAGGAAGGACTTTCGCTGATCAACGGCACCCAGATCTGCACAGCGATCCTCACCGAGTGCCTGGTCCGAGCGCGGGAACTGGTCCGCATTGCCGACATTGCCGGGGCAGTGACCATCGAGGCGACCAAAAGCTCGCAGAAACCTTTCGATGCGCGTCTGCAAGCCATCCGTCCGCACCCGGGGCAGCAAGCCTGCGCCGAGAATCTCCGGCGGCTGCTGGTCGACAGCGCCATCATGGTTTCCCATGCTCACTGCAGCAAGGTGCAGGACGCCTACAGCATGCGCTGCATGCCCCAGGTTCATGGGACGGTCCGCGATGCGCTCGATCATGTGACCGCCGTGGTCGAACGCGAGATGAATGCGGCGACCGATAATCCGCTGATCTTCGCCGACACCCAGGAGATCATTTCGGGGGGGAATTTTCATGCCCAACCGATCGCCCTGGGAGCGGATCTGCTAACAGCCGCCTTGACCGACCTGAGCAGCATCACCGAGCGCCGGGTGGAAAATCTGGTCAATCCGGATTTGAGTGGTTTGCCTGGCTTTCTCACTCCGCATCCGGGGTTAAACTCGGGGATGATGCTGGTGCAGGTGCTGGCGGCGGCGCTGGTGGCAGAGAACCGAGCGGCCTCGTTCCCCGCAAGTGTCGATTCGATCCCGACGTCGGCCAACCGCGAGGATCATGTTTCCATGGCCCCCAATGCCGCTCGCAAATGTCGCCGAGTGGTCGTCAATCTGACACGCGTGCTGGCCTGCGAATTCCTGTGCGGCTGCCAGGGGCTGGAGTTTCACCAGGGGATGCGCCCTGGCAAGGGGGTGGCGGCAGCCTACCAGGAAGTCCGTACGGTCGTGCGTCCGCTGGGGCGCGATCGTACGCTGCATCGCGATCTGGAGGCGGTTGAACGGCTGATCCGCTCCGGCAGCCTGCTGCGCGCCGTGGAAGAACGGTGCGGATCGCTGGCGTGATAGTCTCGGGGTGGAAGCCAGTGGAGTCGGATTTGCGGTCTGCGCGGGGTCGTGGTTGACAGGGATAGCCTGAAGGTTAAGATAAGCGTATCGGTCTCGTCGCGAGAAAGGATTCCCCCACTCGCCTCCTCTGGACTCGCCCGCGCTGAGCATCGAACTACCCTCATACTGAGGAATGGACTCCATGGCTGACCTTAACCCCGCCAGGGACATTCGGATTATTCGTCAGCCGACGGTTTATCTGCTGGGTCGCCAGACGATCGAGGACACCGAACTCGATCGCTTCCTGGCCGATCACGGGGTGGCCTGGCAAACCGATACCGAGGTGGCGGGAGAGGAATTGACCGAGGTGGCAGGCCGCCTGTGTTACATGAGTTACGCACGGCCGCGGCCCGGTGGCAATCAGGTGTATCTCGAGCACATCAAGGAAGTGGGCCATGGCTCGGTGCTCGAACATGCGGTGTGGAATTTTATCTTCGTTGGCGTGAGCCGCTCGTTGACCCATGAACTGGTTCGTCATCGCGCTGGTATGGGCTACTCGCAGCTGAGTCAGCGTTATGTGGATGAATCGGTCGCCGAGTATGTGGAGCCGGCCTGCATCGGCGAAGATCCAGAATTACACGCGATCTGGCTTGACGCGGTGGCGCAGGCACATCAAGCTTATGTAAAGCTGGTGGATGGATTGGCGAATAAATTCAAGGATGAGCCAGACCGAACGCTGCGCCGCAAGATGGCCCGCCAGGCCGCCCGCAGTGTGCTCCCCAATGCCACCGAGACGAAGATTTTTGTGACCGCCAACGCACGTGCGCTGCGCCATTTCATTGAAATGCGTGCCAGTCGCCATGCCGAGGTCGAAATCCGCGAGCTGGCCGTCCAGGTACTCCGGATCCTGATGAAGGAGGCCCCGAATCTCTTTGGTGATTATCAGCTGACGCCCCTTCCTGATGGCACCTTCGAGGCCACCACCTCCTTCCGCAAAGTGTAGACACACCCGGTTTTCTGCAGTCAAAGACGCTGCGCCTCTCGCAGTGCGCCCGTCTGCGCTGCTTCCACCCAGGCAGTAGTAATGATCATGAGCCAAGACGCGATGGCGCAGGGCGTTCTCGAATTACACGCCAAGGGCTATGGCTTCCTGCGCAACCCCACGCGCAATTACTCTCCGCAAGCGGGCGACCCCTTTGTCCCGGCGCCTCTGATCCAGCGGTTGCAACTGCGCGAAGGACTTGCGCTGGCCGGCCCCACCGACAACGGCGAACCACGCCGTGGCCCACGCCTCACCCGGGTGACCCTCATTGAGGGCAAACCAGCTGAAGAATACCGCCCCCGTTCGTTCGATGCCCTTACTCCCATTGACCCCCACGAGCCGATCCGCCTGGAAACTGGCACTCAGCCCCTGACCACGCGGGTCATGGATATGCTCACGCCCATCGGCAAGGGCCAGCGCGGCCTGATCGTCGCCCCGCCGCGAACGGGCAAAACCGTTCTGCTGCAACACATTGCCATGGCGGTATCAACCAACCACCCCGAAATGCATCTGATGATCCTGCTCATCGACGAGCGCCCCGAGGAAGTCACCGATATTCGCCGCACGATCGCCAACCCGGGACGCGGCGAGGTGATTGCGAGCAGTTCGGATCAGGATTCGGTGAATCATGTGCGCACCGCGGAACTGGTCCTGGAACGCGCCAAACGTCTGGCCGAACAGGGCAAGCAGGTCTTTGTGTTGCTCGATAGCCTGACACGTCTGGCGCGCGCCTACAACAAAAACGTGAACTCCAGCGGGCGCACCATGAGCGGAGGTATCGATGTTCGCGCTCTGGAGGTGCCGAAGCGGCTGTTTGGCAGTGCGCGCGTCTTCGAGGAAGGCGGCTCGGTGACGGTGATGGGAACTGCCCTGATCGAAACCGGGTCTCGGATGGACGATGTGATTTTCCAGGAGTTCAAGGGCACCGGCAACATGGAGCTGGTTCTGGATCGGCGCCTGGCGGATCGGCGGGTCTACCCGGCCCTGGATATCAGCCAGTCGGGAACGCGCAAGGAAGAACGATTGCTGGCGCCCGAGGTTCTGCAGCGTGTCACCCTGCTGCGACGCGGGTTGGTCAAACTGAACCCGATCCCGGCGATGGAGATGCTCGTCAAGAAACTGGGCGAAGCGGAGAGCAACGCTGCGTTCCTTGAAAAGATCGCCAGTTTTGTGCGTTAGGACTTCCCGAATCCGCTCCTCCGATGCACCCCGCCCAGCGCGGAGGGATCTTCTGCGCTCTCCCGGTGCCCCAAACCATTTCCGAGAACGGATTCTCCTTCAGCCCTTGTTCCTCTCTGGGATATACTAGCCGTGGAGACTTGCTTCGACCGAGCGGACCCTTGAGAGCCGGGACCATGCGCGCGACCTTGCCCCCTCAGTTCGGCCGCTATCGCATCCTCCGCCAACTCGGCGAGGGGGGGATGGGGACGGTCTACCTGGCCGAGGATACCCGGTTGCGTCGGCAGGTCGCTCTGAAGGTGCCGAACTTCGAGAGCAATGAAAATCCCGCTGTGCTGGAACGCTTCTACCGCGAAGCACGCATGGCGGCCCAGATTCAGCACCCCAACCTGTGCCCGGTTTACGATGTCGATTGCTACAACCAGACTCATTTTCTGACGATGGCCTACATCGAGGGCACCCCCCTCTCGCACTATGTCGGGCCAGGGCGCCTGTGGCCGGTGACGTCGGCGCTGCAGGTGGTGATGCAGCTCGCGCTCGGTTTGCAGCAGCTGCATGATCAGAAGATCATTCATCGGGACTTGAAGCCGAGCAACGTGATTCTGCGCCCCAACGGCATCCCGGTGCTGATGGATTTCGGCCTGGCGCGCACCTTTGAAACGGCGAGTGAACGCCTCACGGGCGAGAGCCAGGTGCTGGGGACCCCCGCCTACATGGCACCCGAACAGGTGACCGGCAATCCCGATGCCATCGGTCCGTGGACAGACGTCTATGCTCTGGGAGCCTTTCTGTATCAGCTTCTGACCGGACACTTACCGTTCGATGCGCCGACGTTGCCGGAATTGTACGCCCGCATCCTCTATGCAGCTCCGCCGTCGCCCGCGCTGTTGCGCCCGGGTCTCGATCCGCGTCTGGATGCCCTCTGTGTGCAGGCACTGGCGAAGGATCCCGCCCATCGTCCGCCCAGCATGAGCGCCTTCGCCCGCATGCTCCAAAATTGCCTTGTGCAGCAAACGCCGCCCGCGGATTCGCATGGGGTGACGCTGCCAGGGCCCGGCACCGCTGCCCAGCCCCACGATCCCACGCTGGCCCACAACACGACCACGCCGACCCATCTCCCCACCCCGCCTCCCCCCTTGCTGGAGATCCCCTCACCCCGGCGCTGGCCGATGGTGTTCGGAATTGTGGGAGCGTGCCTGGTGATCCTGATTGGGACCATCTGGACCGTGATGCTGGTGCTGCACAACGAGGAACCGACAGCGGTCGCCAGCGGGGCCACGGGCAGCACCACTCCGAGCGGAATCACGGGACCCACCAAGACCACAGGAACCACCAAACCCGTCGAACCCGGACACCCAGAGTTGCTGCTGAGCGCACAGCGGGATCTCACCCTCAAAGCAGGTGCCGCGCAAACCTTACGGGTTGAGATCGAACGCCGAAACTGCACCGGTCCGGTGCGTGTTGGGGTGGTCGGAAGCATCACCGGAGTCCAGGTCACCGCCACCACGATCACCGAGGGGCAGACGAGCGGCGAGCTGCGTTTAACCGCCGAGAGCGACGCTCCTGGCACCCGCGAACTGGTGCGTATCATCGCGCGCGGGCCGGAAAACACGGTTGCGGAACAACCGCTGCGCGTGGTGGTCGAGTCGCCGCCCATCAGCAAGTTCACCTGGTCCTATGGTCTGGCGTTACGGGCGCGCAAGGCGGGTCAGCAAACCTTCGATGATACGACTCCAAATCACGGCGTCGAGATCTTCTGGGATCCGGTGACCACGCACCTGATGTACGTTAGCCGGCCAGGTGCGCTGTCGCTGGGAGTGGGCACCCCGCTGCGCCGGAGTGAAAAGGTTCGCATCCCGCTGTACAATCATGGCCTTGAACTCACGGTCCGCGAGGTGGGCGAAACGAAGTTCAAGGATGGCAAGATCAAGAAGTTCGGTTGCGAGGTCTACAACGACGTCAATACCGACAACCTGGTGTACATCAGCGATCCGGGTTATGTGGCCGTGATACGGCGGAATGGGCTGAACAAACCTGAGAAGCCGTTGAACCCCACGTGGTATCACGGTCTGGAGTTGCGCGTCCGCCGCGCTGGCGAAAAGACCGCCACCGACACCACTCCGAAGATTGCGATGGAGGTGTACAAGGATGAAAACACCAACCATCTGATCTACATGACCGACAAGGGGGCGCTCGCTCTCCTCCCCGCCACCGGGCTGAGCAAACCGACGGCGATCAAGAACCCCACCTGGATGTATGCCTTCGAGGTCAAGGCACGGCCCCCGGAGGAAGAGAACTTCACCGACAGCACCCGGAAATACGGAGTCGAGGTGTACAAGGATGAGAACACCGGGGCGCTGATCTATGTGTGCGAAACCGGCGACATTGCGGTCTTTCCGGGAGCGGGCATCTCCAAGCCCAATCCCTTCCAGTCGCTCAAGTTCCTCGCGGGACGCCTCTGTCGGGTGCGTATCCCGGGAGAAACCGAGTTCTCTGCCAAGACGCAGCGCTATGGGATCGAGGTGTATACCGATCCAAATAGTAACCTCAAGTTGTACATCTGCAACAACGGCGCCGTGGCGGTCTGTCGCTGAGAACGTTCTGCCCTGGTTTCTCGGCGCATCGCGGGAACGTTGTCTTTTCGCGCCTTTCTCCGGTATACTAAGGGTGACTTTTCCCCTCGCTCTGTTGGCGGAGACGCTCTCATGGCCGAAGAAACCTCGTCGCTGATCAAGCGGCTGATTGCCCGGGTTCGCTGGCGTCTCTTTGTTAAAACTCTGGCCGCCCATCTGATGCTGTGCTGGACAGCCCTGCTGTTCGCTGGCGTTCTGGCGGTTCTCGGACTGACCTTCTTCCACTTCCGGAGCGAACCCCTCAACCTGGACAACGAGCTGGTCCAGCAACGTTTTCTCTGGCTGATGGTTGCTCTCGGGGCCGGGGCGTTGGGCCTGGCGGGGCTGGCCTGGTGGCGCCTGCCTTCGCGTGAAGCAACCGCCCTGTCCATCGATGAACGCTACCACCTCGAGGAACGGCTCACGACCGCGCTCAGTCTTCCCCCGGATTCAGCCGCCCCCATGGGGCACGCGCTGCTGCGCGACCTCCAGGAGCGCTTGGCGAAGATCGATCCAGGCACGGGCTACCCGTATCGGCTCTCGCCGCTGGCGAGTCTGGTGCCGGTGGGAGCCGTGCTCTTCACCCTGGCGGCCCTCTTCTGTGAGGCGCCAGCCGTGGTCAGTGAGGAGCAACCCGAATTACCGGCGGTTCAGCAAAAACTCTCCAAACCGGAGGAGATCGCCCGCCAGTTGCAACAACTCAAGAAGCAACCCAGACCCGGGGACAAGCCGATCCCCCGCGAACTGGAACAGATCGATGCCGAACTGGAGCGGATCGCCGAGAAGAAGCCCACCAACAAGGAAGAGGCGCGCGAAGTCCTCAAGGATATGACGGCGCTCGCCGATCGCTTGCGCAAGCACGAACAGGGACTGATCGATCGCTCGAAAGCGCTGCGTGAGCAGGCGCAACAGATGGATCGCCTCACCCGAAAGAAGAAGGGCGAGGAGAACAAGCAACCCGGACCGGCAGACAAGCTCGATCAGGCCATGAACGATGCCGATTTCAAGCGCGCCCAGGAAGAGGCGGAGAAGCTCAGCCGCGAACTGGAGAAAACCGGGTTGAACGATACCCAGCGCAAGGAACTCTCGCGCGAACTCCAGGAAATGAAGGACAGGTTGCAGAAGGAGTCGAATCCGGAGTCTCAGCGCAAAGCCCTGGAAGAGCTGCAAAAAGAAGGCGGGTTGACCCCGGAGCAATTGCAACGCGAACTGGAGA
Source organism: Planctomycetota bacterium (assembly GCA_029777335.1). Lineage (GTDB taxonomy): Bacteria > Planctomycetota > Planctomycetia > Gemmatales > Gemmataceae > JAKOSN01. The sequence goes on from JAKOSN010000078.1 coordinate 27,500, forward strand.
TGCTGGAGCAGAACAGCCAGAAGATCGACAAGGAAACTCTGGAGCAGCTCCAGAAACTGGCCGCCAAACTTGAAGAGGCCCAGCAGGCGCTCGACGAGGGAAAGGATGCTGAGGCGGGGAAATGCATGAAGGAAGCCGCCGAGTTGATGAAGTCACTCGATAAGGATGGCGAGGGGGCTGATCTGGCGCAAAAAGTGGAACAGCTCCAGATGGCCCAGATGATGATGCGCCAGGCCATGGGGGGGCAACAGGGTCAGGCAAGTGGCAAACGCCCGGTCGGCAAGGAGCCGGACACCAAGGGTCAAGATACACGCATCCCGGGTCAGATGACTCCGGGCAAGGTCACGGGCGTCGATCAGGTTCCGGGGATGGGGCGCAAGGGCCCGCAGACTCCCACCAACGTCCCCGTGCTCGTCGATTCCGCCAGTCACCAGGCGGCCGAGGTGATCGATCGCGACAAGCTCCCGCGAGCCGATAGCGATCTCGCCAAGGGCTATTACGAACGGCTGCGGAACGAAGGCAAAACGCCGCCCAAAAAATAATCGCCGATGTCGATTCAGCCCCTTGCGACAGAGTTCGTGCCGAGGCGAAATCCTCTCCTCGGACGGTTCTCTGTCGCCTTCACTTTTGCGCTCCCGCAATGAACCCGATTCAGGCCGGTCCTGACATTGTACCCGGGCGTGATTCACGCCAGAGTATGAAGGAAAGATTGGCTCTAAACTGTTTGTGGGTATTTGCTTTCTTCGAAAGTGTGACCTAGGTTACAGTGTCCTCTGCTTTGGGGAGAAGGAGAGGACCTTGGGGACCGCCGGCAGTGAGGGGATTGCCGGCGGTTCTTTTTTTTGCGCTTCAAAACAGCCGAGCGAAGAGCACTCATTGGAATGCTCTCCGCTCGGCTGTTTCTCTTTCATGCTCTCCGCTGGGCGGTGTTCGTTATTCCGGTTTGGGCGGATCGCTCGGCGCGGGTGCCGTCGGCTTTCCTGAGCTGGCGGCGGTCTTGTTCGTTCCGCCGCCCGGACCAGTGGGTTTGCCCGGGTTCTTGATATCCGTCCCTCCCCCGGGGGTGGTCGGCTTGGGGGGCCCCATCTCGGTTCCGCCCGTGGGAGTTCCCGTCGGCTGCGAATGCGGCTTGGCTCCAAAGAAGAGTTCCGTGGCGCGCGGCACGGAGTTGGTCAGGGTGACCTGGAAGGGAGCGTTGCGCTTCGGGAATGTTTGCTCCGAGACCACACGCAGATCCTGAACCACCTTGTAGCTGGTCAGCGGCAGTTGCGGGAAGAGATAATCGCCCTCGGCATCGGTGACGAACATCGGTTCACCCGGATCGTGCCGGCCGTTGTTGTTCAGATCGAGGAAGACCATCACCCCGGCGATCCCTGGTTCGCCCGAATCCTGTTTGCCATTACCATTGAGATCATCGAAGACGCGCCCGCTGATCTCGCCGACAGAATTGTCTCCCCCCACGTTCTTGGCCGCCGACAGCGGCGTGATGATGTTGGAGGGTGGCGGAGTGATTTGCGGCAACACAAAGGGGAGAATGTCCGCACCCGGGAAATAGGTGAAGGTCCCGAGCGTGCCATAGCTCCGGGCCAGCGCGATCGCCAGCGCCTGATCGGGGATCCCCGACGGCAGCGGCGTGGGAATGCTGGGTGTTTCTGGTTGTTGCGGAATCGTCGGTATTCGATAGATGCGTGCCGCCGCGAGGAGTGTAACACCCTCCCCAGCAGCCACGAACCCCGGCCAGGCAACGACAAAGTTCCCCGCCCCATCGCCGGCGATATCGACGGCCTGAAAGTGGGAGGTAAACGTATTCACCGTAGCCTGGGTTCCATCCATCACCCCGGCGGCGGTGAACTGCTGCAGCTGAACCGATTGAGTGTTTTGCCCTTCGACCCAGGCGATCTGGAAATCGCCTGCATTCCCCACGATCACCTTGGGGGAGGTGAGTGTATCGGTGTCCGGCACGTCGTTGGTGTTCACCTGGAAGGTGCTTCCCAGAGGGGTCCCGTCGGCATTGTAGCGCTGCGCCATCACCGTCTGCGTACTGACGCTCAACTGGGTCCAGGCGATCACGATCGTCCCGTCACCGTGGGAGACACCCACTCCCGGAGCATCAAGGAGTTGATCTGGCGTCGCCACAGTGATTGGAGACGCGTCGAGCGGGGTGGTATCCAGGAACCGCTGTGCAGCCACGACCTGTATCGTCACGGGAATATCCCCCTGAATCAGCCTCTGCTCACCCCAGGTGACGGTGTAGTGGTGGTTGCCATCCGTCGCAATGGATGAGGTCGTGAGGGGGGCATCAGACAGGGAGACGTGGGTCCCTGTTTCCTTGCCGCTGGCGTCGAAGGTTTGCAGGAATGTGCCGACGCTGCCGACTCCTCCAGAGAAACTGGTGAAAGTGACGGCAAAAGAGCCATCATTATTCATCGCCACCTGAGGAGAATTTGAACCGGTAGGATTAAAAGATCCGCCATCCGTTGGAGGTTCGGTATCGATTTGCTTGGGTCCGCCTTGAGCCGTGCCACTGGCGTCATAGATGCGCGCCAGGATGTCAAAGTTGCCATCGTTGTCTGTGTCATAGGTGATCACGAATTGCCCGCTGGCGTTCATCGCAACGTCGACATGCGGAAACCTATCGAATTGGCCAAAGACCGTGTCATCATTCACCTGGAAGGGGCTGCCCAGGGAGTTTCCGAGAGGATCAAATCGCTGCGCGAAAATGTCGTAGGTGCTCGATTGGGGATTTTGTGCGCTGGCCCACACCACCACAAAGTTTCCCGACGCATCCTCGGCGACAGCCGCTGGTGGATCACCACCGTAACCAGGGAGAATGGCATTGGGCAAGTTCGCCAGGAATTCGGGGCCGAGGGGGCTGGCGCTCATCAGCGTTCGGTCTTCCAGCGGCTCCATCTGGAGGGTACGACGGGGGCGAGGCGTGACCGAGGACTGCGAGGATCGTTTGCGATTGCTCAGAACAGTGGAAAGCATGTCCGGACTCCAGTTCGCGCTACCGATTCACGAATACCGCCGCCCAACGTGACAAGGGCCGTGTTCTCGAGCCTGGCGGGTGGTTCAGCGCTGGTGGGGGAGAAAGGGTCCCGAACCAGAGCGTTGAGGCCGCCTCCTTGCTTCCGTACGGTTTCGCCGAGGAGGCTGTCTGCACCGGAGCAGCATGTCTGGGGAATGGGTCCTTGACGGTACAGTCTACCTGATCACGGTCAATTACCCTATTATACCCGCTTCCATTCCTGGGGAAACGCAGATTTCGCTCAGGAGTTCACCACGGCCTGGTAATCTCGCGAAGGTCTGCCATGGCTACCGCCTTGCTCGGTTGGGAGCTTGGAAGCGGGTGGGGACACGTTGACCCCCTGATCCCGTTGGCTCATGCGCTCGCCCGGTCCAACTGGAACCCCGTGCTGGTTCTGCGTAACCTTGTCGATCCCTGGCCGTTGCTGCGTCACATCCCGTATCCCATCCTCCCCGCACCGTTTCTCCCCGCGCCCCTCGCGGAGGAGGACACGCCGTTTCTCGCCGCCAGTTACGCGGATATTCTGGCCCGAAGTGGGTTTGACGACGAGCAACGCCTTTTTCCTCTGGTGCGGGCCTGGGATCACCTGCTGACCCTGGTGCGCCCCGACGTGATACTCGCCGATCACAGTCCTGCGCTCTGTCTTGCTGCGCTGGGAGTGGCGCCTTTGTTCGTCATCGGCAATGGCTTCTTTGTCCCTCCGGTCCACCAGCCCGTTTTTCCTCCGTTGCTGGCAAATCAGACCCCACAGGTCGCAGAAAGCGAACTTCTTACCGTGGTCCAGGGTGTCCAGCAGAAGCGCGGCCGCCCCATTCCCACGTCGCTCCCGGAGATCCTCACTGGCACCGCACGCTTTCTGACGGTGCTCCCCCAACTCGATCCCTATCAGAACGTTCGTCGGGAGCCAGCGCTGGGACCCCTCCAACCCCTGCCCCCGTGCGCCCCGCTCGCGGGCGCACCGAATTACTTCGCCTATCTGAGCGATGACATCCTTTCGAGTCAACCCGTACTGGCCATCCTCGCCGGCAGCGGCTTCCCGGGACGAGCCTATCTTCGAGGTGCCCGTCCCAGCAGCGTGGCCTCGCTCCAGCACCCGGCGCTGGAGTTACTGTCCAATCCTGCCGAGGTGGGCGTGGTCCTGCGCGAAGCCTCCGTGGTGATCCATCACGGCGGTGCAGCACTGGCGCAGTCGGCCCTGGCCATGGGTCGCCCGCAGTTGCTTTTTCCCAGCCACCTCGAACAGGCTCTGAACGCGCGCTGCCTGGAACGCCTCGGGGTGGCCCTCGTGCTCACCAATCACTTCACCACCGCCGATGTGCTGTTGGCGGTGCGCCGACTCCTCACCGAACCAGCCTTCACCCAGCGCGCTCAGCAGGTGGCCCACGACATCCAGGCCGCCGGTCCCTGGAAGGCACTCACCACCATCGTCGAGCATTGTGAACCGTATCGCGGATCACGTTAGGAGCGAACAGCGGCTGCGCACCCGTGGCGAGAAAGTGCGCACTTGGAGGATGCATCCGGCTCAAAGGAGAGCAACACAACAATTTATCTGCAAACAACTTAAAACAAAGCGCACCTCTGGCATCCCCTTTGCGAGAACTCGGGCTTCGCTCCACTCTCCTGCTTTCTTCAAGGATGCTGCCATGCTCCTGAGACGCGCGTTCACCCTGATCGAGTTGCTGGTGGTGATTGCCATCCTCGCCGTCCTCATCGGCCTGCTCCTCCCTGCGGTGCAAAAGGTCCGTGAGGCCGCCTCGCGTCTGAAATGCCAGAATCATCTGAAACAGCTGGCACTGGCGTTCCACAACTACCATGATGCCAACGAGCAATTTCCGCTGGCCTACACCAACCCCTCGTCGCCGATCAAGTTTCACAACTGGGCGCCCTACATCCTGCCTTACATCGAGGAAGGCAATCGGGTCGCCAGCTACAATTTCAATGTCGAATGGTGGAAATCACCCAACCGGGAGATCGCAGCCACCCAGATCCGGACTCTGCAGTGTCCCTCAACACCAACCCCGGATCGCATGCAGGACAAACCCGAAACCACTCCGCCAAACAAAACCGGCGCCTGCACCGACTACTTCACCCCGGCAGGTGTTCATCTCGAGATGAACGCCTTTCTGGGAGCAGCGGAACAGATCCCCGCCACGGCCGACCTGCGCGGCGCCATCTGCTGGTATGCCAGCAACAACACGCGCAATAGCATCGGCGCGGTGAGCGATGGAACCTCCAGCACCATCATGCTGGGTGAATGTGCGGGGCGGGAAGATGTGTGGCGCGGTCGCACGATGACGCCGGTCCATTACGTCGGTTCCCCGCGTGTGCGCGCACGGGGTGGAGCCTGGGCCACCACCGACAACCCCTACACCATCGGACAGAACAAGGCGTGGGACACCGCCTTTGGCCCCATTCCCGGACCGTTGAAGATCAACAACTCCAACGAATGGGGCCACGCCTACTACAGCTTTCACACCGGCGGCGCGAATTTTGCCTTTGTCGACGGATCGGTGCGCTTTCTGAGCGAGAACACCACCCTGGCCACGCTGGTTGCCCTCACGACGCGCGCGGCAGGGGAGGTGGTTTCAGATTATTAAGGGATATTGCAGATCCTCAAATTACAATCTAAACAGAGGGGCTCGTTGGAGATCCCTGTGCTTCTGGAAAAGGCTCATGCCGAGTTGCCCACCTCCGCAGGAGACTACACCATCCCCGGCAAGGTGGCACTCGCCAGGCGATCGAGATGCGCCTTGATCCGCATCATCCCGGTGAGATCTTCCCCGTTGTATTGCAGGAGGGTTGAGAGGGCGCGCGCATCGCCTCGTTGATAGCGCCCCCACAGGACCATGGCGTCGTACCCACTCAACTCGGGGAGGATGCGCCGATAGCCAATCATCTGTTCGATCCGTTTCTGCCCGCCCTTGAGCCCCTGGCGCCGACAGGACCAGCGCAGATCGATGGAGTGAAATTGCTGGCGCAGGCGGACCCCCAGTTGCTGCTCCAGACAGGGCAGATCGAAACTGTGCCCATTGAAGGTGTAGAGAGTCCCCTCCGCGGGAAGCGCTGCCCTCAGGTTGGCAGTGTTGATCTGCGGTCCCACCAGTTGCACCAGGCCGGTCACGGGGGAGTAAAAGCCGATCACCGTCAAGCGACGCTGCCAATCGGTTTCCACGTCCAGATAAATTTCCAGTGACGCCACCATCCTGCTTCCCTATTGTGACTGGATCAGGCCTCCGAAGCGGATGAGCAAATTGTACCTGATCCGCTTCTCGGTGGCATCGCAAGACCGTGAAGCAGGCAGGACACCCTGTTTTACAAGGAGAGTGCTGATGAAACGAATGCTTCTGGCGCTACTGGCCGGGTTGTTTGTCGTGGGGGCGACTCGGGCGGCCAACCCCGTGGTGGTCATGGACACCTCGATGGGCCCGATCACCATCGAGTTGTTTGAGGATAAGGCGCCGGTCACCGTGAAGAACTTCCTCAACTACGTCGACAAGAAGCACTACGACGGCACCATTTTCCATCGTGTCATCTCGGACTTCATGATCCAGGGTGGTGGCTTTGAGCCGGGGATGAAGCAGAAGGCAACCGACAAGCCCATCAAGAACGAATCCGGCAATGGACTCTCCAATACGCGGGGAACCATCGCCATGGCGCGGACCTCCGATCCCGACAGCGCCACGGCGCAGTTCTACATCAACGTCGTCGACAATGCTCCCCTCGACAAGGCCAAGGCCCGCGATGGCGTCGGCTATTGTGTTTTTGGCAAGGTCATCGAAGGGATGGATGTGGTCGATAAGATCCGCGCCGTCAAGACCGATAGCAAGGGCGGGCATCAGAATGTCCCGATCCAGGACGTGACCATCAAGTCAGTCCGTCGCAAGTAAGTCCGGGGAACGAACGGGGACGTGCGCTGCCAGGGAGCCATTCCCTGGTTGCGCACGTCTTTTCGCTCCATGCCTCCGGGACCACGCGCCCCAATCAGACATTCGCATCAAGGAGACACTGTCATGGCCAACCCGCGCGTGCTCATGGAAACCTCGCAGGGCAATCTCACCATCGAACTCGACCAGGAGAAAGCCCCGGCGACCGTGACCAACTTCCTCAGTTATGTGGACGAGGGGTTCTACAACAACACCGTCTTTCACCGGGTGATCTCCAACTTCATGATCCAGGGCGGCGGCTTCGAGCCGGGCATGAAGCAGAAACGCACCAAGGCAGCCATCAAGAACGAGTCGAGCAACGGGCTGTCGAACAAACGCGGCACCATCGCCATGGCCCGCACCAGCGTGCCCGACAGCGCCACCGCCCAGTTCTTCATCAACGTGGTCGACAACAATTTCCTCGATAAAGCCCAGGCGCAGGATGGCGTGGGCTACTGTGTCTTTGGCAAGGTCGTCGAGGGAATGGATGTCGTGGACAAGATCAAGGCGGTCCCCACCAGCACCGCCAGCGGGCATCAAAATGTGCCCACCCAGGACGTGCTCATCAAGTCCGTGACCCGCATGTAAGTGTTCCCAGGCGGAATCGAGCCAGAGGGCAGCGCCGGCGCCGGCGCGCCCTCTCGTCGTGCGTCAAGACGCGGGGGTTACCAGCGTGAAACGCGGGACACGAACCCCGTCGCGCGTGACCTCGTCCAGAAACAGGGCGCGCGGGCGCACCCACAGTCCTCGCTCGCCATATAGCGGTCGATAGACCACCAGTTCTTCCTCGGTTTCGCTGTGCCGCGCGACTCCGAGTACCTCATACATCCCCCCCTTGAAATGGCGATAGGTGCCCGGGACAATCTCTCCTGCATCCATGGATTCTCCTTGTATCTGCTTCGTGGATCACGCCAACGGGGTCGCTCCCTTTCCCGGAGAATAATTGCAGCAGACCCTGGGCCTCCGTAGAATGGCCCTCTCGACGCCGGTTCCCAGGGGGGCAATCGGGTCGATCACTCTCCCACGGAGTTCTGTGCGATGTCCACCATGAGTCTACGCCTCCTCCCAGTCGCCACCCTGCTGACGGGGTTGGCCCTCCTCGGCACCGCTCGCGCCGCCGACGAGAAGAACGATGCCGGCTTTGTCGCTCTGTTCAATGGCAAGGACCTGAGCGGATGGAAGTTCCACCTTCCCAAGGGCACCGATCCCGCCAAGACCTGGATGGTCAAGGAAGGCATCCTCATTTGCAGTGGCAAGCCGACTGGTTACCTGTACACCGACAAGAGCCACAAGAACTATGTCCTGCGCTACGACTGGAAGTATGTCAAGCCTCAGAACGGGGAAAAGAGTACCTTGAATAGTGGGGCGTTGATCCACATTCAGGAACACAAGATCTGGCCCAGGAGCGTGGAAGCTCAGGGCGCCAACGCCAATCATGGCTTCCTCTATTTCCTGGGTTGCAAGAAGATCGGCGAGGCGAAATACGACAAGGCCGCCAAGGACAAGGCGACCAAACCCGTCGGCGAATGGAACACTACCGAGATCACCTGCAAGGCCGATGGCTCCATCGCCGTGAAGATCAATGGTACCCCGGTCAGTTCGGGGCAAAGCGATCTCACCGAAGGCCCGATCGGCTTCCAGTCCGAGGGTGCGCTGATCGAGTTCCGCAACATCAAGATCAAGGAACTGAAGTAATCGGCTCTCGCAGGCCCACGGGAGCACTCTCGTGGGCCTCTTGTTTGGCTCCCTCTCTCGGAGTGGCAGGAGATCGGTGATGAATGCCAGGCGGATCGGCCTGCTGCTTCTCACATGGCTGATGACAGCCCCATGCGCCAGGGCCCACGAAACGGTGCTCGATGCCCGCTTGCACCATTACCGGGTAGGCAATGTGCGTGAATGGAGCGATTTCCCGACACGGTCCGAGGCAGCGGGGATGGCACTCACCTTCCAATCGTCTGCCAACGCCGGGGAATGGACCCTCCGTTGGCGTCAACAGGATGTCAAACAAACCTGGAAGGTGTTGCTCAACCACAAGGAAATCGGCCGCCTCCTGAACGATGAAAACGACACGATCGTCTATCTGCCCCTCCCTCCCGGATCGGTGCAGGCTGGCGAAAATCGGCTTACCATCACTCAGAACGGGAAGGAACCCGATGACATTCGCGTGGGCGAGATTCGTCTGGAGGACCGCCCGCGCCAGCGCGTGCTCAACCAGGCGCAGGTGGAAGTCACTGTTGTCGAGGCCGTTGCCAAGAGCAAACCCGTTGGGGTGCCCTGTCGGCTGACCATCACCAATGCGCAGGGCGCGTTGATGACCGTTGGAGCACACTCGGGCAAGGGCCTGGCCGTGCGCCCCGGGGTGATCTACACCGCCAATGGCAAGGCGCGGTTCGGTCTCCCTCCCGGAGAATACACCATCCAGGCCGGCAGAGGATTCGAGTACAACCTGGCGACCGTTCGCGTATCCCTCAAGGCCGGCGAAACCTCGCGCCAGACATTGACTCTCCGACGGGAAGTGCCGACCGAGGGCTGGGTGAGTTGCGATACCCACATTCACACCCTGACCTATTCGGGGCACGGAGATTGTCACATCGACGAGCGCATGGTGACGCTGGCAGGCGAAGGGATCGAACTGCCGATCGCCACGGAACACAACCGCGCGGTTGCATACGAGAGCGCGGCTGAAAGGGCAGACGTTCGCCGCTACTTCACTCCGGTGGTTGGCAACGAAGTGACGACAGCGGTCGGTCACTTCAACATCTTTCCGGTCCTGCCCAATCAACCCGCCCCTGATTTTCGAGGGAAAGACTGGAAGACGATCTTTGGCGCGATCGACAAGAACAACCCCCGGGTGGTGATCCTCAATCATCCCCGCGATCTCCATGCGGGGTTTCGCCCCTTTGGCCCCGAGCATCATCTGGCCGCAACCGGCACCAACCTTGATGGATGGGTGTTGCAGGCGAATGCCATGGAGGTGCTGAACTCCGGTGCCCAGCAAACCGAGATCATGCGCCTGTTTGAGGACTGGTTCGGTCTTCTCAATGCGGGACACCTGCTCACCCCTGTCGGCTCGAGTGACTCTCACGATGTCAGCCGCTTCATTGTCGGGCAAGGACGCACGTACATCCGCTGCAAGGATGAGCATCCAGACAGGATTGACGTTGACGAGGCAGTCCGCCGGTTTCAGCAAGGACAGGTGATGGTGAGCCTGGGCTTGCTGGCGGAAATCACAGTGAACGAGCGGTATGGCCCCGGGGAACTGGTTCCCGGCCAGGACGAGGTCAAGGTTCGCGTGCGCGTCCTTGGACCTGGATGGACCACAGCGGACACGGTCGCGCTGTACGCCAACGGGGTCAAGATCCGCTCCGTGACAATCGAGCACGGGGAGAAGGCCGGGGTCAAGTGGAGCGGCGACTGGACCCTGCCGCGTTTCGCCCATGATGTCCACCTGGTGGCGATCGCGACTGGCCCGGAAGTCCGTACCCTGGCCTGGCCGATCGCAAAACCGTATCAGCCCACTTCCCCAGAGGTACACCGCCGCGTTCTTGGAGCCAGCGGAGCGATCTGGATCGATGGCGACGGCGATGGTAAACGAACCCCGGCACGTGTCACTGCGCAGCGTCTGCTTCAACAAGCTGGTGGCGCATGGAAAAAAGCGCTTCCTTCCCTGGCGAACCATGACGAGGCAATCGCCGGGCAGATGCTGGATCTTCTGCGTGGACAGGGAGTTCCGCTGCGCACCGCCGAGATCCGCAAAGCCGCCCGCACAGCGGGCCCTCACGTCGAACAGACCCTGGAGCACTACCTGGAGGCCTGGCGCGCCAGTGAACTCGCACGCCAGGCTTCGCGGTGACGACTTGAGCCCACCACGGAGGATGGAGTGATGAAGTTCCTGGTCACGCGCGCCTCGGAAGGGGCGGTTTCCGCGAAATCACCGTGCAAGGGCGCCGTCCGCGGCCCGGAGTCCAAACTCTGGCCCGGGGAGTATCAGTGGCACCTCGAACTGGCCACCCTGGACGATCTGCTCGCCTTTCTGGAACAACATGGCGGAGGGCTGGGGCTTTTTACCCCAGAAGAAGGCGAGGAATATCCAACAATAGAGATCTACGACGAGGATGAGGCGGAAGGATAATCGAGCGCCGCTGTCCCGGGCACCGGGTGGGCCAGGTTCGTCTCCGCGTCGGTAGCGGCATTTTGCCGCCTCCTGAAGTCCGAGTTCGCGCCGAACCATAAGGAGAAGGTTGACGGGCGCCGGAACTCCGGTAATCTGAAGGATAGCACGTGAGCGGGCGAGTGGCGGAACTGGCAGACGCGCGAGACTTAGGATCTCGTCTCGAGAGAGGTGCGGGTTCGAGTCCCGCCTCGCCCAGCTGTATTGTCAACTTGCCGAACGCCCGGGAATGGTTTCTTGCTTCCCGTCTGGAAGCCGTGGAGAATCCTCATGACGAACCGTTCGCTCTGGTTGCTGGGGGCACTCCTTCTCGGATGCATCGTCACGCTGGCTCGCCCTGCCCTGGCCGCCGAGTCCGACGAGATCGACAAGCTCATCACTCAGCTTGCCAGTGAGGATCTGGCCACGCGGCAGAAGGCTATCGACCGCCTCGTTGCGATCGGTGTCCCGGCCCTTCCCGCCCTGCGCAAGGCGATCAACCAGACCAGCGCCGATCCCGATGTGCGTCTGCGCGCTGCCGCCGTGTCGCGCGGGATCGAAAAGAAGGCGATCGGCCTGGTGCGCCAACTGGACAGCCACAAGGACATCGTCTGGGCGCTTGCCGTCGCCCCAGATGGCAAGACGGCTGTCAGCGGGGGAGGCGATGCGCTCCAGAATGGTGCCTGGCAAGCCGGTAGCGATTTTGACATCCGGGTCTGGGATCTGACCACGGGAAAGGAGTTGCGTCGGCTCAAGGGACATACCGCCGGGGTCACTGGCCTGGCCTTCCTTCCCAGTGGCAAGCAGGTTCTCTCCTGCAGCGGCGACAAGACCTTACGTCTGTGGGAGGTCGCCACCGGCAAGGAAGTGAGCAAGTTCGAGGGGCACACCAACCGTGTCCAGAGCGTTGCGGTCACCCCGGACGGCAAGACTGGGATCTCGGGCGGGACCGATGGGAGTATTCGCGCCTGGGATCTCACCACAGGCAAAAACCTCCGCACCTGGTTTTGCAATCACGGGCGCGTCTGGGCAGTGGCTGTCTCTCCCGATGGCAATCAGGTGGCGTCGGGCGGAGACGATAACTCACTGGCCATCTGGGATCTCGCCACGGGGCGCCAGATGCGCACCTTCTATGGCCACAATGCCAGCATCAAGTGCCTGACCTGGACTCCGGATGGCAAGCAGGTGGTCACGGGGAGTTTTGATAAAACCCTCGCCGTGTGGGACCTGGCCGCTTCCCGAATGATCCATCGCTACCAGGGCCATACCGATCGGATCGAGTGCCTGGCGTTATCGCCTGATGGCACCCAGATTATCACGGGTTCGCTGGACAAAACGATTCGCGTCTGGGATCTCCAGAGTGGCAAGGTGGAGCACACATTTGAAGGACACACCGAGCCCCTGGGCGCGGTGGTCTTTCTTCCGGATGGCCGAGGCGCGCTTTCGGGTGGGTGGGACAAGACGGTTCGACAATGGCGGCTCGCACTTCCGCCCCGCTAGCCACTGCATTTGAGGAAAAAATCCCTCGTGTTGTCTTGCAATACCAGGGTCAGATTGTCACACTTCATGATAAAGAGGGCGAACAGGTCCTTCTGAGAGGAGTGACCGCGCCGCCGGTTGGCCCGATCGTGGAAGAGATTTTCTCCGTGAGCCCGGGACGGAACCTATAGTTGCAGTACGCAGCCATCGCGGCGTGAAGAGTTCGGGGAATTCCTGACCCCTCGAAAGGTAGGCCATGCCGGCACCCGCAACTAACGCTGAGTTTCTCGATCTGGTACGCAAGAGCGGCGTACTGGACGACAAGCGACTCGATGCGCATCTGGAACGGTTGCGAGCCAGTGGCACCCTTCCGGTCGAACCCAGCAAGCTGGCTGGGGTGCTGGTTCGCGATGGCTATCTGACCCACTTCCAGGCCGAGCAGTTTCTGCAAGGCAAATGGCGTCGCTTCACCATCGGCAAGTACAAGGTGCTCGAACGGTTGGGCCAGGGGGGCATGGGGAGTGTGTATCTCTGTGAACACACCCTTATGCGGCGCCGCGTGGCACTCAAGGTGCTCCCCACCCACAAGGCCGATGACCCCGCCGCCCTGGAGCGGTTCTATCGCGAAGCACGTGCCGTGGCCGCGCTCGATCATCCGAACATCGTTCGTGCCTACGACATCGACACCGCAGACAACTTTCACTTCCTGGTCATGGAGCACGTGGATGGCTCCAGTCTCCAGGACATGGTGAAAAAGACCGGCCCCATGGAAGTCCTGCGGGCCTGTCACTATATCCGCCAGGCAGCCCTTGGCCTCCAGCACGCCCACGAGACGGCCACTCTCGTCCATCGCGATATCAAGCCCGGCAATATCCTCGTCGATCGCAACGGGATCGTGAAGGTCCTGGACATGGGGCTGGCACGCTTCTTCAACGACGAGGACGACGTTCTCACCAAGAAGTACGACGAGAATGTCCTGGGCACAGCCGACTACCTCGCCCCGGAACAGGCGCTGGACAGTCACGCGGTGGATATCCGGGCGGATATCTACAGCCTGGGGGGAACCTTCTACTATTGTCTGACCGGCCACACGCCCTTTGCCGAGGGCACCGTTGCCCAGAAACTGATCTGGCACCAGACCCGCCAGCCCAAGCCGATCACCACCTTCCGCAGTGATGTCCCCGAAGCTCTCATCGCCATCCTGAACAAGATGATGGCGAAGGATCCCGACCAGCGCTTTCCCACGCCCCTGGCGGTGGCCGAAGCGCTGGAGCCCTGGACAACCACCCCCATTCCTCCGCCCCCAGAAGCGGAGATGCCGCAACTCAGCCTGGCGGCGATGGGGAGCACCGCCGTGCTCAGTTCCGCGAGCGAGACTGCCACCGTCCCTGCGTCGGGGAGCAACTCGGCCTCGGGGTCAGGAGCACGGAAGAACTGGCAGGTCGCCGTCACCACCGTGTCGCGCCCGGCCACTCCCCAACCGCAACCGCCTCAGCCCGTGCCGGCCCAACCCGCCGCGCAGCCCCAGAATCCACCTTCGGGGAAGCCGGCGGCTCAACCGCTGCCGCCCCCGAAACCCACGCCGGTGCCGCCCTCGCGCCCCCTCCCGGTGCCCGCAGCTCCGGTTGCCTCCCCCCCCACTCCGGCCTCTGCCCGTGCTGCCACTCCCGCGCCCGCGCTCCAACCGGTGCCCGCCGCTCCGCTCCCGGTGCCACCCCCGCTGAGTGCAACGCCACCCCGAGCACGCTCCAGTTCTTCCTCCTCGGGACGATCCAACGGGACGAATCTGCTGCAAGCTTCTCCAGTGCCAAAACCTGCGCCGTCCCCTCAGCCCATCGACCCCTTCGAGCCGCTGGGCGACGAGGATGCCGACGTTTCCTGGAAACAGGTCGCGGGTCCGGACACCGACGACGACGCCCACGATGCCGATACCCTGCGCCACACCTCGCGCCGACGCTCGCTTCGTCCGACCGGGATCGAGCACGAGAAGGAGGCCGCCCGGGTACGTCGGCGTCTCTGGGGGATTATCATCGGCGTGGGGATGGTTTTTCTGATCACCACCAGCCTGATTGTCTGGGCCATGCTCCCCCCCTCTCGGCCCACAGGTTCCACACAGCCCTCACGAACCGAGGCCGAGCGAACTCCCCAGACCCTCACGGTGGGAACCAACGAGCCTTTCAAGACCCTCGGGGCCGCCCTGGCACGGGTTCAGCCCGGCGATCGCATTGTCGTTCGGGGCGAACTCAGGGAACAGCTCTTTTGCAACAACGCCCAGCAGGGGGCGCGCTGGCGCAACGTGAGCATCGAAGGCGAGGGGGGAAAGGTGGTCTGGAAGGTTCCTGAGCGCCTCGAGCGGAAGGTGGCGTTAATCTCTCTCATCGGGACCGATGGCCTGACGATCAAGGGCTTTGTGCTCGACGGGGCCAATCAGGTGGAGAACCTGGTGCTGCTGACAACCACCTGTCCCGGAACGACCATCCAGGACGTGCAGCTGCAAAATTATCTCAAGCGTGGGATTGTGGTCATCAACTGTGAAGGGAAGCAGAACCAGCCGGTGCTCATCACAGGGGTGCGCTGTCCCGATGCCAAGTTGCCGCCCATCACCTTCGACGCCAACGAGCGGATGCAACCAAAGGAGAACAACCACGTCGTGGTCCAGAATTGCACCTTCACCGGCCCCTCTGCGTTTGTGCAGATCACTGCCGAGAGTTGTCTGGGGGAAGGGATCAAGATTGAGGCGCCCAAACGGGTGCAGAAATAACCGCCGATGCGACCAAAGAGCCAGGTGGGGTCAGAGGCCAACTGTCAGCCGCTGACCCTTCGTTGTTGATGGAGGAGCCGCGGATGCAACCGCTGGTTGGGGTGATCATGGGGTCGCGATCCGACTGGGAAACGATGGCGCATGCCGTGCAGATGCTGGAACAGCTTGCGGTGCCGCACGAGGTGCGCGTGGTCTCGGCTCATCGCACGCCGGATCTGCTCTTTGAATATGCCTCGACGGCGGAGCACCGCGGGCTCGAAGTGATCATCGCCGGCGCGGGCGGAGCGGCCCATCTTCCGGGGATGGTCTCGGCCAAGACCACCTTGCCGGTGCTTGGGGTACCGGTTGAATCCAAAGCGCTCCATGGGATGGATTCCCTTCTGTCCATAGTGCAGATGCCAGGAGGGGTGCCAGTGGGAACGCTGGCGATCGGTCGCGCCGGAGCCATCAACGCCGCCCTGCTGGCCACGGCGATCCTGGCCAACAAGTATCCCCAGTTCCGCACCGCGCTGCAGCAGCACCGGGCCGCCCAGACCCAGGCGGTCCTTGCTCACCCCGATCCCCGCTGACCAACCCACACGAACATCCATCCACGCGGGCGCTTGACCACTGAGGGGGCTGACTTGAAGACGATTGGGATTCTGGGCGCCGGCCAGCTGGGCCGTATGCTGGCCCTGGCGGGCTATCCACTGGGATTGCGTTTTCGCTTCCTGGATCCCGCCGCCGAGGCGCCCGCGGAGCAGCTCGCCGACCGCCTCACCGGCGCCTACGAAGATCTTGTTTGTCTGCAACAATTCACCCCCGGGCTCGATCTGGTCACCTACGAATTTGAGAACGTCCCGGTGACCACGGCGCGTTATCTGGCGCAACGCGTCCCGGTGTATCCTCCGCCGGCGGCGCTGGAGGCTGCCCAGGATCGTGTCGTGGAAAAACAGTTCTTTCACCAGGCCGGACTCTCCACCGTCCCCTTCGCCGAGGTCAACTCACGCCCGGAACTGACAACCGCCGTGCAGCAGATCGGTCTGCCCGCCATCCTGAAAACCCGACGCCACGGCTACGACGGCAAGGGCCAGGTCGTTCTGCGCACCGTCGAGGATCTTCCCCAGGCCTGGACCGTTCTCGGGGGAGTTCCTCTGATTCTCGAAGCCATGGTCTCGTTTGAACGCGAAGTGTCCTTGCTGGCAGTCCGCGGGCGCGAAGGAACGATCGCCTTCTATCCGCTGGTGCAGAACCAGCATCGGGAAGGAATGCTCCGACTCTCCCTGGCGCCCGCCCCGGGGCTGACCGCGGACTTGCAACAGGAGGCGGAGGAATGCGGGCGCAGGGTACTTAGCGCGCTGGACTATGTCGGAGTGCTCGCGATCGAGTTTTTCCAGATGCCTGCCGCGCAGGGAGGACCGCGCTTGCTCGCCAACGAGATGGCCCCACGCGTGCACAACTCCGGGCACTGGACCATCGAGGGAGCGGAGACAAGCCAGTTTGAAAATCACCTCCGTGCCGTGCTTGGTCTTCCGCTGGGCAGCACCGCCTGTCTCGGCTGTGCCGCGATGATCAATCTGATCGGAACGATCCCGCCGCTCGCCCCTCTCCTGTCGCTCCCCGATGTGCATGTCCACCTCTACGGCAAGTCACCCCGTCCGGGGCGAAAGCTGGGACATGTCACCGTTCGCACCCCGGATGCCGCCACCCTCCTGGCTCGACTTACCGTGGTGCAGCGACTGGTTCACGACGAATGACGCCGATTTGAACCGATCCCCACAAGACGGGAAAGAGTCAGGGATCAACCTTCCCAGCGGGCTGGAAGTCACTGGAGCCCACGCCAGCGCGAAGATCACGCAGTCACCTCATAGCTCCAGCAGGCGGCATACTCATCCTTGCGCTTGGTTTGCAGAAGGTGAATATACGTTTCGCAGAAGATGTCGTCACAGTCCTCGTGAATGAGGAATTCCCCAAAATTGGGATCGAAGGAGTGGTGACGGTTTTTCTCATCGTGAGAAATGGCCAGAGCGTGATTGTAACCCTGATCTTTAAGCATAGCACTCACGTAAAGTGCTTTCCCTTTGCCGAGGCGTTGTGAGGCCCATTCAGTGAGGAAAGTAAAGGAATCAAAACGAACCTTCTCCTTGGTGTTCAGGAAAAGGCCATCTCCCCAGGCCAGGTCTTTCCGCTTCTTATCTGCTTCCTTGGACTGAGAATGGGCCACATAGCTGGGGATCGCGTCGATGACGATACTGATGTTGGCAGGGTTATCGCCGGTGTTGACGTGTTTCCGCAGTTGAAGAGCCCAATCCCGGTAAGCCGCTGGGCGAGCCAGGCCATCGAGAACGAGGCACAAGCACCCTCAACGTCAAACGCGAAGTGAGCCTCGCTTATCTTCCCCTGCTTGCGCGCCGCCTCAATGGCCACCCCTTGCTTGAACTTGACAGGTTTGGTCGCGCACTCCTGAAGCAGGTCAAAAGTGTGGAATGATCCCATCGTCAACCCCCTTGAGAAGAAACGCTTTACCAGTCGCGCTGCAGCAAACCTTCATCCACGGCGAACGTCTAAAACCTCGTACAGGCTGAAAAAGAGCCCACCCAGGCAGCTGATCGATGGCTTCAACACGGGGGGATCGTCAGGACACTCCTTTGTGCACTTTATACATGCCAATATACTTTCCATCAGTGTCCTTGAAGTAATTTTCGTAAATCGAATCCAGCAATTCCACCGCAAAATCATTGATATTGTTCAACTCATACACGCCCAGGTTCGGATCAAAGTAAAAGGCGGCCTCCTTCAGAGAGAACCCTCCTGTCGCATGGGCCGGCAGTCCGAAAGCAAAGCACGTGAGTTCTGGCACTGTTTTGATCCATTTCTCTGCCACAGCCCCATTTTGCTCAAGAAAGTTCCCGAAGTAATCATTCTCTTTCGTCTCATTCACCCCTCCATGGAACGTCATCCCATTGTTTGCGAACATCTCCATTTTTCTCTCCATGGCGAGAACGCCCCGTTGTCTCATCATGTACTGAAGTTGAAGCTGTTTCGCCGTTCGAATATCTTCTTTCATATCCCACGACACATCCTTGTACTGAGACTGGAAGATCTTTTTGAACCACACGAGACACATCGCCATGCAAATGCCACCGGTCAGATCCTTATCTTGATCGACACTCGTGCCGATTGAGTGGAACCAGCCATCACTCGCATCAGGATTCCTGGCCCAGCAGAGTTTCCTGGAGAACATTGGTTCGAGCCAGTCGCGTCCCGACCACTGGGGGGGCAGGCGCCAGGCGCGGATCTGCAGCCAGCAGCGCGCCTACAGTGTCAGCCACAGGCCATCGGCTCGTCTGTGGCAGGCTCGGCCTGAGCGAGATCCAAGGAGAGCGCCATTGGCGAAAACCTCCGTGTGGAACGAGAGATGCATCCCCTCGGCCTGGAACTCATTCCTGGGCGGGATTCTGGATTCTCTGGAGACTTGATGCTCTATCATGAGTTCCAGAGCCGTTTTCGCCTGATGAAATGTGAACAATACAAGAAAAATGATTGCAAAAGGTGAGCAAAGTCCCGCTCCCCCTCGGCTGGTGAAACGGGTGAATGGAACGGGAGGAACAATCGCGCTAGTGCTTGCCCCCGGCTGGCCAGAGATGAATTGTCCCGTCCAGGCTCCCCGAAAGGAGGAGTTTGCCATCGGGGGACCAGGCCAGGGCATGGACCTCGGCGCCATGCCCCGCGAGGCGCGCTCTCTCCTTGTTTGCCTTCACATCCCACAGGAGGATCGTTCCTCCCTTCCCGGGCAAGGCCAGGCACGCTCCCTCCGGGGAGAACGCCATGCAACTCTGGCGCGCGAAGAGTTGTGGAGCCAGCGCACTTCGATCCAGCGCTTCGGTGATCGTTCCGACAGGGCGGGCCCGCGTGACTTCATACAGCGTGGTCACCATCTCATGCTGATGCAGTCCTGTGGAGACGATCCCCGTGGCGGCCAGAAGGCGTCCGTCAGGAGAAAAGCGCGCCAGGCGGCTAAAGGGGATCTCAAAAGTCGCTCGACTCTTCCCCGTCGCCAGATCCCAGGTGGCGAGCAACCCGCGCGCCTCCCGACTGCCAACATCGAATCCCATCGTGTGCAGTGACTTCCCGTCCTTGTTGCAAAGGAACGCCCAGAATTCGGCGTTCTCCACGCCAATGCGCTGCACCACCTTCTGGGTGGCCACATCCCAGAATTCAAGGGGGGTGTTAATCCCCCCCACGCCGAGTTGTTTGCTGTCGACCGTGAACGCCAGGGAGGTGACCAGGATCCCTCGCACCGGGAGGAGCGCGATCCTGCGCCCCGTTTTCGTTTCCCACAGATGCACCCCGACATCATCCTTGTCCGTGCTCGCGGACGCCAGGAGTTTTCCATCGGGAGAAAAGGCCAGCGCGCTGATGGCCCCGGCATGTCCCTCCAAGCGATGGAGCGATTTGCGCGTATGAACATCCCACAGGTGGATGGTCCGATCCCAGCTTCCCGAGGCCGCCAGGTGCCCCTCTGGACTGAACGCCAGAGCAGTAATGCCTGCGCGATGACCCCTGTCCAGTCGGCGATCAACCCCCGTGAGCGGATCCTGCAAGGCGATCTGGCCCCCGCGTTGAGCGAAGGCAAGCGTTTTGCCATCGGGAGAGAAAGCGGCTGCCGGGCGTGCTGACGCAATGCCCCAGCTGCGCGTCGTCGATACACTGCGGAGCACCTTCTGCCGGGCAACGTCCACCAGATGACACCCCGTGGTCGCAGCTACCAGGAGAAGCTTGCCATCCGGGGAGAACTGCACGTGTTCCGGCTGACCAAAAATGCTCTCCCCCAGCGCCAGGATCTCCTGCCCTGCACCGAGATTCCACACGCGCAGCCCACGGAGACTGGTCGCGGCCAGGTATTTGCCATCGCGAGAAAAGGCGAGCGCGGTTTGTCCTCCCCTGGAGCCTGGAATGGCAGCCCGTTCCTTCCCGGTGGCAACACTCCAGAGATGGACCACCGGATCGCGACTGATCGATGTTGCCAGCGTTTTGCCATCCGGAGAAAAGGCGAGTCCGGTCGGGATTCCGCTAAAACCGTGCAACTGCAGAGCCACGCGGCCCGTGGCGGTCTCCAGCAACAGGACCGGTTGTTTGCGGCTGCCCCCGACCGCGAGCAGCTTTCCCTCGGGCGAGATGGCGAGAGGAATCCCCCCCTTGCTCCCCAGGTTTTCCAGCGTCACCTCCGCGCGCACCGCACCCGTGGCGACATCAAGGATCCGTAACATCGCTGGAGTCTCAGCCCCCTTGCGATCCACGACCGCTACCTGCTTGCCATCGGGCGTCATGATGAGGGAGAGCACACCCCGGTGCGATCCGTTGACAATCTCTGCATCCGGCTTCTCCAACCGACGAATCACCTTCCCGCTTCGGGCATCGATCAGGGTGATTGCTCGATCGATGCCTCCCACCACCAGGACCTTCCCATCGGGAGAAAATGCAAGTGCCGAGATCTCCTGTCCGTGAGCGTAGCGCGTACTCCCAAGTCGCCCGAGGGCTCCCACGGGAAGGGGATCGCCGTGGTTGTCGCTGGCGGGGGGAAGCGGTGGCTCGGCGGAAGCAATGGGGGTCGCCTGGACAGTCTTCGGGGGTGTCACGGAGCCGAGAACCCCAACACCCAGTCCGCCCAGCATGAGGGTGAGGCAGAGCGCAACCCAGCGTCGCAGCGAAGATCCCACCAGGGAAGCAAGACTGTCTTCCAGCAACCAGGCCACCTGCGGGGAGAGCACCCTGGCTGCCGCAGGGGTCCCCACGGCAAGGTAGCCTGTTTGCGCGAGGAGTTCGACGGATACCGCTGCGCGGGCCGAACAGGCCGCCAGGAGCACTCCCACCGCCGGGAGAGCCAGCAGCACTCCGCGCCGTTCCAGCCGTCGGCGCAACAGATCGCGTGCCCGAGCCATGCGCCCGCGCACCGTCCCGAGCGGCCAGGAGAGTTGCTGAGCGATCTCCTCGTGAGTGTGATCTTGCAAATAACACAGAATCAGAGGCAAACGATATTTCTCGGGAAGGCGCTGCAGTTCCTCGTCGAGAAGCTGCTGCAGTTCGCGTCCTTCCAGTTGCGCCCCAGGAGAGGCGCCATCCGCCGAGTCCGTCGCGGGGATCAGGGCACGCCGGCGCTGAGCCTTGAGGCGCAGCGCCAGGCGCGTCGCCACCCCATGAAGCCAGCTGGCCAGAGCAGAGCGATCGCGAATACTGGCCGCCTTGCGCGCCAGCAACAGGAACGTCGCCTGAAAGACATCCTCGGTATCCTGATGATGCTGCAAGACCCGATGCGCCACCGCCCATACCAGCCCGGCATGGCGTTGCAGGAGCAGTCGAAACGGAGTGGGTTCGCCCTGATCGAGGTAGAGCGCGAGCAACTCCGCATCACTTGCTTCGCGAAGTCGCGCGGATTCCAGCTGAACGCAGAACTGTTGCAACAAGGCTGGTGTGAGAGTCATTGGATCGCTCCTCGGTCGTGTGCCGTTCTCACTCCAGTAGTGCAGGGGAGAGGAAAAGCTATACAGGATTTTTCCCTCCAGCGGAGCGAGCCGCGGGGTCCACACCTCCAAGGCGAACCCTCCCGCGCTCTGATCCATCCGCCCGGTATGACAGCGACGACTCGCGCGCGATCTTCCAACAGGACGGTCAGGGCAACAAAATCGTCGCGCGAGGCTTGACGCGGGAGCGCGGACTGCTAGATTGTTATTGAATCTGAGACTCTGTCTCAACAGGCAGTTTCAGAAACCCACCCGAGGCAGCTCAGCCACTGCGAACGGCAGGCGCATCGCCCTGCTCGTTTCCGCTCGCGACGCACCTCTCCGAGTTGACTTTTCTCATTCTCTCCCGCGGAGGTGCGCTGATGCGCGCGCAGTCGAACCGTCACGCCTTCACATTGATCGAGTTGCTCGTCGTGATCGCCATCATTGCCATTCTGATTGGCCTGTTGCTCCCCGCCGTCCAGAAGGTGCGCGACGCGGCGGCTCGCATTAAATGCGCCAACAATCTCAAGCAGATTGGCCTGGCCATGCACGCGTATCATGACGCCAACAACACCCTCCCACCCAATGGCATCTTTGGCTTCAACGGCACGGCGATGGTGCAAACGTCCCCCTGGTCAGCCCTGTCGCGCCTCCTGCCGTTCATTGAACAGGAGAACCTGTTTCGGAACATCGATCTCGCCACTCCCTACAGCAGTCAACCCTTCGTCACCTCCAGGCGCATTGGCACGTTCCTCTGTCCCGCCGAGGTCAACGATCGGGGGAGCGGAACCAATGCCACCTATGGCAACAAGAACTGGACTCTCAACTATGCGGTGAATCTTGGCACGTGGGGCGTGCTGACGAACAAGGCGACTGGGATGCGGTTTGGCGACGGCGCCTTCAGTCCCAGTCGGGGTTACTCCCTGACGAGTTTCAGCGATGGCACGAGCAACACGTTGGCGCTGGCAGAGGTGAAGGGCTACACCCCCCGTCTGGTAGGTGCCGTGAATACCAGCACGTATGCTTCGCTGGCGCCGCCTTCCTCACCAGCTGAAATCACCACCTATTCGCTCGCTCCCTTCGATCCAGCCAGGCAGACGCACGTGGAATGGGTGGATGGGAAGGTCCACGAGACCGGCTTCACCACCGTCTTCCCCCCGAACACCCTGGTGGGCTATTCGAGCAGCGGAACGACCTACGATGTGGACCTGGTGACCGCGACCGAATCCAACCTTGGCGACACCTATGCGGCGGTGACGTCGCGCAGTTACCACAGCGGAGGCGTGAACGTGGTTCTGATGGATGGCTCGGTGCGCTTTGTGAGCAACAGCATTTCACAGCCCACCTGGCGAGCACTGGGCACCCGCGTGGGAGGGGAAGTCGTGGGCGCTGATTTTTGAAGGAGTGCCGACGCCTCGGCCTACTTTTTCGGAACGGGGTTGGATTCTTTGATCGAGGGGAAGGGCCGGCGCGTAAGCGTGGAGAGATCCCAGACCTTCACCTGGCTGCTGGGGAAATCATTACTGCTCACAGCCAGCAGGCCCCCGTCCCGACTCATGGCCACCAGGTGAAGATACCCGCCATGACCGGGGAGGAAGAGAACCTCCGCGCCCGTGTCGGCCCTGCCAACCGCGACTCCGGTCTTTCCGTCGTCGTACCGCCCCCCGTTGGTGGTGTAGGCCAGGAGCCGGCCATCCGGGCTCAGCGCCACCCCTGCGATCTCCTTGTGTTTCGTGTTGAGCGCACCCAGCACTTTCCCATCCGCAGCATTGAGGACCGCCACCGCCGTTGTCCCCAGGATGATGTGGCGGCCATCGGGAGGGTAGATCACTGTTGCCGGGCCGTCATTCCCCTCACGGGAGTAGAGCAACTTCCCGTTCGAGGCGTCCCAGACGCGCAACTCTGGACGGCTTGGCTCACCACGGAAGTTAAACACTGCTGCCACATGAGACCCGCTGGGGCTGAACGCGACTTTGCGGATGTAATAGCTCTGCGACTCCAGGCTCAGGAGTTTCGCCCCGGTTGTGGCGTCATGGACCTGGATCCGGTTGCTCTTCTCCTTGACCTCGGCCCCCAGCGCCACGCGCGTCCCGTCGCCGTTGAACGCCACGGTCCGGACAGCCTCAAAGTCGCCCTTGATTGTCACCAGTTCCTTGCCGCTGAGGACATTCCAGACGCGCACCGTGCCATCAAGGCCTGCCGAGGCCACGCGCCGACCGTCAGGGCTCACGGCCAGGTCATGGATCGAGTGAGTATGTCCCTTCATCTCCATCAAGAGTTTGCCGGTGACGGCATCCCACACCTTGAGCACCCGCTCCTCACCCCCGGTAAACAATCGTTTGCCAAAAGGGCTAAACGTCAGGGCAAACACTTGCCCCTTGTGGTCCAGAGTAAACAGGGCCTGCGGTTGTGGTGACGCCGCCAGGGCCGTGTCGAGTGCGTCCAGTCCGGCCGCCGCGGAGACCTTCACCACAGGGTCAAGGAGCGCTGCTTCAAGAGCGGGGCGCACGCTGGGCAGGTGCGGAAAGAAGGTCACTACATCCTTGCACGCAGCGCCACGCTCCGCCTTACCGAGTTTGGGGTTCCTCACCCTTGCGAGCAGTTCCGCCAAGCGCACGTGCTCCTCAATGGTATCGAGCGCCTCGGCCTTGGCGCCGCGTGCGATCCCGTCGGCGTCGTTGAGAGAGGAGACGAGGGCATCGAGCGCCGGCCTGGCCTCGGCCCCCATCTGCGCGAGGTTCGTCGCCGCCCAGGCGCGGACTGCCGGGTCCGCGGCCTTGAGGAGCCTCGTCAGGACGGGCAGGGCCGGCCGGGCTTCCGCCCCCATGCGCTCCAGAACAATTAACGCACGTTTGCGTACCAGCGGGTTTTCGTCCTCAAGGAGTTTCAGATACTGGACCGCTTCAGACCGAGCTGGCTCCCCGCCACGGCAGGGTGACAGGGCGGTGTCGCTGAGCACGACCAGCGTGAGCACAAGAGCAATGCGCGCCTCAGCCATCTTCCCATCCCTCCACGGGAGATCAGTCTCTTCTTGAACCGCGACGAGAACCCCGGATTCAGTTCTGAATACGAGACTGCCGTCCGTTGTCGGCGACGACGATGGAACAGATTTCCCCGCCGTGATAGACCACGACGAACTGCGTAATCGACTGATACCGCTTCAGGTTCACCTTCGCCACCGCGAGTCCGCCTGGCCCCCTCGGCTCCACCTCGATCTCAATGGTGACCTTGCCAGTATTGCCCAGAAATGACCTTCGCATTATTTCTGCAAACTCTTTAACACTCATAACGCGCTGACTGTCTGAGACGTGGCTAATCATCCAGACCACCTGGGTCTTTTCCACCATGGGGATCTTGCCGACCCTCCCGGCGGCGAAGGCGCCGAGCAGGTCGGCGACGGCCTCCCTGACCTTGCCCACCACAGCCGGGTCTCCGGGGGCCTTCTTCTGCGGCTCGGTGGGAGAAAGGACGATCGCCTTGCCCGCTGGCGGCAGGTCCCAGAGCTTGATGGTGCTGTCCGCGCACGCCGTGGCGATCGTCTTGCCGTCCGGACTGCGCACCACAACCTCAAACGTCTCATAGGTGGCGTAGCGGGCAAACTCCTTGCCGGTGGACACCTCCCACAACCTCAGTTCTTCTCTGTAGTTGCCTACCGAGACCAGCGTCTTGCCGTCCGGGCTGAACGCCAGCCTCACCCCTTCTTCCTGTCTTACCGGGAGGGTCTTTAGCTCCTTGAGAGTGGCCAGGTCCCACAACAGCACGACGGAATAGTATTTCCCCCCCGAGGCCGCCAGCGTCTTCCCGTCAGGACTGAAGGCGACGGCCCACTTCCGCCCTGAGTTCCCCCCGAGCGCGGCCAGCTCCTTCCCGGTCGCGACTTCCCAGAGGCGAACCCTGTCGTCATTGCCCGCGGTGGCCAGGGTCTTGCCGTCCGGGCTGAACACCACCAGATGCACATGGCTCTGGGAAGTCGTCTTGAACTTGACTGCTTCCTTGTTCGTCCTGGTGTCCCACATCTTGATCGACGAAGCCTCGGTGAGTGTATTCCCCCCCGCGACGAGCCAGTTGCCGTCTGGGCTGTAGGCCAGCGAATACACGCCGTGAGAGCACGCCTTGAGGGTCGCCAGCTCCTTCCCGGTCGCCGCCTCCCACAAGACGACGTCGTGACACCCCAGGGCCAGCGTCTTGCCGTCGGGGCTGAACGCCAGGCAATTCACGCTGTTGCGCGTGAAGTACGTGGCCGTGTGCTTGCCCGTGGTCAGGTCCCACAGGCGGATCGTCTCGTCCTTTCCTGCAGACGCCAGCGTCTTGCCGTCGGGGCTGAACGCCAGGGCGGCGACTCCCTTCGTGTGCCGCTTCAGGGTGGCCCGCTCCCGGAGAACACGTCGTTCCTGCGCGGAGGCAGTTGCGCAGAGCATCAGCGCCGCCAGCAGCAGCAAGGAACGGCGACAGGTCATTCCGCTCGACTTCATGAGTGGTTCCTTCTCGTAAGGAGGACTGGGCTCTTTTAACAGTACTCCAGCGCACCGAGTGAGCCTGCCGTCCGCCTCACCGAGGGCCAACGGCTTCCTATCCAGGCCTGAGCCAGGCTCACACCGCTCTTTTTCAAGCAAGCCGGTGAGGCGAACTGGATTCAGGACTGGCCACCCATCCGGCCTCTTTGGGGGTCGTGGGGGAGGACGATGGACAGGAGGCGGCACTCTCCTACCGTGATTCCATAGATCACGACAAACGACAGGTGAGCCATCTTCACCTTCGCCACCGCCAATCCCGGTACCCCCTGATGCACCTCGATCTCCAGGTTGACCTTGTCTGTTTGGGCCAGGCTGGCTCTCTCGGCGGTGACAAACTCTGCCACGCTTGTCACACTGATCCGTGAAGTCTCTCCCGGATCGAGGACCACCTGCACCTTCTCCGAGACACGGAGAGTCCCCAGTTTCCCGATCACCAGGGCGCCGGCAAGATCAGTGACAGCCTCCTTGACCCTCGCCACGTCCTTTGGGGCCAGGGGAGGGTCTTTTCCTTCAATTTTCCCAACGCCCACCACGACCGCCTTGCCCGCTGGCGGCAGGTCCCACAGCTTGATTGTGCTGTCCGCGCAGGCCGTGGCGATCGTCTTGCCGTCCGGACTGCGCACCACAACTTCAAACGCCTCATAGGTGTCATAGCGCGCCAGCTCCTTGCCGCTGGACACCTCCCACAGTCTCAGTTCTCCTCCGTACAGGCCGACCGTGACCAGCGTCTTACCGTCCGGGTTGAAAGCGAGCCTCACCCCTTCCTGTCTTACCGGAAGAGTCTTCCGTTCTTTGAGCGTGGCCAGGTCCCACAGTACGACGGCATAGTCCTTCCCTCCCGAGGCCGCCAGCGTCTTCCCGTCAGGACTGAAGGCGACGGCCCACTTCCACCCCCGGTGGTCCCCCAGCGCGGCCAGATCTTTCCCAGTCGCGACGTCCCAGAGGTGAACCTTACCGTCGCTGCCCGCGGTGGCGAGGCTCTTTCCATCTGGACTGAACACCACCCGATGCACTCCACCGCTGTTTCCCTTCCAGGCGAGCAGCACCTTCCCCGACTTCACATCCCACAGTTGGAGCGAACTGTTGTCGTCGGCCACCGCGAGCCGTTTTCCGTCGGGGCTGTACGCCACCAACGTGACTCGAGAAGAGAGGCCCTTCAGGGTCGCCAGCTCTTTTCCGGTCGCCACTTCCCACAAGACGACTTCAGACCCGACGACTTTGTTCCTTACCAGCGCCAATGTCTTGCCGTCCGGGCTGAACGCCAGAGAGGTCACGTCCCCCGCGAAAATCGTTGCCGTGTGCTCGCCCTTCGTCAGATCCCACAGGCGGATCGTACGGTCCTTTCCGGCAGACGCCAGCGTCTTGCCGTCGGGACTGATCGCCAGGGCGACGATCCCCTTGGTGTGCCGCTTCAGGGTGGCACGCTCGCGGAGAACACGCCTTTCCTGGGCGTGGGCACTCGCGCAAACCATCAGCGCCGCCAGCAGCAGGCAACGGCGACAGGTCATTCCGCTCAATTTCATGGATGGTTCCTTCTTCTGAGGAGGACCGGGCGCGGAACAGGCACTCAGTCCTCGTGAGGCCGTTCGGCCTCAGGCAGCTTACGTGCCGCCTCTTCCCGTTCTTCCTGTTCGCGCCGCTCCTTTGCCGCCCGTATGAAAACCCCAATCAGGACGGCGAGCATCGAGATCGTCATGCCGATCATGGAGAGCATCAGGCCCATCTGAGAGTACGGATGCATGACAGTTACTCCTCGGTTGAGACCAAGCGAACAAGGTGCACGCCCTTTTCGCTCGCAGCTCACGACCCACAGCTTGAAGTCTTTTCACCGATTCCGAAGCCAACGTTGTGCCCTGGGGACTGAACACCGCGCCCCCGGACCAGAAGGGTTTACCGCAACTCCGTATCCCAGATCATGACGGGCAAGGGCGGAAAATCGGCGCCGCCCGAAAAGAGCGTGCGGCCATCGGGGCTGAAGGCCAGGGAATCCACCACAGCCTTTGCCCCTCGAAAGGTGAGGAGATCCTTCCCGGTTGCCACGTCCCACAGCACGATCGTCTTGTCCTCGCTGCCGGACGCCAGGGTCTTGCCGTCGGGGCTGAACTGGAGACAGGTCACGTCACGGTTGTGCCCGACGAGGGTAGCTCGTTTCTTGCCGGCGGCGACGTCCCATAGCTTGACGCTGCTTCCGGATTGCGTGGCCAGCGTTTTGCCATCGGGACTGACGGCGATTTGGAATGGCCGCCAGATGTCGCCCCCCTCCATGGTGAATCGTTCCTTGCGGGTGGTCACGTCCCACCATTTGATCTGGTGATCTTCACCGCCCGAGACCAGAGTCTTGCCTTCCGGGGAAAAGGCCAGCGAACAGACGTTCCGGGTGTGCCCCTGGAAGGTCGCCTGCTCCTTTCCCGTTCGCGCGTCGAGCAGTCGGATCGTCCCCTCATCCGCGTTCCGGGCCAGCGCAAGCGTTTTGCCATCGGGACTGAAAGCCAGGGCGTGGAGGTCATGGGCCGATTCAGAGTCACCTCCGAAGGTTGCACGCAACTTCCCCGTTTTTAGATCCCACAGCCGGATCTCCCCAGGTCGACCGCCCGTTGCCAGCACCGAGCCGTCCGCGCTGAAGGCAAAGGGCCACAACGAGGTGCCATTGCCCTCGAGCGTAAGCCGTTCCTCTCTGGTCCCCGGGTCCAGCAGATGAGCCTTGTCCCCTTTGAACACAGCCAGGGTCTTGCCATCGGGACTGAGCGCCACCCTGCCGGAATACTCGGCGGGGAGCGTCGCACGCGGCCGGCGTGCCTCCCTCTCCACCACCTCGCCGGGCGACGGAATCTCCCAGAGCCACACAGTCCCATCGAGACACCCCGCGGCGACCGTCCTGCCATCTGGGCTGTAGGCGAATGACTTCACCGTGGGGTCGGACGTCCCCAACTTCTCCTTGTCGGTGAACCCGGAGAGTACAGCTCGTTGCCTGCCAGTTGTCGCGCTAAACAGCCGCACTCCCTCTTTCCCGCTCACGGAGGCGAACGTCTTGCCGTCGGGACTGAAGGCGAGCTGGCCCCAGGCCCCAAGGAGGACAGTTAGCTCCCGGCCCGTCGCCACGTCCACCACCTTGTCATCAAGGGCGAGTTTCTTCCCGTCCGCGCTGAAAGCTAACGGGGTCCCCGAACAGTCCCCGGGAACTGTGCGGATCTTCTCCGTCGCCACCTCCCACAGGTGAAGCCCGTCTGGACCAGACCCCAGCGCGATGAACTTGCCATCGGGGCTGAAGGCCACCCTTCCGCCGCCCTCGCTGAGGGTGGCCACGTCCAGGCGCCGTTCCACGTCCCAGAGCAGGAGCGGCCCTTGATAGCATCCCGAGGCCAGGTGTTTGCCGTCGGGGCTAAAGGCCAGGAAAGTGATCTCGCTCAGCAGGCGGGGCAGGACCGCCTTTTCTTTGCGGGTGGCCAGGTCCCAGAGGCGAATCGTCTGGTCCGCCCCGCCCGAGGCCAGTGTCTTGCCATCCGGGCTGAAGGCGACGGCCTTGACCATGGAGGTATGCCCCTCCAGGGTGGCGAGTTCCTTGCCGGTCCGGACGTCCCACAGTTTGATCGTCCTGTCATCACTGGCCGTCGCCAGGATCTTCCCGTCCCAGCTGAAGGCGACGCATTCCGCGCTACCCTTGTGGCCCCGTAAAACCAGCGGTTCTGCCCTCACCGGCTCGGGCTTCGCTTCTGGATTCTGCACAGGGGGGCCGACGGCTGGCGGCGCGGGCTGCGGTTCCGGTCGCCAGGCCACGATGACTGTGAGCATTGCGGAGACAGGGACCAGTACAAGCCCCAGCCAGACCAGCAGCCGCCCACGCCCTTCGTTTAACACCGTGGCGGCCAGGGCAAGTGCAGTGCTCCCCGCGGTCTTCCCAGCACAAGGTGGGATCGTCTCCAACCCTGCCAGGAGCGGCAAGGGCAGCACCGACGGCGCGACTCCACGTCGGGTCAGCCGTTTGTGCAGCATCTCCTTGGCTCGCGCCATCGTGCTTGCTACGGTGCCGACCGGCCAGCCCAGCTGCACCGCCGCCTCGGCATGCGTACGCCCTTCGTAGAAACACAGCAGCACTGGCAAACGATACTTCTCAGGCAGGCGATTCACTTCCTCATCTATGACCGCGCGCACCTCCCGCAGCGCCACCTCTTCCTCGGGACCGGGCGAGATTGCCGCGACCTCCTGCAACGGCGCATTCGCCGCTCTCCCCCGTGCGGCCAGCGCCAACCGAAAAGCCACGCGGTGCAACCAGGCAGGGAGAGCGCGTCCGTCCCGCAAGGATCCCGCTTTGCGTGCCAGCACAATCCAGGTGGCCTGAAACGCATCCTCGGCCGCATGCTCCTCCCGTGCCACACGCCGGCAGACACCCCAGACCAACGGAGCATGCCGTTCCACCAGCGCTGTGAAGGCGCAATCCTCTCCGCTCAGCACATAGCGTTCAAGCAGTTGCGTATCGGCACAGGAGGGGCTCTCCAGGCCGAAGCGTTTGCGGATTTGCTCCATCACGGGCACAAAGGGATTGGCGGGCATCGCTAGCTCCTTGGGAGTTCTCTCAGTCTACCCATAGGAGGAGCGGTTTGACCCTCTGCATCCACTTTTTTTCGCGGAATGCGAAAAAGGAGAAGGTCTTCGGCAGGGAAGGGCGTCCCACGGTTTCGAGCGTCACTATTCGCTGTAAATCTCCACAACGCGCGCTTCCTCACCACACCCGGCACACCGACTGTAGACCTCGACGCCCTCGAACAAATTCTCCCGAGGGAAAC
>JAKOSN010000079.1 GCA_029777335.1 Planctomycetota bacterium
AGCGCACCAGCCACCGCGGGGGCATCAAAGTCGTAGCAGATGGCGACCCCGAGAACGCCATCCGCCACGGGGAAAACAGGCTGGCGGTCTCCCGGAACGCCATCGGCGAGGAGGGGAACGGGACGCTGTTTGGGGAAGGTGCCCTGCAACGTGCCGTCGGGGCCGACCACGGCCGCCACATTGTAAAAGGGCATCTGGCCGCAGGTGCCCTCGACGGCGCCGAACACCACCGGCGCCGAAAGGGTCTGAGCCAGCTGCGCCGGTCCGGGGCGCGATTGGAGCGCGATTTTAGGAGAGCAGAGATAGGATAACTCTGGAAAAACCACCAGATCGACATTCTCTGTGGGCAACCTGGGGATGAGCTGCTCGACCCCTTCGGGCTGTTCGGTCTGCACTAGGAGCACCTGGCGATCCGCTGGGTCCCCCAGGGGGAGGAGAAACCAGCCGAGGGGCAGAAGGAGGAAGGCGAGGAACCAGTAAGGACGCCCGAACGTGCCGGCCGCAGCAAACAGCCAGACGAGAAAAGAGAGGCCATAAGTCCCCAACCAGCGTGCGGCGGCGATGCACGGCGGAGCAGCCGCCAGCGCGTGCGGTGGAGTGTACCAGGGGAAGCGCAGATACCAGGCGTCGCCACGCAACCACTCGATCGCGACGGCGAAGAGAGCGACCAGAGCGACCCGTGCCGGCACCGCCCAGCCCTGAGTGAGCCCAATCAGCGTGGCAAGGAGTCCGAAATAGCCTGCCATGAGAGCGAGGAGCGGAACCGCGAAAACACCGAAGATCCAGAACATCCAGTACATCGTTCCCGCGGCGAAGGTCAGCCCATAGACCAGTCCGATGTTGCGCGCCGTCTGCGCATCCTGATCGCGAAGGAGCCAGAGCAGGAGAACGATTGAGACGGGCAAGAGTGGCCAGAGCGAAAGCGGCCAGAACGCGGCAGCGCCGAGGAGCCCGCCGAGAATGGCGAGAGTGCCCTGGCGAGGCGTCACTCCGAGCGGGAGAGCGGTCATGGGCGGTTCTCGGGTTGTGGAGATCCAGAAGTTTTGCGAAGGCGCGATCCCAACGGGGCACTTCCTGGACCAGGGCGAACGGTTCGTCGCCCCGTGAGTTACTCCGCGGGTGCCGTTCCGTTGGCACTCGGTTCAGGAGTCGGAGGAGACTCGTCGAACACCCCCATGCGTCGGAACTTCTCGTAGCGCAGCCGCAGCAGTTCCTCGGTGGGGAGAGGGCGAAGCTCGCGCAGATAGCGGAGCAGATAGGTCTTGAGAGTGTTGGCCATCTCGCGCTGATCGCGATGTGCCCCGCCGAGCGGCTCAGGGATCACATCATCAATCACCCCCAGATCAGCGAGGTGCCGGGCGGTCAAACGCAGCGCCTCGGCGGCGAGCGGTTTGGTCACGTCGGTGGCGACCTTCCACAGAATTCCGGCACATCCCTCGGGGCTGATGACCGAATAATAGGCGTGTTCGAGCATGGACACCCGATCGCCAATGCCGATGCCCAGCGCTCCCCCGCTGCCCCCTTCGCCAATGATGACACAGATGATGGGAGTGGGCAGGCGCGACATTTCAAAGAGATTGGTGGCGATCAACTGCGCCTGGCCGCGTTCCTCGGCGCCGATGCCAGGAAAGGCGCCGGGGGTATCGATCAGGCAGAGGATGGGGAGACGAAACTTGGCCGCCAGTTTCATCTTGTTCAGCGCCTTGCGATACCCTTCCGGGTGGGCGCAGCCATAGAAACACTCGGTGCGTTCGGCCAGGGTGTGTCCCTTCTGGTGGCCAACCAGCAGAACCTTGTAATCCCCCAGGCGCGCAAAGCCAGTGCGAATGGCGCGGTCATCGCCAAAGGCCCGATCGCCGTGCAGTTCGACGAACTCCTCGAACACCAGGTCCAGGTAATCGCACGTTTGCGGGCGCTCGGGGTGGCGCGAGACCTGAACCGTTTCCCACGCGTTGAGGTTGCTATACTTCTTGCGCTTGAGATTGACCAGCTCGCGCCGGATGCGGCGGATCTCCTCGCTGTTGCTCACCTCGTTGGTGGCACCGGCCTCCAGCCGAGCGAGGAGTTCCTCCATCTCGTAGATTTCTTTTTCAAAGGCCAAGCGTCCCTGGAGAGCCATGGGCTCTGTCCCTCACGCGAACCTGTGATCGCTCCTTAGACGGCCAGTGTAGCAGGATGAGGCGAAACTTCCAGAGGGATCAGTCAGCGCTCGCAGGAGAGGGAGGCTGACAGCGAAACTGTGTGCCCAGGCGGGGGCTCTGGGGACACCTCCCCTGCAGCAAGATCCTTGCCATGTGCTACAAAGCATTCTGTTCGCACGTTGAGATTTGTGTGCTGTACCCCTGGGCGGACAACACAGAGGGCGGGAGAAGTCAACGGGCGGGGAGAATCTTGCGCCGGCTTTCCTGGGGTGTTCTCCAGGGCGGGTTCTTCTGTGGGGCGTTGTTCGCGCCGCGCAGGGAGAGCAGCGAACCCCCTGGGAGTGAGGAGCGGTGCGCCAGGGTGGTCCCCCCTGTCCAGCAGTCGACCTGGCTGCTATCTTATATTCTTTCCTGCTGTCCTCACACGCGAAAGGAACCTCCCATGGGAGCACGACGTATTCGGATCGAGCAACGCCAGCATGACATGCACATGTCGCGCATTATCAACGGCCTGGACAAGCGCAAGGAGCGGGCACGGCGGCACACGCGGCTGGTCGAATGCCTGAAGAAGGGGAAGCTCCCTTACACGCCGGTGATCATGAGCTGGCTGAGTGCAGAACTGAACAAGCCCTCGACGCGCATCACTCAGGCGGATGTGGACAGGGTTCTGGCGGGTTCGAAATAAGGTCGCCCGCGTTCGTCGACAGACGATGACGAATGGCCGCGATCGCCCAGGCCGCGGCCTCGCGCACCAGGGGTTCCGGATCGCGTAGCGCCTGGTGCAAGGCCGGGAGAGCGGCAGGATCCCCTCGATTACCCAGCACCAGTGCCGCATTGCGCAGCAGGCCGCGGCGTTTGGTGCGACGCAGAGCTGTGCCACGACAACGGCGGCGAAACTCCTCTTCCGTCCATCCCAGCACCTCGACCAGATCCAGCGCGAGCCAGTCCGCCGATGGTTGCAAGGCCGGCTCGCGCGCCGCGGGAGCCCTGTGGTTCCAGGGGCACACTTCCTGGCACACATCACACCCGAAGACCCATTCGCCGACGCCGGGGCGTAGCTCCTCGGGGATGTGGTCGCGCAGCTCGATCGTGAGGTAACTGATACAACGCCGGGCATCCAGCACCCCGGGAGCGACGAACGCCTGGGTGGGACAGGCCTGCAAACAGGCGGTGCAGCTTCCACAATGCGCGGTTTCGTGCGGGCGCGAGGGGGGCAGATCGATACTCAGCAGGAGCGCGCCGAGGAAGAAGTAGCTCCCCAGATGTTTGTTGATGAGCATGGTGTTCTTGCCAAACCAGCCCAGGCCAGCGCGACGGGCAAAATCACGTTCCAGCAGAGGGGCGGTATCCACCACGCCGCGCCCAGCACAATCCGGCACGTGCTGATGCACCCAGGCGAGCAACTCGTCGAGGCGGGCCCACAGCACCTCGTGGTAATCCTTTCCCAGCGCATAGCGGGCCACTCGGCCAGTGCGCGGGGGAAGTTCCCCAGGCGCGCCCTCGGGAGTGTAGAGCATACCAACCATCACCACGGAGCGCACCGTGGCAAGGATCGAGGCGGGATGCCTGCGTGCGGCACGCTGCCGTTCCATGTAGGTCATGGCGCCAGCAAACCCCTGATCGAGCCAGTTCTCCAGGTGTGCAAAGCCATCGGCGCTTGTGGCCGGGGCGATGCCAACCAGGTCAAAGCCGAGCTGGCGCGCCTGCGCTTCGAGTTGCTGGACAAGGGGGAACATCCCTTGGTTCCTTGGCTGTGAAGTTATGAAAATCAGGGAAAGTTGGTGATTGACAACGTCTCGGCGAAGCATTATCACAATTCCTGGTCTGTCCACCAGCATACCTCACTCCACTTGAATAGGGCATTATGGTGGACAGTCCAATGATGGGTACTTCCTTCGAAGCTATGGGGGCGACGGGAAGTGCTCGCGGAAGTTTTCAAGGAGAGCGTGTCGATGAAGAAGGTGGTTTGTGTCGCGGCGGCTCTGGCTCTGTTGGCGGGTGCGGTGGTTGTGACGAACCGCAGCGGCGCTGCCGAGGAAAAGGGCAAGACGATCAAGCAGATCATGAAGCAAGGGCACCAGGCTCCGAAGGGCCAGATGGCTCTGTGCGCCAAGGTCGCTGGGAAGGAGCCGAGCAAGGAAGACGCCGAAAAGTTGCTGGCGCTGTACAAGGATCTGGCGGCCTGCAAGCCCCCCAAGGGCGACGAGGCTTCGTGGAAGGAAAAGACCACCGCCCTGATCACCGCCACCGAGGGCGTGATCAAGGGTGAAAAGGGCGCCAGCGCGGCCCTGAAGAAGGCCGTCAACTGCATGGCTTGCCACAAGGTTCACAAGGGCTAATCCCTTTTGATCTCCCCAGCCCGCAGAACCAGCGCTCCGATGCTGCTTCTGCGGGCTGGTTCGGTTGGCCGACCCAGGTTGTCACCTCAGCACCGAGGGGCCGAATCATGCTCGATGGTCCCAGTGTGGTTGCCGCCCTTCGCGCGTGTGGCATCACTCATGTCCTCTGGATTCCCGACAGCGAACTGGGACGCTGGGAACCTGCCTTTCTGGCCGAACCGAGCCTTCACCTGGTGCGCGTTTGCCGCGAGGGAGAAGCAATCGCCATTGCCGCGGGCCTCTTCCTGGGGGGCAAGCGGCCGTTGGTGATCATTCAGTGCACCGGCCTGTTCGAGGCCGGTGATTCCCTGCGCAACGCTATCCACGATCTGCAGCTCCCGCTGCTCTTTCTCATCGGGGTGCGGAGTTACCTGGCCCATCAACAGGGCACTACCAGAGATACTTGCCCCCTGTTTACTGAGCCAATTCTGCAGGCCTGGCGTTTGCCGTATGTCCTCCTCGGGCCGACGCACAGCGCCGCCGATCTGCAACACGCGCTGACAGAGGCAGCCCAGGAAAAACGCCCCGGCGCAGTCCTGATCGCGGAGTAACCCTCATGGCCATGACCCAGCTGGAAGTCCTGCACGTGCTGGCCCGCCATCGAGGACAACGCATTGTCATCACCACGATGACGACCGCCGGTCTGTGGCCTGCGCTTTCCGACACTCCCCTCGATTTTTTCTTCATCCCCTCGGCGATGGGGCATGCCTCTTCTTTGGGGTTGGGGTTGGCGCTTGCCCAGCCGGATCGGGGCGTGATTGTGGTC
Organism: Planctomycetota bacterium; assembly: GCA_029777335.1. GTDB lineage: Bacteria > Planctomycetota > Planctomycetia > Gemmatales > Gemmataceae > JAKOSN01. The sequence goes on from JAKOSN010000079.1 coordinate 5,286, forward strand.
AATGGCGACGGCTCGCTGCTGATGAACCTGGGGACGCTTGTCACCCTGGCGCAGCACGCGGTGCCCCTGACCATGCTCATCATGGATAACGGGCTTTACGAGGTGACAGGGGGACAGCGAACCGTCGGCGCGGGCACCGTGGACTTTGCCGCTCTGGCGCGCGCGGCGGGCATTCCGCGTGTCTATGAATTTGAACGCCTGGAGCAATGGGAGGCGGGAGCCGCCGATGCTCTGAGCGGGCCCGGCCCGGTGGTGATCTGGCTGAAGGTAGAGGGACGGTTGGGACAGCAAACGCCCAAACCGCCCCACCCAATGAGCGAACAGATTGCCCGCTTGCGCAGGGCGCTCGGAGTCGCCGATTAGCCCTTGATCACCCCGATGGGGCGCATGCGGGCCACCCGACGCGACAACCCGGCCTCGTGCACGACCTCCACCACATCGTCGACATTCTTGTACGCCTTGGGCTGTTCCTCGGCCAGTCCCTTGCGGCTTTGAGCGCGAGCAATCACCCCGCGCGACTCCAGTTCCTTGTCGATGCGCCGGCCCCCCGCATCCTTGAGCGCTGCCGTGCGACTCATGGCCCGCCCAGCGCCGTGGCAGGTTGTGCCGAACGTCTTTTCCATGCTTCCCGGCTGACCCACCAGCACCCAGCTGGCGCGGCCCATATCGCCCGGGATGATCACCGGTTGGCCGATCCCTCGATAGACGGGTGGAATCTCGGGATGGCCGGGCGGAAAGGCGCGCGTGGCACCCTTGCGATGGACCCAGACCTTTTTGTGCTTCCCGCCGACGAGGTGCTCCTCGAACTTGGCGATGTTATGGCAGACATCGTAGACCAGGTTCATCTGCAATTCCTGCCACGACAGGCCGAAGACATGGGCAAACACCTCACGGGCCTGCATCATCAACAACTGGCGATTGCACCAGGCGAAGTTGGCCGCTGCGCGCATGGCGGCGATGTAGTTCTGCCCTTCCTTGCTGTTCACGGGAGCGCAGGCGAGCTGTCGATCCGGCAGCTGGATACCGTATTTCTCGGGAACGCCGCGCAGCATGGTCAGGGCATCGTCACAGACCTGGTAGCCCAGCCCACGGCTGCCGCTGTGGATCATCACACAGACCATGTCCTTTTCCAGCCCCAGCACCTGGGCCGCTTCCTCGTCAAAGACGTGGTCGACCACCTGGATCTCCAGGAAGTGATTGCCTGAGCCGAGGGTGCCGCACTGCTCCTCGCCCCGGGTGAGAGCGTGGTCGCTGACCCTATCCGGATCGGCGCCCTCCAGCCGCCCGTTGGCCTCGGTGTATTCCAGGTCGCGCGCTGTCCCCAGGCCCTTCCCCACCAGGTAACTTGCTCCTTCAGAAAGGAGATGTTTTAGCTCCTTCTTGGGGAATTTGTAGCGGCCCGAACGTCCCACCCCGGTCGGGATGGTGCGGAAGAGTTCCTCGACCAGGGTGCGCAACTCGTTCTTCACGTCGCGATAGGTGAGGTTGCTGCGCACCAACCGCACTCCGCAGTTGATGTCGTACCCGACCCCGCCCGGAGAGATCACCCCGCCCTCGTCGGGATCGGTGGCAGCCACTCCGCCGATGCAGAAGCCGTAGCCCCAGTGAATATCTGGCATCGCCAGGCTGGCATACTGGATCCCGGGGAGAAAAGCGACATTGGCGACCTGCTCGGGTGCCTGATCCAGCTTGAGCTGAGCCATCAAGCGCTCATTGCTGAAGATCAGCCCATCGACGTGCATCCCGGGCTTGTAGCTCCGGGGAATCCGCCAGCAGCAGGCATCGACCTGTTCCAGCGGGCCCGTAAATGTTTCCTTCCCCATGGCAGACACTCCAGCGGTTAAATATCCACAATTACTTCCGCAAGCCAGCCCGTGGCGGTCTGCTCGACTTTCAGGCCGTGATAGGTGATCGCCTTCACCTCGTGAGTCAACTCGTGGCGCGTGCGATCAAGCGGTTCGCCCCAGACCCGGGCCGATAACCCCGTCGCGCTCACCTGCGGCTCGAACCGACGAAAGAGGAGATGCTCGCCATCGAAATGATACAGCAGTGTCTTGAGCCAGTCGAAGAGGAGATACTCACGATCGGTCCCGGAGAGGGAGATGTCCAGGCACTGCCTTGGTTCGACGGCGTGGAGGTCCTCGACAATGGTTGAAAAGAGAGCCTCGGCCGCCTCGGCGAACAGGGTGTCGAGGTCGGGAGCGATGATGCGCAGCCCCAGGTCGGCGGTGTGGTCAAAAGTTTCGTGCATGTCCTCGATCCTACCGCGCCACGGGGGCGAACGATAGAGGCGGGACACGATTTGGATGAGAGAGGTTCAGGGAGGGGGGAAAGACCTTACCAGCGCATCACGGCGGTTCCCCAGGAGAGCCCCGCGCCGAAGCCACTCAGAACCAGCAGATTCCCGCGTTGAATCCTACCCTCGCCAAGCGCCTCGTCGAGGGCGAGCGGAACGGAGCCAGCGGAGGTGTTGCCGTAGCGATCGAGGTTGTTGAAAACCCGGGTGCGGGGGATGTGCAACACATCGATGGCAGCATTGATGATGCGGATGTTGGCCTGGTGGGGAACGAAGAGATCGATTTGCTCGGCCTGCAAATTACTGGCCTTGAGAACGTCCTGAATCGTATCGCAGAGGATGGCGACGGCCCAGCGAAACACGGCGCGGCCATCCATGTGCATGTACTGCAGCCCCTTTTCCAGAAGGTCGGGGGTGGGGGGCAAACGACTGCCGCAGGCGGGGCGGCTGAGGCGATCACCCCCGCTGCCATCGGCGCCCAGGCTGAAACTGAGCAAGCCCTGCTCGGGCCGTCCCCGGGTGATGAGCACGGCGCCCGCGCCATCGCCGAAGAGAGGATAGGTCTTGATATCGTTGGGATTGAGGATGCGTGAATTGCAATCGCCCCCAACGATCAAAGCCATTTCGCTGGCGCCCGAGACGACATAGGCGGCCCCGGTGATCAGGGCGTACATGAAACCCGCGCAGGCGGCCTCGATCTCGATGGCGGCACAGGTTAATTTTAGCCGTTCTTGCAGAAGGCAGGCGGTCGAGGGGAACGACATATCCGGGGTGAAGGTCGCCAGCACAATCAGGTCGATGTCCTGCGGTTTCACCGCGGCGCGTTTCATGCAGCGGACGGCTGCCTCGTGGCAAAGGTCGCTGGTGGCCTGATGAGCGAGCACATGACGGCGTTCCAGGATCCCCGTGCGTTTGACAATCCACTCCGAGTCGAAGCCAAAGCGCTGTTGCAGATGTTCATTGGTGACCACTGCATCGGGAACATAACTCCCGGTACCAATCACCTGCACACCCATCAAACTGCGGCATCGCGGGCGTCGAGGAGGACTGAGTTCATCGGTCATGGCACGTTGAACCGCCTGCAGATAGAAGTCCGGCCCCAGGGAATGAAGGATGGACGAGAAGGGCGAGATCAACGCCCGTTGGCCGTACCGGTAAAAGAGGTACTATACAGCCTGGCACAGCCGGCGGCAACAACTTTGGCAGTCGGCGCCGGCAGCGACCCGTGCACCTCGGTGTCCCAAAGGAAACCTGTCTGGGGCTGTTCGTTGTCGCCTGCGCACACCACGCATCTGCGCCGAGCCCAGTTCAGTGCGACCCGGGGAAGGCAACGCTCTGCAAGCGCTGCTGCGTGACAGGCCGATGGCTTCGCAGGAACCTCGTCTTCCCCGAGTTCGTGGGTGCTTGCCTTCCCGAGAGGGCAAGGGGGGCGATCTCCGGTCACGGACAACACCGGACAACGTGGGTCAGATACTGCACCAGGGCACAGAGGGCGTGCTGGGTGTAATCGATGCGCAGGTTCCCGTCGCTGTGGCTCCCGTGAAAACCCCCCACCAGGCGAGCACGATACCAGTCGGTAAAGTGCATCGTGTCGGCAGGGAGGTATTGCAGCGTGCACAAAAATTGCAGGCCGCGCTCCAGGGTGGCGGTGTAGTGCTCGTGCCGTTGCAAATCGCCCAGTTCGCGCGTCACCCGGCAAGCCTGGGCCAGACTCTCGGCACAGACCGCGCCGTGCGCCGTGGGAACCGGATCGACGATCTTGTCGTTCACCTTGTCCATGAAGCCGCCAAACCAACGCGGATGGAGCGGATCGATTTGCTTGTACTGCAACTCGCACAACCAGTCGTTCATCTCCAGCACAAAGGCGGCGTAGGTCTTCTCCTTGGTGAGCAAGAAGGCCTCGGTCCAGGCGGCGGATTGCCAGCAGACGAAGTCACGCGACTTTTTCGTCTCCCACTGTTTGCGCGCCGCGGGGAACGCCTTGCGCAGACAGTCGAGTTTCCAGGGCTGAGGGCGCAGTCGGTGACTGTGCACCAGGGCATAGAGGGCCTGGCCGGCGTACTGATTCTCTGCGTCGGGATCGACCGCGCCTGCAGTGGCCTTTTCGAACAGGGCAAAGGATCCATCGGCGCGCTGCTGGCTGCGCAGATAGTTGCACAATTGCTCGCCCTGGTCGAGGAGTTCCCTGGTTGGCGCGGTGAGTTCGTGGATGGCCACCACCAGCAGGGCAGCCGCCGACAGGCGGTTAATCACCGTGGAAGGCATCGATCCATGGCGTAGTTGCGGATTGGCGGGGTCGGTCTCGGTGTCCTGCATGAGACTAAGAATCGTCTGAGTGGCCCGAGCAGTCTGATCCTCGTCGTGAAAATAGCGGGCGGAACTGGCCAGGGCGAGTGCGGCTCCCGCCTGCCGCAGGGCGTGCTGTCCTTCCATGGGGGCGTTCAGGGCGGGCAGCCAGCCGTGAACAAAGCGCCCCTTGACCTCGTTCATGCGCGACAGCCACAAACCGCCGCGCTGGGCACTCAGATACATCTGCCGGTGCAGCGGGGCGAGTTTCTGGATGTCGAACGTCCCTGGTTTGGCTGGAGACGCAGGGGTTGCAGGGACCGGAAGCGCAGGAGAGGGCAGTGCCACGGGAGCCCCCCCCACGGGCGGCATGGGCCGGGGAGCCGGAGGTGGTTCCTGGGCCTGAGCACGGTTCCGCGCGCGCAGGGCAAACGTGGCCAGTCCCAGTACCAGCAGACCGGCGAAGAGAGCGATCCGAGTACGCATGGGGGCCTCCTTGCCCGGTTTAGATGGATACAGTGGTGTGGTGCGCACCGGGATAGGCAGCGAGCAGTGGTGCGCACCCGCAGGGGTTATACCGCAGAGAGGGGAATGGGATCAACCGGAACCGGGCGTCTCCCCCCGGAGGACTTCTCTGCAAAGGGCAAGAGGAGAGACGCGCTGCGACGAGATCAGGAATTCGCGGGGGCCGATCCCTCCGGTGCAGGCGACGACTGCGTCATCTCTTGCGGGGCCGGCGCGGCGGGCACTTCCTGTCCGGGCAGGAGAATGTGACGCACCATCACCTTGGTGTACCACTGCCGATGTCCCTTGAACCGGCGCGAGTTCTTGCGGCGCCGGAACTTCTGGATGTAGACCTTGGTCGATGGGTGGTCCACCACATCGCCGATGACACGGATTCCCTCGATCAGCGGCTGGCCGATGCGGGTATCGTCGCCGTTTTGATAGAGCAGAATCTTGTTGAACTCCAGACGCGTGCCCCGGTCCACGTCTCGAAAATCCACTGTTACCAGTTCGCCCTCGCTCACGCGGTATTGATGCGAACCGTCCTCGAAAATGGCGTACATCACTCGCTCCCGACGCAAAGCTTCTTCCAGACGAAAACGTTACTGTAGCAGGGCAGTCTGCCCCTGGCCAGGGGACCCAGGGGATTTTCTGGCAGGATCCGCCCTTCGTGATCGCCCAGGTTTCGATGGAGAGAGAGCGGCGCTCAGGCGGGGATTCGCCGAGAACCTTTTTTCTCATTTTTTTTCAGATGAGCAATCCGTGGCGGGGGGGGTTCTCGTCGGAATAGGGTAGTTGCTACCGGGACGTGCAGAGCCCGTACCAGAACCATCGCCAGAGGAGTTTTTGCTTATGCGTTCTTTCTGGTTCCTGGCCGCGCTTGTGGCGGTGCTGGGAATGTCCCTCGTCGCCATCCCTACGACGGCCGCTGAAAAGGTGGACGCCGACAAGATCAATCAGCTGATCAAGGATCTGGCCAGCGATCGCTTTAGCACCCGCGAGAAGGCGCACAAGGCCCTCGAGGCCGTTGGCTTGCCCGCCCTGGAGCCGCTGCGCAAGGTGGCGGAGGATGACAAGGCCGATCCCGAAGCAAGGAGGCACGCCAAGGAACTTGTCGAGAAACTCGACAAGCTCGGATTGAGCGCCCGGGTTCTCAAGCCCACCAAGGTGCATCTGAAGTACAAGGATACCCCACTGAAGGATGCGCTGGCGGACTTCAACAAGCAGAGCGGACAGCCGATCACTCTCTACGATCCGCAGAACAAACTGAAGGATCACAAGGTGACTCTCGATACGGGAGAAGTCACGTTCTGGGAAGCGCTGGACAAATTCTGCGAGAAAGCCGGTTTGGTCGAGGTTGGGCCCAACGAGGCGCTTGGCGTTCCTCAGCCCCCGCTTCCAGGCGCGGTCCCGGGTGCGCAGGGGGGTGGTCAGGGGGGGATCAGGATCGAACTGCCCCAGATCGGGCCTGCTGTTCCAGCGATTCCGGCCAGGCCGGTCAAGCCACTCAGGAAAGTCCCTGCGCAAAAGGAAGAGAAGCCGCAGGACGCGCGGCCAAAGCAGGATCAACCGGCCGACAAGGAAGCCCCCGCTCCGGCGAAGAAACAGGCCGTGGGCGCCAGACCCCAGGTTGCCGTGGCTCAGGTCGGGGTGGCGCAGGCGGCTGCGCCCGTTCAAATTCAGGCGATCCCGATTCAGGTGCAGATTCAACCGGCCATCCAACCGGTGCCTGTTCCTCCCATGCCTCCCTTCCCCGGGATTGGCGGCGGGGTGCCTTATCCAGGGCAGCTTGTTTTGAAGGAAGGCAAGTTTGAGCCGGTCCCAACCAGCTACGTCGGTGCAGTTCGTGTGCGCGCGATCAAGAACAATCAGATGTTCGGTGCGCCGCGCGACAAGGGGCACATGGTCGTGCTGCAGATTTCCACCGAAGCCAAGGTGCAAATCCAGTCGCTGAACACTCTTCGCATCGAGAAGGCTCTGGACGACCAGGATCAAGCGCTCAAGCAGTCGCTCCAGGTTGAAGATCAGCCCCTTCCGGGGGTTGGGGTGGCTCCGGGGGCTGCTGTCGGTCGAGTCATCATTCGCGGGCGTCCGGCCATCATGCCTGCCCCCGCAATGGTGGGCTACGGTATCCACCACTATTACCCCATTCACCTCACCAGGGGCGAGAAGGCTGCCAAGACTCTGAAAGAACTGGTGGGGAAGATCACCGCCCAGGTGCTGACTGCTCCTGAGACGCTGATTGAGGTCAACAACATCCGCAAGGCCAGCGGGACGACCGCCAAGGGGAAGAACGGTGGTTCGATCAAGGTGGTCAACGTTGTCGAGAATCAGAATCAGGTGACAGTGACGGTGGAGATGGAGAATCCCGAAGGCGTGCTCCCTGCGCAGAACTTCCCGGGCGCTGTCCCGGTTCCGCCGCTCCCTGTTCCGGGTGGCGGCGCGGTGCCCGTTCCTCTTCCGCCTCAGCAAGGGATGGCCTTCCAGGTCGGCGCGGCTGCTCCGGCTCAGGTCAAGCAGATTCAGGTCGGTGGCGGTGCGGTGCAAATTCAGCAGATCCAGATCGGTGGCAATATCGCCATTGCTCAACCTGGCTGGGTTGGTCGCGGAACCATGAACGGTCTGACCCTTCTGGACGACAAGGGCAATCCCATGCAATTGATCGGCAGTGGCGGGATTGTTCGTGGCGGTCCTGGCGGACAGGTCATGAACGTTCAGCACCAGCTGACCTATCGCGTGAACAAGGGACAGGTGCCGACCAAGTTGATCTTCGCCGGCCAGAAGCAGGCAACCATCGAAATTCCCTTCACCCTGAAGAACGTGCCGCTGAACTAGGCGCGGCGTTCGGGCCGGGGTTTCGGGCAGCAGGGGCGTGACTGTCTCAAGCAAGTCAGTCACGCCCCTTTTCTTTGCGCCGCGTAGCGCTCCGCCTGCTGGGGGCCGACAACCTGCTCTGGAGCCTGTGAGCCCGAACGGGTACAACAAGGCCCATCCTTGCGAAAGGGGGCACGATCATGCGGCTTGAAATTGATAGTCAATGGCTGATCCTGACCATCCTGGGGTTACTTGGGGCCAGTCTGCTCGCCCTGGTGCCCCTGCTGATCCTGATGATGCGCACGGAAACGGCGGTCGAGGAAGGCGAAACAAATATGCTGCTGAGAACTCTCCAGGCCTGGCTCGCCGAGGCGCTTGGCACCTTTGCCCTGGTCTTTACCGGAATCCTCGCCATCAGTGGCGGCATGATCGGCGGCCCGGAAAAAGCAGGCACCTTGCTGACGGTCGCGCTGGCGCACGGGTTAGTGCTGGCGGCGATGGTGGCAGCGTTGGGAGGGATCTCAGGGGGGCATTTCAATCCCGCGGTGACGCTGGGATTCGTCCTCACCCGACGAACTGCTCCCCTGCAAGGACTCGCCTATGGCGTGGCCCAGCTGGTTGGTGCCGCCAGCGCTGCCTTTGTGCTCGCTGGGTTGTTCGGTCGGGCGCCGGTGCTGGCGGGCACGCCTGCGCTCGCCCCTCAGGTAACGGTGGTCAGTGCGATGGTACTGGAAGGGATCGCCACCTTTTTCCTTGTGCTGGTGGTGCTGGTAACGGCGGTGGATGAGCAGGCGTCGAAATATGGCGCTTCGCTGGCGATCGGGTGCATGCTGGCGGTGACTATCCTGGCCATTGGATCGATCACGGGAGGTGCCGTCAATCCGGCCCGCTTCTTTGGACCTGCTCTGGCCGCGAACTGCTGGCGTCATGCTCTGGTGTACGTGGTGGGTCCGCTCGTTGGGGGAGGGGTGGCCGCTCTTGTGCACCAGGTCATCTTGCTGCGGAAACCAAAGGAAAACCCCACGCTCTCTGCGGAGTCGGTTTCCCGGCTGGGGCGTCGGGTCGCCTGAAAAAGAAACAGCTTCACGGGATTGGCATGATCCCGTGAAGCGTCATGAGCCGTCTTCTTCAGCGGACATGGCGGTTATCCTTCGCCTCCTACATCTATCCACGAACTCTCCCAATCGGGATTGTCGTCGGTATCATCCTCCCACTCATCGTTCCGCGCACCGCTCTGGAGCAGGCGGTCCTCGTCGATCTCCCACTGCCAATTTGGCCGGAAGAGTGCGGGACCCGAACGAGCTTTCTGCATCTGAGCCATGGTCATCGTCTCCTTTTGCAGGATGGAACAGGGACAACAAGGGACTCGGGACGGTTTACCGTGCCAGGACGCACTCACGCCAGTGACGCGGGCGGCACTGTTGTTGCCGGAGGATCGCCTGGCGAAGCAGGCGTTCCTCAGCCGTCTTGCAGACTGAGGGACTCCTCGGGATTGGGAGAGATGACGAGGCCGCGGAACGGGCATGGAACCCACACAGTCCGAGCCCGACAACAATCCCGCTGAGACCAAGGATCAGCCAGCAAGCACTTTTCATCCATGTGCCTCCTTGCACGACGTCAGCCGGCGTCGCACTCCTCGCAACGCCTTACCAGTTGGGTCGGCCACTCCGGCTGTCTGTTGCGGACAGACAACCAGGGAAGAATTGTGAGCTCTTCTTACGAAGCAACTCGCATGCCACTTATTGGAAATGCCTCAACACCATTCCGAGAAAGGATTGCAACTCATGATAGGAAAGCGAATTGCAATCGACGTAGTATTGTCCTTTTTCGCGTCCACTCGGGTCCGCTTCTCCCGTGAGGAAGCAAGAGTTACACGGCTGCGCGGTCGGAGTTACAGAAACAGCGAGAGTCGCGCCTCCACCAGGACACGGCAGGAGGCGCACAGGTTCAAGCCTTGATAATGTCGCGAACCGTCATCCCACTGGGGATCATCGGCAACACATGTTCCTGATAAGGAACCAGCACATCGAGCAAGTAGGGCCCCTTGCTATCCAACATTTCTTCCAGCGCTTCATCGAGATCGGCCTTGGCATGTATTCGGCGTGCTTCGACGCGGAAGCCACGAGCCATGGTGACAAAGTCGGGGTAGGGTTCTTCATCAGGACCAGCGCCAAGATAGGTGTGGGCGCGGTTGCCTGCGAAGAAACGATCTTCCCACTGGGCCACCATCCCCAGGTGCTGATTGTTGAGCAACAACACCTTGACCGGGAGTTTCTCGGTGAAGGCACAGGCGAGTTCCTGAATGTTCATCAGGAAACTGCCATCGCCATCGATGTCGATGACGGTCTTGCCGGGATTGGCCGCCTGCGCCCCGATCGCCGAGGGGAGACCGAAGCCCATGGAACCCAGTCCGCCACTGGTGACCCAGCGGCGCGGATGGTTAAAGCGGAAATACTGGGCCGCCCACATCTGATGCTGGCCCACACCGGTGGTGACGATGGTATTCTCCAGCTGGCCTCGATCGCGAACGATTTGCCAGAGCCGCTGGATGGCGCTCTGTGGCAGAATCGCATCATCGCGATCCGTGAAGCGCAGCGGTTCCTCCTCGCGCCATTTCTCCACCTGACGGATCCAGTCGGCGTGCCCCAGTCCATTGGCGGTCACGGCTGTCAATCCTGGGACCGCGTTCTCCTCCATCATCTGCAACATCGTCCTCAGGGCGTACCCCACATCGCTGACGATGGGGAGGTGAGCCACCTTGTTCTTGTTGATCTCGGAGGGATCGATGTCGATGTGCACGATCTTGCCGTGCTTGACAAACTCGCTGATCTTCCCCGTGACACGATCGTCGAAGCGTACGCCCAGCGCCAGCAACAGATCGGCATCGTTGACCGCATAGTTGGCGTACACCGTGCCGTGCATCCCCAGCATTTGCAGGCAGAGGAAGTGTTCGCTGGGGATTCCGCCCAGTCCCTGCAGGGTGAGCGCGACGGGAATCCCGGTGCGCTCGGCAAAGGCCTTGAGGGAGGGCGACGCTCCGCTGGCGATGATGCCCCCGCCCGCATAGATCATCGGCTTGCGGCTGTGGCGAATCGCTTCCAGCACCTGCAGCAACTCGTCCCGGCTGGCCTGGGCATGCGGCCGGTAACCCGGGAGATTCATGGGCGGATCGTAGTCGGGAATGATCTTGCGCGTTTGCACGTCCTTGGGCACATCGATCAGGACCGGCCCAGGTCGCCCGGTGCTGGCGATGTGAAAGGCTTCCTTGAAGACGCGCGTGATATCTTCGGTGCGCGTGACCAGGTAATGATGCTTGGTGATCGCGCGGCACACCTCGATGATCGGCGTTTCCTGAAACGCATCGGTTCCGATCACCGGCGTCCCGACCTGGCCAGTGATGGCGATGATGGGTGTGGAGTCCATCTTCGCGTCTGCGAGGCAGGTAACGAAGTTGGTGGCGCCGGGGCCGCTGGTGGCGAGACAGACACCGACCTTCCCCGAACTGCGGGCGTAACCTTCCGCGGCGAATCCGCCTCCTTGTTCGTGTCTCGGCAAGATGGTGCGCAGACGGGGACTCACCCGGGTCAGCGATTGGTGAATCGGCATCGACGCGCCGCCCGGATAGGCAAAGACGACCTCGACGCCGTGATTGAGCAGGCATTGCACCAGAATGTCAGCTCCACTCTGCGGAGTCGGGTTGTTGGCGCTCATGAGATCGAAACTCCTCAAACACACTGCCTGGAGGTTAGGCAGAGAGTGATTAAACTATCACTATACCCCCCACACGCGCTCGGGTCCAGAATCTATTGGGAGGTTTTTTCCAGTTGTGCACTTATTTCTCGTTTTGCTCCAGGTGATCGACTTCCCGCAGTTGCCGGCTTGCATCGAACAGCGGGGGAGGGAGATGCTCTGCCTGTGCCCGAGCTGTCGTCAGATCGAGATCGAGGCGGGCGCGCCCGACCCCGCGAAAGATGGGAAGTCCCTTGCGCTGGGCAATGATTTCTCGGCGAGTGCGCCCGCGCGGTGCATCGGGCCAGGGAGTTTGTCGCTCTTCAAAGCTGAAGAAGAAGGGGACCACCTGACGCAGATAGCGCCAGTAGCCAGGATGGTCACTCTGGAGATAGAACAGCCCGCCCGGCACCAGCGTGGCATGAACCATCGCCAGAAAGGTCGGGGTTAACAGGCGCCGGTGCACCTGGGTCGGATCATAGTACGGCTGAGGATGATAACAGTGGATTTCGCTGGTGCTCCCAGGAGGAAGATACTGGCGCAGCAAGCGTTCGCCATCGCAGACGGCAAAGCGGAGATTGGTCAGCCCGCGTTGATTCCCTCGCCGCGTGGCGTAGCGGATCACCACCGGCAGGATGTCGATGCCGAGATGGTCATGATCGCGTCGCCAGACGGCACTGCTCAGAAGATAGCGGCCATTGCCGCAACCGAGATCCACCACGAGAGGAGCGCGGCGGCCAAAAAGCGCTTCCAGGTCGAGCGCCCCCTCGGCGGGGAGGCGTTTCAGAGCGGTTTGCGTCCACTGGCTGGGGTCGAGAATCTCGCCCGCGATGGGGACTCCCAACTCCCGTTCCAGGCGGCGGGGTTTCCGTTCAGGGCTCATGGGAAGATCATGGCGCGAGGAGAGCCGTTAGCGGCGATTGATGCGTTCCCGGAGCGCATGCTCATGGATCTCTTCGAGTTGTTCGAGGAGAAAGGTGGCCAGGCTCTCGGTTTCCTCGACGGCCTGCTCCAGTTTGGTCATCGAGTTCAGGACGGTGGCGACGGTCGGGTAGTGACTGCGGCGCCGAATGGGACGGTTCAAATCACGATAATCATTGAGGCGCACGAGCAAGGTCGAATGGAGTTGCTCGATGAGATCCTGGGTGCACTTTTGTGCTTGCGTCATCAACTGCCGCAACGGCATGCGCCGAACTGGTTTGTCTGTGGCCATAGCACTCCCGAGCATCAATGAGGGCAGCAAATACGTGCGACGGGCGAGGGAGAGCTGCACAAAAGGTTGGTTTGCGGATGAAATACCAGGAACCATGGCTCTTCTGGTTATTAATTAGGTATACTCCCTGTTAAGTGCTTACGTCAAGCAGGAATAACTCCTTTTTCAGAGATGGGCAGTCGGATATGAGGATTCTTCTCGTGGCCGACATCCACGCGAACTGGTCGGCCTTGCAGGCAATCACCGAGCCGTACGATGTCTGCCTGTGTCTGGGAGACCTTGTGGATTATGGGGTGGAGCCAGCGCCCTGTGTGGCCTGGGCGCGCCAGGAGCGCACCCTCACGGTACGCGGCAATCATGACCATGGGGTGGCGCAGAATGTGACGCTCTCGGGGCGCAATGGCTTCAAGTTCCTCACCACGCTGACGCGCCCGTTGATGCGTGAACTCCTTTCCCCCGAGGATCTCCGTTATCTCGGTCAACTGCCCGTTTCACGCCTGGTGACTCTGGACAACACGCGCTTTTACCTGGTGCACGCCTCGCCCCGAGATCCGCTTGACGAGTATGCTCCGCCCGATGTGGAATACTGGCAGCGGCGCTTGCAGAACATCGAGGCGGATGTAGTTTGTGTTGGCCATACCCATCAGCCGTACGTCCTGGAGGTGGGCGACAAACTGGTGATCAATCCGGGGAGCGTGGGCCAACCGCGGGATGGCGACCCCCGTGCCAGTTACGCCATTGTGGAGGACTACAAGGTCGAGCTGCGCCGGATTGAATATCCTGTGGAACAAGCGGTGCGCGCCATCATGGACAGTTCCCTCCCGGAGATCGCGCGCGAGAAACTCATCGATGTTGTCCGCAACGGCAAACTCAAAACCGCGTGAGCGCCCCTCCCTGCTCACGCCAGATCCCGAGGAGCCATGAGCCAATCCGTCCTTCCCCCCGCCGGTCCCAACGGGCTTACCGAGGATGTGGAGATTCAGGGCCACATTGTGGATTCTCTCCTCCTGCCCAAGGTTCTCGATGAGATCCTCACCCATGGCGGCAACTATGTGATCAAGGATATCCGCATCGGCAAACGCCAGGCCGATCCTAGTTATGCTCGTATCGAGGTGCGTGCGCCCAACCAGGCAATCCTCGACGAGGTGCTGGACAGCATTCACGATCACGGCGCCGTCCCCGTCACGGTGCAGGATTGTCAGGTCGTCGACGCCGATATGGAGGGGGCCTTTCCGGAGGGGTTCTACAGCACCACCAACTTTCGCACCCAGGTGCGCCTGGGGGGAGAATGGATCGAGGTCGAGGATCAGGAGATGGATTGTGGCATCCTGATCGATCCCGAGGGAGGCGCGGCTCGCTGCATCCCCATGACCGATGTCAAACGGGGCGATCGCATCGTGGTCGGCCGCCAGGGGCTGCGCGTCTTTCCCAGCGATACCAGCGCCCGGCAGAATCTCTTCGAGTTCATGGCCAGTCCGGTTTCGAGCGAAAAACCCAAGGGCGTGACCGTGCGCGAGATTGCCCAGGCGATGCGCCGAACGCGTGAAGCAGGAGATAAACTCCTCGCCGTCCTTGGACCTGCAGTGGTGCACACCGGCAGCGTGGAACATATCTGCGCGCTGATTCGCCATGGCTATCTGAGCGTGCTTTTTGCCGGCAATGCGCTGGCGACGCATGACATCGAACAGTCACTCTACGGCACCAGTCTGGGAATCTCCCTCGATCGAGGGCTGCCGGCCGAGGAGGGGCACGAGCATCATCTCCGGGCGATCAACACCATCCGGCGCGCCGGAGGTATTCGCGCGGCGGTGGATCGCGGGCTGTTGCGCAGCGGCATCATGTACGAGTGCATTCGCCACAACGTCCCGTTTGTCCTGGCCGGCAGCATTCGCGATGATGGGCCCCTTCCCGAGGTGATTACTGACACCCTGGTGGCACAGCGGCGCATGCGTGAGTTAATTCATGGGGTCGGCTTCGCGCTGATGATTGCCACCGCCCTGCACGCCATCGCCACGGGGAATCTTCTTCCCGCCTGGGTGAAGGTGGCGTGTGTGGACATCAACCCGGCGACGGTAACCAAACTGACCGATCGCGGGAGTGTGCAGACGGTGGGGGTGGTGACCGACGCCGAGCCGTTTCTGCGGGCGCTGGTCCATGAACTCACCCAGCCGAAGTCCGTCTAGCGCAAACCCCACGCGACGAGGGAGTGTCCCATGCGCCAACCACGCATTTTGATGTGTCCGCCGGATCATTACGGCATCGAATACGAGATCAACCCGTGGATGAGTCGCTCGCGGGGGGCTTCGCAGGAGCGAGCACACTCCCAGTGGAATGCGCTCTGCCAGACCCTGCGACAACTGGGGGTCGTGATCGAACTCCTGCCGCCCCAACCCGGAGTGCCCGATCTCGTATTTACCGCCAACGCGGGGTTGATCTATCAACAGCGGTTCTTCACCTCACGCTTTCGCCACGAGGTGCGCGCCCGCGAGGAGCCTTACTTTGACGCCTGGTTTGGCGCGCACGGGTTCACCGTTGCGCATCTGCCCGAGGGGATGTACTTCGAGGGGGCCGGCGATGCGCTTTTCTGTGGCAGTGCCCTCTTCGCGGGATACCGCATTCGCAGCGATGTGCAGGGCCATCAGTGGCTCGGCCAGCAGTTGACGATTCAGGTGTTGCCGCTGGAGCTTGTGAATCCGCATTATTATCATCTGGATACTTGCTTTTGTCCGCTCGCGCCGGGAGAGGCCATCTACCATCCGCAGGCGTTCGACGCTTACGGCTGCAAGGTGCTGGAGGCGAACATCCCGACGTTGATCCCGGTCAACGAGGCCGAGGCCGCTCGGTTTGGCTGCAATGCCGTGGTGGTGGGCAAACAGGTGGTGGTCAATACCGGATGTCCCCAGTTGATGAAGGATCTGGAGAGGCGGGGCTATCAACCGATCGCTGTTGAACTGGACGAATTCCTCAAGGCGGGCGGCAGTGCCAAGTGTCTTACGATCCGCCTCGATGGGGAGGAAGCCGCCCTGTGGCGCTGACGCGGGCCCTTCCGTGGACTCCGTCGGTTTTTTCCCCGCGCCGAGGTATGATGAAGATAGTTCTGCAGAATGCTCGCGACGGGAGGCCGCATCATGACATCTCTTGCTGGGTCGTTCCTGGTGGCTCGCACCACGCTGCGGGATTCCTTCTTCGGTCAGACGGTGATCCTCATGCTCCAGCACGGACCAGAGGGAGCCTTTGGGCTGATCGTGAATCGCCGGGGCAAGGGGCAGAACTTACCGTTTCCAGTCTTTGTGGGTGGACCGTGTGAAGCGCCGGGTCTGCTGATGCTCCACGGGCATGAGGATTGGTTGACCGACAAGGACAACCAGGAGATCGCCCCCGGTGTTTTTCTGGGAGATGCCGAGACCTTTCTGCGCCTCAATGACACCGAATCCAGTGAGAATCCGCATGATCGCGTGCGGATGTTTAGCGGCTATTCTGGATGGGGGCCCGATCAACTGGAGGGCGAGATGGCGCAGGGATCATGGGCCGTCGTTCCCGCCAGCGGTGACCTTGTGTTCGACACGCCGCCGCAGGAACTCTGGGAGCAACTGGTTCCGCCCTCGTTCCCGCAATTTAGCGTGAATTAAGAGCGTTACACTCCCTGGTGGACGCGGCCGACCTGGAGCCGGGGCAAACGTTCTCGGCTGGCGGTGCGCCACCCCCTCTCGCCCTTTCCTTTGTGAACTCGCGGTGCGCTCTTTCTGACACCTGACGCGAGCACGTGTCACGTTCCCGCACAGATGCGGAATTGGCGCAAAGATTGCCTGTTTCGCACACTGCCAAACAACCGCGACACCCCCGCGCGGCTATCCTGAAAGGGACAAAGAGGATCGCCACGATGACCCCCGCCTCGGTCTGCGGCCTGTACAGCATTGGCTATTCCAACCACGAACTGGCAGCCTTTGTGCGATTATTGCAAGGTGCTGGGATCACGGCCCTCGCCGATGTCCGCTCCGCCCCTTACAGCCGACGCTCGCCGCACTTCAATGGCAAGGCGCTCGCTCCCGTGCTGCGCGAAGCAGGGATCGTGTATGTCTTTCTGGGCGACCACCTCGGAGGGCGTCCCTCGGCCGACGAACTGTACGACGACGAGGGCCGGGTCGATTACGAACGGGTGCGTGCGACCGCTTGCTTTCAGGAAGGGCTGGAGCGCCTGCGGCGCGGGGCGAGTCGCTATGCCGTGGCGATGATGTGCGGGGAGGCCGATCCGCTCGACTGCCATCGCGGCTTGATGATCACCCCCGCCCTGGTGGCGCAGGGGATCCATCCGCTCCACATTTTGCGAGATGGCACCCTGGAGACAACGGCCCAGCTGGAGGCGCGGCTCCTGCGTGAAACCGGGATAGGCTCCGGGCTGGTCGAGGGGCTCTTTGCTCCCGTGCTCAACGAGGAGGATCGGCGCGAGTTGCTACGGCAAGCCTATCGTGCCCAGGCGCGGCGCAAAGCGTTTCAGCGTGAGACGCACAAATAGAAGGAGTCGCCGAGAGGCACTGCACCCCACCTGCTCGGCGACTCCTGGTGAACGTTCCCCGTGACTGCGTTACTGGGCGTTGGCGGTATAGGAGCGTAACACGCGCATGTAACTGGCGCGTTCAAAACCCCACGGATCCTTGATGGCGCGCAGACTCATGCAGCCCTGCATCTGGCGGAGCGAATCGTAGCCGTGTTCCTGCATCCACACCTCCAGGTCCTCCTGAATGGTGCGCAGATGCTCGATGCCGTAGCGAAGCAGTACCGAGGTCATCATTGCGACCCGGGCGCCAGCCATCATCGCCTTGAGGACGTCCTGGGCGGAATGGACCCCTCCGCTGACAGCCAGGTCGGCATTGACGCGGCCAGCCATCAGGGCCACCCAGTGGAGTCGGAGCAAGAGTTCTCCGGGTTGACTCAGATGGGCCCCCGGCTCGATCTCCATCGTTTCAAGGTTGAAATCGGGTTGGTAGAAGCGATTGAACAGCACCAGCCCCTGCGCCCCGGTGTCGGCGAGATTCCGGGCAAAGGCGATTGGGGCGCTGAAGAAGGGGCTGAGTTTGATCGCCAGGGGGAGATCAACCTCGGTCTTGAGGAGGCCGACGATATCAAGGTAGTTCTGCTCGACCTGGGCTCCGCTCCGAATGGGGTCCACCGGCATTTCATAGATGTTCAATTCCAGGGCGTCGGCGCCTTCCTCCTGCAGAGCGACCGCGTAGTGCAGCCAGCTGCCCGGAGTTACGCCGTTGAGGCTGGCGATGATGGGAATCTGGATCGCCTTCTTGGCTTGCCCGAGATAGCGCAGATAGCCCTCGGGGCCCCGGTTGTATTGTTGCATGTCTGGGAAGTAGCGCGCGACCATGGGAGAGGGGCGCATCTCGGTGCCGTCCACCCCACTGGCCGAACGACCCTCTGCGGAGATCTGTTCCTCAAAGAGTGAGGGGAGGATGATGGCGCCCGCCCCGGAATCTTGCATCAGCCGAAGGTTATCGAGGTTTTCACAAAGAGGGGAAGCTGAACAAACAAGGGGGCTGGTCAACTCCAGCCCCAGATAATTCGTCCCCAGGTCACTCATGATTTCGCGGCTCCTTGTCCCGGTCTACCCATGGGCCAGCCACCGGGGAACAACTCGGCACGACAAGCGCGATGCTCCCAGGTTTGCCCTCGGACCGAGGAGTGCACTTGCCGTGCCAGAGGCCCGCACACGAGAGGTTTCTTGGGCGGGCCATGGGGCCCTTCCTCTCGTCGGTAGTCACCACAACCGTTATTTTTTCTTCCACGGGCGATGCACCAGCACGGGGACAGCCGCGCCACGAATGACCTTGTCGGCAACACTGCCGAGAATAAGGCGCGCCAGTCCATGTCGGCCGTGCGTTTCCAGGGCGATCAGATCCTGGTGTTTGTGGTTCCCCTCCTCCAGAATGGCGACCGCCGGTTGCACCTCGACCACAACCCGCGTCTGCACCTTGAGGGAGTGGCTCTTGAAGCGCTCGGCGATCTTGGCCAGGTACTCCTCGGCTTCCTTGCACATTTTTTGCTGCATTTCCTCGATCTGGTGGATCACCGATTGCGCCACCTGGCCGACGCTGCCCACGTCGAACTGGTAGCTGTACGGGGTGGGCGGAGCGACCGAGCGCAGCAGCACGAATTCGGCTCCGGTCAACGTCCCCAGTTCCAGCGCCCACCCGATCATCTCCTCGGCCACCGGGGTGCCATCCAGCGGCAAGATGATCCGTTTGAAGAGAATCTCCTGGGTGAGATCTGGCTTGCCTTCCTCGGGGCGGACCAGTAACAAAGGCATCGGTACATGGCGGATCAGTTCATCCGCAACACTGCCGAGCCAGAAGCGACCGATGGCGCCGCGCCCGTGCGAGGTCAGCACAATAAGGTCCACGTTCTGTTCGCGAGCCCAGGCTTGAATCGACTCGCTCACCTGGCCAGTCAGCAAGCGGGTGGTAACCGGAATCCGACCAATCTCCCGCAAGCGTTGTGCCAGGTTGTCCAGGTAGGCCTGTTCTTGCTGTTTGGCGTGTTCTTCCAGCGACTCGTCGATGTAGGCGGCTCCTTCGAGGTAGCCCACGGCCAGCGGAGGATGAACGTGCACCAACTGCAAGGTAGCGTTGGATTTGCGTGCCAGGGCCAGGGCCAGCGGCAGCGCGTACTCGCCAAACGTCGATCCGTCGAGCGGTACCAGAATGTTGCGATACATGGTTTGACTCCTTGGTCCGAGGGTGAGTGGTCGTCTGCATCTATTTTAACGGCAAACCATGTGCCACTCAGGGAAACCCCTGCGAAATGCTGATTTCCTCGGGCGTGCTCGGGTGGTAAGGCTGGAAGAACCACCAAGAACGCTCAGGCAGTGTGCGGTTCAGCGGCATCGGAACGGGGGAATCCACGGCGATTCCAGCGATTTGGTCGACTCTTCGTGCTGGCACGACGATTGCTTCTGCTTCCCCACGCCCGACGGATCCGCTTCAGGAAGGAGGCTCCCCCGTGACCGACGCTCACCCCAGTGGGGACAAGCGTTTCAAGCTGCTCGACGCTTCGATGAAACGGTATCAGTTTCAACCCGATGCCCTCATCGAGGTGCTTCACAAGGCGCAGGATCTTTTCGGTCATCTCGACCATGATCTGTTGTTGTACATTGCACGCAATCTGAAGTTGCCGCCCAGCCGCGTGTACGGCGTTGCCACCTTTTATCATCTGTTCAGTTTCACCCCCAAGGGCGAACACACCTGTTTGCTCTGTCTGGGAACGGCCTGCTACGTCAAGGGCGCCGCCAAGTTGCAGGCGACCCTCGAAAAACAGTGGGACCTCAAGCTGGGCGACACGCGCAGCGACGGCAAGATGTCACTCCTGGGGGCACGCTGCGTGGGCGCCTGTGGCCTCGCCCCGGTCGCCGTTCTGGATGGCAAGGTATCTGGCAATCTCAATCCCGAGGCCCTTCTGCAGCTGGTGAAAGGATGGGACGGCGATGGAACTCGCTGAACTGAAAGAACTCGCCGACAAGGAGAAAGCTGAGCAGAAACCGATCCGCATTCGCTGCTGTACTGCAGCCGGCTGTCTCTCCTCCAACAGCCAAGCGGTGCAGCAGGCCCTCACCGATGCTGTGACGACTGCGGGGTTGGCCGACCGGGTGGAGGTCCTTCCCGTTGGCTGCATGCGGCTCTGTTGCGAGGGGCCGCTGGTTCAGGTGGATCCCGACGGGGCGATGTATGGCAAGGTGGACCCCGGGCAGGCGGCTTCCATCGTCGGCACCTTGCAGGGCGGCCAGACCGAAGCCCGCGTGATCGATACCAACATGCCGTTTTTCCGCGACCAGGTGTCGATCGTTCTCGAAAATAGCGGCCGCATCAATCCGGAGCGCATCGAGGACTATCTCTCCGTGGGGGGGTATCAGGCACTGCTCCATGTGCTGCGCGAAATGACTCCCAATCAGGTGGTCGAGACGATGACTCGCAGCGGTCTCCGCGGCCGTGGCGGCGCCGGCTATCCCACCGGGGTGAAGTGGGGGTTGATCGCCAAGCAACCTGCCACGCAGAAGTTCGTCATCTGCAATGCCGACGAGGGCGACCCGGGCGCGTTCATGGATCGAAGTGTCCTTGAAAGCGATCCCCATCGGGTGCTGGAAGGGATGGCGATTGCCGCCTATGCCATTGGGGCGTCGCAGGGCTTTGTTTATGTCCGGGGCGAGTATCCTCTGGCCATTCACCGGCTGGAAATCGCCCTGCGCCAGGCGCGCAAGATGGGAGTGCTGGGGACGCAGATCTTCGAGTCGCCTTTCAATTTTCGCATCGACATTCGCATCGGCGCGGGCGCCTTTGTCTGCGGTGAGGAAACGGCTCTGATCGGCTCAATCGAAGGGAAACGCGGCACCCCCCGGCCGCGTCCGCCCTATCCGACCGAGTCGGGGTTATGGCAGGCGCCGACGTTGATCAACAACGTCGAGACGCTGGCCAATGTGGCTCCGATCATCACACGTGGAGCAGAATGGTACGCCAGCATCGGGACCGCCAAGAGCAAGGGGACAAAGGTGTTCGCCCTCGCCGGCAAGGTGCGCAATACCGGCCTGGTCGAGGTACCGATGGGGATCACCCTGCGCAAGATCGTCGAGGAGATGGGAGGCGGTTCTCCAGGTGGCTCGATCAAGGCGGTCCAGACCGGGGGGCCATCGGGAGGCTGTATCCCCGCCTCGGCGCTGGATACGCCGGTGGATTACGAATCGTTGACAGCGCTCGGCTCCATCATGGGCTCGGGCGGAATGATCGTCATGGATGATGCGACGAAGATGGTCGATGTCGCCAAGTTTTTCATGGAATTCTGCATGGATGAGTCGTGCGGCAAATGTGTCCCCTGCCGCGCCGGCACCGTGCAGATGTATCGTCTGCTCGCTCGCATTGTCGAGGGAGAAGCCACCGCGGCGGATGTCGCCCAGCTCGAAGCGCTTTGCGATCTGGTGCGCAATACCAGTCTGTGTGGGTTGGGACAATCGGCCCCGAACCCGGTGTTGAGCACGTTGCGCTATTTCCGCGAGGAATATAACGCCCTCCTGCAACCGGCTCCCCCCGCACCCCCGCCCAGTAACCAGCGCATCCCGTTACCCGTGGCGCGTGGTTGACATTCTCTGGCCCAGAAGGATCCGAGGGTATGAATTCGATTACACTGACCATCGATGGCAAACTCATCAGCGCCCCGGGTGATCAAACGATTCTGGAAGCGGCCCGCGAGAACGATATCCACATTCCCACTTTGTGCAACCTGGAAGGGATCTCTGCCGTGGGCGCCTGTCGGGTTTGCCTGGTCGAGGTGAGCGGGAGCAATCGGCTCGCTCCCTCCTGCTTGACCAAGGTGGCCGAGGGAATGCAGGTGCAGACCGCGACCGATCGCCTGCGCGAATACCGCAAGATGATCGTCGAACTCCTCTTTGCCGAACGCAACCACATCTGTTCGGTGTGTGTCGCCAATGGCAATTGTGAGTTGCAGGACCTGGCGGTCACCGTTGGCATGGACCATGTTCGCTATGAATATCAGTATCCGTCCTGTTCGGTCGATGTGACGCACAAGGAATTCGGCGTTGATCACAACCGTTGTATTCTGTGCACCCGCTGTGTGCGCGTCTGCGATGAGGTCGAGGGCGCTCACACCTGGGATGTGTCGGGACGGGGGATGCAGTCGCGCGTGATCACCGATCTGAACCAGCCCTGGGGGACAGCGACCAGTTGCACCTCGTGTGGCAAATGTGTTCAGGCCTGTCCAACCGGGGCGCTCTTCCGTCAGGGGTCGACCGTGGCGGAGATGAAGAAGGATCGCGAGCTGCTGGACTTCCTCATGACGGCACGGGAGAAGAAGCAATGGATCGGGTGAAAATGGCGACCGTGTGGCTGGGCGGCTGCTCCGGCTGCCACATGTCGTTTCTCGATATGGATGAATGGCTGGTTGATCTGGCGCAGCGGATCGACCTGGTGTACAGCCCCCTCGTGGATGTGAAGGAATATCCCGAGGATGTCGATGTGTGCCTGGTCGAAGGGGCGGTGGCCAATGACGAAAATTTACATCTGGTAAGGCGCATTCGTGCGCGCACACGCCTGGTGATTTCGTTTGGCGATTGTGCAGTCACGGGGAATGTGACCGCCATGCGCAATCCGTTGGGCGTGGCCCTGGAGGTGCTCAAAACGTCCTACCTCGACAAGAGTAATCTGCACCCGGCGATTCCCAGCGAACCCGAGATTCTCCCGGTGTTGCTCGATCAGGTGCGCCCGGTGCATGCAGTGATTCCAGTGGATTACTACTTGCAGGGGTGTCCGCCGCCCGCGGATCGGATTCGCGCGGTGCTCGAACCCCTGGTCAACGGGGTCTGGCCGGAATTGCCCCTGGCCGAGCGACGCTTTGGTTGATGCGCCACGGCATTTGGTACCGGCGTGTGGTCGGAGAATGACGCCGGTCTGTCAGTGAGCCATGTCACAGGGGGCTCACGAGTGGAGACGATCCCATGCAGCGTATAGTCATCGATCCCGTGTCGCGCATTGAGGGGCATGCCAAGATCTCGATTCATCTCAACGAGAAGGGGGAGGTGAGCGAGGCGCGCTTTCATGTGGCGGAGTTTCGGGGGTTTGAACGTTTTTGTGTGGGCCGCCCCTTCTGGGAGATGGCGGGGCTGAGCGCACGCATCTGCGGCATTTGCCCGGTCAGTCATCTCATGGCCTCGGCCAAGGCGGGCGATCAAATCATGGCCGTGCGGATTCCTCCGGCGGCCAACAAGCTGCGTCGCCTGATGAATCTGGGCCAGATCTTGCAATCGCACGCCCTGAGCTTCTTTCACCTCAGCGCGCCCGACTTCCTGCTGGGCTGGGATAGCGACCCGGCCAAACGCAACGTGTTCGGTCTGATCGCTGCCAACCCGGAGCTGGCGCGCGCGGGGATTCGTCTGCGTCAGTTCGGCCAGGAGATTATCGAGCACCTGGGAGGGAAGAAGATTCATCCGGCGTGGGCGGTCCCGGGCGGAGTGCGCGTGGGGTTGTCCGTCGCCAGCCGCGAGCATTTGCAGGGGTGGCTCCCCGAGGCGCGCACAACGACTTTCCAGGCACTTGAACTCTTCAAGAGCTACCTCGACAACCACCCCGAGGAGATCGACAACTTCGGCAACTTTCTCAGCCTTTTCATGGGTCTGGTGACTCCCGATGGGTTATGGGAGCATCACGATGGCGTGCTTCGCTTTGTCGATAGCAATGGCCGAGTGGTCGCCGATGGGATCGAGGCGTCGCGTTACCAGGAAGTCATCGGCGAGTCGGTCGAGACCTGGTCCTATCTTAAATCTCCCTATTACAAGCCCTTCGGCTATCCGCGCGGGATGTATCGGGTTGGTCCGCTGGCGCGGCTGAATATCTGCACGCGCATCGGGGTGCCGCTGGCGGACAAGGAACTGATCGAGTTCCGGCAGCGGGCCGGGGGCATCGCCATCTCGTCGTTTTACTATCACTATGCCCGGCTGATCGAGATGGTGGCGGCCCTGGAGTTCATCGAACAACTGCTTGCTGATCCCGACATGCACTCCGATCGCCTGCGTGCCGAGGCGGGCATCAACCAGCTCGAAGGGGTGGGCGTCAGCGAGGCTCCCCGCGGCACGCTCTTCCATCATTACCAGGTCGACAAGGATGGCATGCTCCAGAAGGTGAACCTGATTATTGCGACCGGGCAGAACAATTTACCGATGCATCGCACGGTGACGCAGATTGCCCAGCGCTACATCAAGGGCACCACCATCCCGGAGGGGATGCTCAATCGCGTGGAAGCGGGGATTCGCGCCTTCGATCCGTGTTTGAGTTGCTCGACC
Organism: Planctomycetota bacterium; assembly: GCA_029777335.1. Lineage (GTDB taxonomy): Bacteria > Planctomycetota > Planctomycetia > Gemmatales > Gemmataceae > JAKOSN01. The sequence continues at coordinate 29,970 of JAKOSN010000079.1, forward strand.
CATGCCTACGGTCAGATGCCGTTGAAGATCCAGCTGTTTAATGCCGAGGGCACACTTGTGGACGAGGTGAGTCGCTCGTGAGCCAGAGCAATGGCGCCAACCCGGCGAAGGTGGAGCGAATCCTCGTTGTCGGCTACGGCAATGAGTTGCGCGGCGATGATGGCGTGGGTCCGCATCTGGCCCGCGCCGTGGCCGGGTGGCAGCGCCCGGGAGTCGAGGTGCGCGCCGTGCACCAGTTGACGCCCGAACTGGCGGCTGAGATGGTCTTCGCGCAGCGCGTGATTTTCATCGATGCGGCGCTGGTTCACCGCGGGCAGGTCGAGGTGGTTCGGCTGGGAGCGCGGCCAGAAACCCACGCGCTGGGGCATCTGAGCGATCCGCGCTGGTTGCTGGCCCTGGCGCTGGTGCTCTACGGGCGCCACCCCGAGACCTGGTTGATGACGATTCCCGCCTTCAATCTGGATTATGGCGAGGGATTTTCTTCACAAACCACACAGCGCCTCGACGTCGCCCTGCGCGAACTGGCGCGCTTGCTGGGGGAGGAAGCCATCCCATGCACGAGGTGAGCCTGCTGGAGAGTGCGCTGGAACTCGCCCGTGCCGAGGCGACCCGCCAGGGGGCACGGCGGATCCATCGGTTAACCCTGCGAATCGGCGCGATGGCCGGCGTGGTCCCCGAGGCGCTCTCGTTTGCCTTCGAGGTGGTGACCCAGGGTACTCTCGCCGAGGGCGCCACCCTGGAAGTGATCGACGTACCGCTTCAATGTGTGTGTGAGCTGTGTGCGCACGCTTTTTCTCCGCCCGTGTATCCCTGTGAATGTCCGCGCTGTGGACATCCCCGCGCGCGGGTGGCCCAGGGACGCGAACTGGAACTGGCCTCGCTGGAGGTTTCCTGAGATGTGTACCAAGTGTGGTTGCTCGACCGGATCGACCGCGCAGCAACAAGCGTCGGGCGCTGCCGTTGCCCATCACGATGCGCATCCTCACCACGAGCATCCCCACCATCATCACGAGGCGGATGAGCGGCGCGTGCTCGAGGTGCATCAGAGCTTGCTGGCGAAAAACGAACATCAGGCGTGGCACAATCGCGAACGGTTTCAGCAGAAGAAGATTCGTGTGTTCAATGTGCTCTCCTCGCCGGGGGCAGGGAAGACGGCGCTGCTGGAGCGAACGCTCGCCGACCTGGGAGGGACTCAGCGCATCGGCGTGATCGTGGGAGATCTGGCGACCGATAACGATGCGCGGCGATTGCGTCGACCCGGGGTGCAGGTGGTTCAGGTCTCGACCGGGACGGTGTGCCACCTGGAGGCCGCCATGGTGGCGCGGGCCTGTGAGCAACTCGATCTCAACGCGCTCGATCTGCTCTTCATCGAAAATGTGGGGAATCTGGTCTGTCCGGCGGCCTACGATCTGGGCGAGGAGCAACGGGTGGTCCTGCTCTCGGTGACAGAGGGAGAGGATAAACCGCTGAAATATCCGACGATCTTCCACAATGCCGATGTGGTGCTGATCAGCAAGAGCGATCTGGCCTCGGCGGTGGAGTTTGCGCGCGCGACCGCGCTCGCCAACATTCACCGCATGGCTCCCCGGGCGCGCATCCTTGAGGTTTCCGCGCGCACAGGGGCGGGGTTGACCGCCTGGTACGACCTCCTCACTCCCAGGGCCGTTCATGTCTGAGGTCCGCTGCGCTCGCCTGCTGCGCATCGAGGGACTGGTGCAGGGGGTCGGTTTTCGGCCAAGTGTTCATCGGCTGGCCACCGCTCTCGGCGTGGCGGGGTGGGTCGGGAACGACGCCGAGGGCGTCTTCATCCACTGCGAGGCCCCCCGCGCAACTCTTGATCTTTTTGAGAGAGAAATAGTTGCTCATGCCCCGCCCTCGGCGCGCATCGATGCGCTCCGCCGGGAAGATATTCCTCCCACGGAGGTGCGCGCATTCACCATCCGCGCCAGCACGGGCGAAGGGGCCAGGTTGCGGGGGCTGCGGGTGCCTCTGGATCGAGCGGTCTGCCCGGCCTGTCTGGCTGAGGTGAACGATCCGCCCCAGCGCCGTTTTCGTTATCCGTTCACCACCTGCACCGACTGCGGGCCGCGTTACTCCATTCAGGTGACGCTGCCCCACGATCGTCCCACCACGCGGATGGCGAGTTTTCCGCTCTGTGCCGACTGTCAGGCGGAGTACGATTCGCCGCGCGCTCGTCGCTTTCATGCCCAGACGATGAGTTGTCCCGCGTGTGGGCCGCGCCTGGAACTGCGCGACGACCGGCAGGGGGAGCGCTGGTCGGGAGAGGCGGCCTTGCAAGAGGCGATCCGGCGGCTGAGCCAGGGCGCCATCGTCGCGCTCAAGGGACTGGGCGGGTTTCAACTGCTGGTACGGGCCGACGACGAACAGGCCGTGACATGTCTGCGTCAGCGAAAACATCGACCCAGCAAGCCGTTCGCTCTGATGGTCCGTTCACTGGAGCAGGCGTCAACCCTGGGGAGCGTGGCTGACCCTGAGCGGACCGTGCTGCAGAGTGCCGAGAATCCAATTCTCCTGCTGGAAAAGCGTACTGACACCAGCCTGTCCGCGTCGGTCGCACCGCATCTGCGTCATCTGGGGGTGATGTTACCCACCACCCCTCTGCATCACCTGTTGCTCGCGGGGTTGGATGTCCCCCTGGTGGCGACGAGCGGTAATCACAGCGAGGAACCGATTCTGCTCGACGAAGGGTCGGCAGGAAGGCAGACGTTGGCTGAGATTGCCGATGTCTTTCTGATCCACAATCGCCCCATTGAACGGCGCGTGGATGATTCCGTGGTGCGGCTGATCAAGGATCGCCCGGTGGTTCTGCGCCTGGCACGAGGGTACGCCCCGCTCGCGCTGCCCACGTTGGAACGCTATCTCAGCGGACTTTGCGGGGCGGAAAACTTTTCGATTCTGGCCGTGGGCGCGCAACAGAAGAACGCGCTGGCGCTGTGGACGGGGAGCCAGGCGATTCTTTCTTCGCATATTGGCGATCTGGATAATATTCAAACACAGCAGGCGTTCGTCGACCTGGGGACCGGTCTCGAACGGCTCTATGGTTGCACCCCGAGGCTGCTCGCCTGCGATCTCCACCCCGGCTACTATTCCACCGAATGGGCACGAGCCACGGGAAAACCATGTGTGGCGGTGCAGCATCATCATGCGCATGCGGTTGCGTGCATGGTGGAAAACGATTGCCTGAACGAGGAGGTACTGGCCTTCACCTGGGATGGCACGGGGCAGGGACCCGATGACACGGTGTGGGGCGGAGAGGTCTTACGCGCGACCCTCGCCTCGTTTGTGCGGGTGGCGACCCTGTTGCCGTTCCCGCTTCCCGGGAGCGAGAGCGCCATTCGGCATCCCAACCGAGTCGCCCTGGCCTTGCTCGCCGCGACAAAGGGCGCCGACGCGCTCCTTGCCGATGCTGCACTCCTGGAGCGACTGAAACTCGATCGGCAACAGGCGGCGATCCTGCTGCGCATGATCGAGCGAGGCATCAACACCCCGTGGACCACCAGCATGGGCCGGTTGTTCGACGGCGTGGCCGCGCTTGTGCTGGGGATCGACGCGGTCAGTTACGAGGGCGAGGCGGCCTGCTGGCTGGAAGCGAGCGCAGCATCCGACGAGCAAGGTATCTATGCCATGCCACTGCTCCAGCGCCAGGATGGCCTCTGGCAGGGGGACTGGCGCCCGGTGCTCGGCGTGTTACTGCAGGAACTGACGTTGGGGGTGCCCGCGGCGGTCTGTGCCGGGCGCTTTCACAACAGCATGGCGCACTGGGCGCAATCGGTGGCACGGCTCGTTCCGGATCTTCCGGTGGTTCTGAGCGGAGGGTGTTTTCAGAATGCCCTGCTCAGTGAGCGCACCCAGGAGGCTCTGGAAAACGAGGGACGCCACGTGTGTTGTCATGGCCAGATCCCACCCAATGACGGTGGGCTGGCAGTGGGCCAGCTCGCCGTGGCCCTGGCGCGCGCGCAGCGGTCCCTCAAAGGAACGGCGTGACTTCAGCGTGGCCGGACGCGCGGAGGAGTGCCGACATCCCAGACCTTCAGACTGCTGGACAGCGAATACAGACGGGTGCCGTCGGCGCTGAGCCCCAGCTGCGACGCTCCCTCGTTCCGCAGGCGCAACAACGATTCCCCCGTTTCCCGATCCCAGACACAGAGTTCGGCTTCCGTGGAAAAGAGCCGTTGTCCATCGTGGCTGAAGAAGAGGTTGACGGGCGCTTCGTCGTGGGCATGGATGGTTCGTCTCTGCTGGCCATCGGGCAGATCCCAGAAAGCGATGTCTCCGTGGTCTGTCGCCGTGGCAAGAAGTTGACCGTTGGGAGCGAAGGCGACCTGAACAACGCGTTCGCCCAGCGTTCGTAACAGTCGAGCGTGCTCCCAATCCCACAAATCCACTTGCTGATTGCGCACCAGCGCGAGTGTGGTGCCGTCGGGGCTCCAGGCCAGGTTCTTGCCGCCGCGCGCAGAATGGGCGATTCGTTCCCTGCGCTCCAGATCCCAGATCTGCACCTCGCCCTCGCTCATGAGCGCCACCCAGGGTCGCTGAGGATGGCAAGCCAGTCGGCGGAATGTCTGTGCGCCGGTCACGCGCAACCATTCCTGGCCGGTGCGCGCGTCCCAGACGGTAACGACTCCCCGCTCACGGGCGACGTCCTCTGCGACCTCCTCAGCAACCACCACCCAGCGATCTCTGGCGGTAAAAAGCATGTGGCGAAAAATGCGGTTGCTCGGTGTCCCCTGCATCCGGGCCAGTTCTTTTCCGGTGCAGGCATCGCGCAGGAGTACCCCGCTGCGGCCGTGGGTGGCGAGCCGCTCCCCGCGCGAATCGAGGGCAAAACCATGGATCTGCTCGGACCCAGCGCAGAGATCAAACGCGCGCTGCCCGCGAGACGCATCCCATACCTTGATCTCCCCCTGGGGGGGACGCTCCAGCCCCTCGGAGACCGAAACCAATCGCTCCCCGTTGGGACTGAATGCGAGGCCGGCAAGGGCATTGCGATGACCACGACATGTCAGCAAAGGGTCCCCTGTGTGTCCATCCCAGAGCCGCACGGTGCGATCATTCCCCGCAGTGGCCAGCCGGTTGCCATCGGAGCTGAACACCGCCCTGTCCACGGTTCCCCGGTGGCCAATGACGCTGGCCACTTCCTTTCCCTGGGCGACGTTCACGAGTCGCACGGTGGCGTCGGCACAACTGACCGCCAGAAGTTGACTATCGGGGCTAAACGCCTGGGGGCAGCCGTTCAGGTTGAGGGTGTGTTTCTGTCCGCTCGGGAGATTCCAGACATGAATCACCCCGCCATAATCCTCGGCAGCGACCAGGGTCTTGCCATCGGGGCTGATCTGGATCCAGTCAAAGCCGGTGTTCTGGACGGTGAAGCGCCGAGCGACCTTCGCTGCTTTCCAGTCCCACAGGCGAACATCGTTTTCATGGGAAGCCGTGGCCAGATGATCCCCCGCGGGGGTAAAGGAGACGCTCGTGACCATGTTGCGGTGAGCGCTGAGATCGTGCAATTTCGCGCCGGTGGTGGTATCCCAGAGAGTGACCACACCGTTCCTGCCACGAACACCTCCCCCTGCAGCGAGAACCTTGCCATCGCGGGTCAAAGCCAGGCAAATGACGCCCGCGGGATGGCCTGTGAAAGTGCGGATCGGCTTGCCGGTGGCGGCATCCCACTGAGTAAGCGGACAGGGGCGATCGGTATCAGGATGATTGTCGGGAACGATCGTTCTCCAGGGCACCCCCGCGCTGGCGGTGATAAACCAGCGCCCGTCGGGACTGTAAACCACTGCGGTGAGGGGATGAGGTTGATCCGAGAGATCCAGGAGAGGCGAATGCAGCTGGTGTTGCCAGTAAAACCACTCGAACCCCCGCAGATCGATGCCGCCGGTTTTCTCGGGAAGTTGGCGAGCAAGGAGATCCGCCACGACCTCGATCTGGCAGTCTTCCCAGGCGCGGGCAAGCAGATTGAGATGAGCGGCGTAGAGATTGCGCCGGGCTGACAGGGCACTGGCATTTGCCTGGGTTGCGAGCACCTCCGCGCGGTCGCGCTGGGCGTTGGCCTCCAGGGCGAGGAGGACCGCCACCAGCGTGCCCGCCACCAGAGTCAGGCCCGTGGCCAGGAGCGAACTCGCCACCGTGGGGTTACGCCGTCCCCAGCGCCAGGCTCGTTCGAAACGACTGACGGGGCGAGCTGTGATCGGTTCGCCGCGGAGCCAGCGTTCCAGATCGTCGGCCAGCGCCTCGGCCGAGGGATAGCGTCGCTGGGGATCCTTTTCCAGACATTTCAGACAGATTGTCTCCAGGTCCGGCGCGATCTGGGGGGCGAGGTCGCGCGGCGCGGGTGCGGGTTGGTCGATAACGCGCAGCAGGGTTTCCAGCGGGGTCGGCGCGCGGAAAGGGGGCACGCCAGTGAGCAGTTCGTACAGCATAGCGCCAAGGGCGTGGACATCGACCGCCACACTAAGCCCTTTCGCGGCTCGTGCCTGCTCGGGGGCCATGTATTCCGGGGTGCCGAGGATCGCCCCCGATTGAGTCAGGCCACGGTCGCTCCCAAGGCGCTTGGCGAGGCCAAAATCGGTGATGTAGGGAGTGCCCGCGCTGTCCACCAGGATATTCGTCGGCTTGAGGTCGCGATGAAGAATCCCGCGTTGATGTGCATAGTGGACTGCCCGTGCCACTACCGCCACCAGACGAGCGCTCGTTTGCGGATGGTGCAGCGTGCGGTTCTCGGCCGATTTGCTGGCGAGCGGTTTTCCCTCGATCAATTTCATCGAGAAATAATGTTCACCCTGGGATTCGCCCACCTCGTGAATCGGCACGATGTTGGGGTGATCGAGGGTGGCGGCGGCCTCGGCCTCGATGTGAAAACGCCGCACCTCGTCTGGTGCGGCCAGATGACTGTTGAGGATCATCTTGACCGCCACCAGGCGATTGAGACTGATCTGCCGCGCTCGATAAACAATTCCCATCCCACCCCGGGCGATCTCTTCGAGCAACTCGTAATCGCCGAGGATACGCCCGCGTTGCGGGTGTTTTTCCTCGCTGACCTGGTGCGGAAGAGTGGGCGTATTGTCGCGAAACGCGCTCGCTGGCAAAGCAGGTTCGTTGTTGCTGGAAGCGGTCATGAAAGCACTCACCTCCTCGCTCGGCAAAGCCGCGAGGACCTGGTTATTGCGCAGCGCAAGTGGTCAACCCGAGACGTTCGGCCCATTCTAACCCACTGCGGGGGAGCGGGGCACTTCCAAAGTCGCAGATGCGGAGGCGCGGAACCATGCGGGGCTGGCAGATTCGGGAACGCACACTGGAGCTGCGCCGTCCCCTGGTGCTGGGGATCGTCAACATCACTCCGGATAGTTTCTCCGATGGCGGACGCTACCTCGGCGAGGAGGCAGCGCTCGCGCATGCCTTGCGGTTGGTCGAGGAGGGGGCGGATCTGCTCGATCTGGGGGGCGAATCGACCCGGCCTGGGTCGTCCCCCGTAGGGCTCGAAGAAGAACTGCGCCGACTCCTGCCGGTGGTGAAACGGCTGGCGCGCGAAGTGGGCGAACGGGTGCCGCTCTCCATCGATACGACCAAGGCAGAGGTCGCGCAGCGCTGCCTGGATCTGGGGGCGCACATCATCAACGATATCACGGCGCTGCAGGGTGATCTGGCGATGGGGGAGGTGATTCGGCGTAGCGGAGCAGGAGTGATCCTCATGCACATGCAGGGAACTCCGGCGACGATGCAACAGGCTCCCCACTACGACGACGTGGTTGAAGAGGTGGCTAACTTCCTGCAGGCGCGGTTGCATGTGGCGGCGGGAATGGGTATAGCTGCACAGGCAGTGGTGCTGGACCCCGGCATCGGCTTTGGGAAGACCGATGCAGACAACCTGGCGTTGCTGGCTCATCTGGGCAAGTTGCAATCTCTGGGCTGTCCTGTCTGTTTGGGGGTTTCACGCAAGGGATTTCTTGGTCGCCTCCTGGGCCGGGAAGTTCAGGAGCGGCTGGCAGGGGCACTGGCAGTCACCTGTCATGCGCTGGTGCATCGGGCCGCCCAGATCCTCCGCGTGCACGATGTTCGGCAAACCCGGGATGTAGTGGAGATGATGTCGCACCTCGACGAAGCAAGCATCAGAGACGCGCACGGAAGGGGAGGGGGGGCCTCCCAGGATGCTCCGAAAGAGTAAAGGGACGAGCGAGAGTTTGCCCTTTGCTCGAGCCGAGGAGGAGTCATGCTGCTGCGTGATCGACTGATACAGCTGTACGAATCCGCAGAGGGACGCGATCTGATCGAGATCGCGATCCTGGCGTTGGCTTTTTATCTGCTGATGCGGTTGCTCGGCAAAACCCGCGGAGCCGCCATTGTGCGGGGCCTGGGGTTGGTGGTGATCGTGTTTTTCCTGGTGGCGCAGGTCATCATCATCAGTTTTGATCTGACGGTGCTGGCCCGCGTGCTCGATTATCTGCTAACCACGGCAATGGTCGGCTTGCTGGTGATTTTTCAGCCTGAATTGCGGCGCGGGTTGATGGTGCTCGGTCGTTATCGCCTGGTGCGTTACCTGGTGCGTGAGGAGCCGGCCTCGCTGAGCGAAAAACTGGCCGATGCCGCGCGCATCATGTCCAGTGAATGCATTGGCGCCCTGATTGCCATCGAAAGAGAAATGGCACTGGCGCCCTACATTGAAACCGGGGAACGGCTGGAGAGCGAGGTGTCGGCACGCCTGGTGCGCGCCATCTTCGCCAAGCGCAGTCCGCTGCACGATGGCGCCCTGATTGTCAGCCATGGCCGAATCGCGGCGGTCGCCTGCCAGCTCCCTCTGGGGCAACCGCCGGAAGGTGTCCACATGGGGATGCGCCATCGCTCGGCGGTGGGCCTGTCGGATGAGACCGATGCGGTCATTCTGGTGGTCAGTGAAGAAACGGGGCGCATCTCGCTGGGCTATCGCGGTCGTCTGGAAGTGGTTGCTCCCCTCGACCTGGCCCGCCGCTTGACGGAAGTTCTTTGTGATCGGCCAGCGGTTCCGCGCCTGGCTGCCTTGCCTTACCGCAACACCCCTCGGTCTGATCGTCGTCAATTGCCGGCCTGATAGTATCCGGGCTCGCCGGATCTCCTGGCGCAAGCAAAGGAGCACGTCCCATGTTCGATCGAGCCCTGTCTACCTTTGTGGCGCTGAGTCTGGCCCTCCTGGTCTGGGTCTACGCCCGGAGCCGGGAACAGGAAACGCTTGACCATGTTGCCATCCCTGTCCATGTTTCGCTCACTGCGGCGCAGCGCGATCAATATATCCTGGAAGTCCTCGAACCGTCGCATGTGCTCTGTTCCTTCACCGGGGCGCCTGGGCGAATGCGCGAACTGCGCAGTCTGCTCCAACGCGGAGAATTGCGCTCGGAATTGACTCTCACGGTGCCGGAGAGCGCCAACCAGCAGAAGAGCGTTCATGAAACCCTGCATGTGGATCCGGGAACGCTGCACCTTCCGGCGGGGATCAAGCCGATTCTCATGGAAGGGCGTGACAGTGTGCGCGTGGTCGCTCAGCGCGTGATCGAGAAACGCCTGCCGGTCCGGTTTGACTATTCTCTGGAGAGCCACACGGGCGCCGTGGTCGTGGAGCCAAGTTCGGTTCTCGTGCGAGGCCCCCAGGATGTCCTTGAACGCGCCAGTGCCATTCCAACCCAGCCGTGGGTGATTTCGCCTCGTGGTTCGCAAGCAGGCGAGGAGGGGGATGGTGCTCCTGTTCGCGCTGCACGCGTGCCGGTGCTGCAGGAACTGGAGGGACGCTCGGTGAAAACGCAGCCGACCTCGGTGACAGTGCGGCTTCCCACCCAGCAGCGAAAACTCTACGAACTCACCGATGTGCCGGTGCGGTTTCTGTGCCCAGCCAACTTTGCCTATCGGCCGCGTTTTATCAATGAGCGGGCGGGCAAGATCACTCTGCGCGTACTCGGACCTGTGCAGCAGGAACCGCCCCGGGTCAACGCGGTGATCGATCTCACGACCAACGAGTTCACGGCGCGGATGTATTCCGAGCGACCTCATATACAATTACCAAAGGACTTCCACCTGGCTCAGGATCTTCCACGCGAGGTGACCTTCGAGTTGTTGCCGTTGATGAGCCTGGGTGAGAAGGGCCCGCGGTGAGGAACCACCCCAGCCGGGACAGGCACTCCTCCCGAACCCCGCGCCCGACGCAACTGCCTTCCTGGTTTGGCAGAGGGAACGAGTGAATGATTCTGGCATCGGCGAACACAGATCTCAACTCTTACTGTGTGGACCTGGGTCGACGTGCGCGGGCGGCTGAACGCGCCCTGCGTCTCGTGTCCGGGGCCCAGAAAAACGACTGGTTGCTGCGCTGTGCGCGACGACTGGAAACCCAGCCAGACGAGATCCTCCGCGCCAACGCCAGGGATGTCGAGGGAGCCAGGGGGCAGGGATTGACCGAGGCCCTGATCGATCGGCTCCGGTTGACTCCGGAGCGCCTGCGCGGGGCGAGTGCGGCGCTGCGTGAGATTGCCTCCATGCCGGATCCGCTCGGGCGGGTTCTCGACAGCAGTGTACGTCCCAATGGCTTGCAGGTGCACAAGGTGAGCGTTCCGCTGGGAGTGCTCTTCTTCATCTACGAGTCCCGGCCGAATGTCACCCTCGATGCGGCCGCGCTGAGTGTCAAGAGCGGCAATGCCCTGATTCTGCGAGGCGGCAAGGAAGCGCTCCACTCGAATGTCGCACTCCATCGGATCTTGCAGGAGGAGTTGCTGGCGGTTGGCTTGCCGGGGGATGCGGTGCAGATGGTGAACATCCCCGAGCGTGCGGTGGTGAGTGGCTTGCTGGCGATGCCAGAGTTTATCGATCTGGTTATTCCGCGCGGCGGGGAAGGACTGATTCGCCGCGTGGAGGAAGAAGCCCGCATGCAGGTGCTGAAGCACTATCGGGGCAACTGTCACGTGTATGTCGATGCCAGCGCCGATCTGGAGATGGCGGGGCGCATTCTCCTGAACGCGAAATGTCAGCGGCCAGGGGTGTGCAACGCCGCCGAGAGTTTGCTGGTGCATCAGGAGGTGGCGGCGACATTTCTCCCGACAGTTGGCGCCCTGCTGCAAGCGAAGGGAGTGGAGTTGCGCGGTTGTCCCCGGACGAGGCAATATTTACCGGGAATCGCAGAGGCGAGCGAGGAGGACTACGCCGCCGAGTATCTCGCCCTCATCCTCTCCGTCAAGGTGGTCGATAGTCTGGATGAGGCGATTCGGCACATTGAGACGTATGGCTCCAAACATACCGAGGCGATCGTCACGCGCGAACTGGAGGCGGCGCGGCGCTTTACTGCCCTGGTGGACTCCGCGGCCGTCATTGTAAACGCCAGTACACGCTTCAATGATGGAGGTGAACTGGGACTGGGCGCGGAAATCGGAATTAGCACCGATAAATTCCACGCGCGCGGACCGTGTGGTTTGCTAGAATTGACGTGCTACAAGTATGTGGTCCATGGAGACGGTCAGGTGCGCACCTGATTGGTTGTTCCAGCGCTGGCGCGAAACCCGGACGCAGCCGACGCCTGGCCTTCACAGACCGACCAGACGATCCAGGATTGAGGATCTAGGACAATGGGGCACGCGCTGGTGGCATTGGCCGTGCTACTCACGCTCTTGCTGGCGACCGCCTTTCTCCTGGGCCGACACTTTGCGCGCCGACCGTACCTCCGTGAGGAACTGTCCCCGGTGAGCCGCCAGCATATCGATCTCTTTCAGGGCGGCCATCTCAACGAGGCGGTGGTCGAATCCACCAAGGCGCGCTTCCGCGAACTGCTCGAACGAGGGGAAGTGGCGGCGGTCGAGGCGAGTCTGCGCCCCGGCATGCTTTACGTCGTGCAGGTGCGCGCCCTGGCCGAACTGGGAACCGAGGACGCGGGCCACATTCTGGAACGCCAACTCCAGCGGCGCTTGACCGACGACCAGATCGAGCAATCGTGGTACTGGATCGACCTCGCCAACGGGTTGCGCAGCCTCAATCGTTCGCAAAGTTTGCCACATCTCCTGCGCTGTGCCGAAATCGCCTGTGATATTCCCCTGGGGCATTTCTTCGCTGCCGAGACGATCTGTTTCCTTGGGTTCGCGGGCTATCTCCACGACGATCGCCGTGGGCCGCTTGGTCACGCGGCGCTGCGCGTCCTGCACCGCGCGCTGGAGGGGCTGCGGACGGGAGTTCCCCCCCAGGTGGTCGCCGAGGCGCGCGTGGGCGAGATGATCGAAGGATTGTGGGATCATCGGGCCGAACCGGCCGATCCACTGGTGGTGCGCGTTTTTCTCGAAGCGGTGCGCCTGCTCCATCGCGCGGGCCACGCCGAGACGCTCCTGGGCGGCGAGATGTCCGATCAGGAAGCCTACAGCTGGCAAATGTCGCATCTGGCGGCGCTCGAGCCGGTGTTGACCGAGTATCTGCGCGAGGTGCCCGAAGCGCTCTGTCGGCGTTTGCCCAAGGTTACTGCGAAGGAACAACGCGATATCCTGGTGACCCTCAACGATCTGCGCGCCGACGCGGGGCCGACCTTGTTGTCGCTGGTGGCTCAGCCGCCCTTCCCCCACCACGCCCTCGCCATCGAGGTGATGACCTGGTCGAAGGATCCGCGCGTGGGCGCCTGGTTGCGGGAATGGATTCTGCAACACATCCCCCTTCATCGCCGTGCTCAGAGTCGGCGGCGAGCGACCCCCCCACGGCGTTCCTCCGTGCCTGCGGATCTTCCCTATCGAGAAATTCTCCGTGCCCTGCGTGGCCATCCCGCAGCGCAGAGCGAGGCGATCCTCCTGCAAGCGGCACGCGACTGGGATCCAACCTACCGGGCCGCGGCGGTGTCGAGTCTGGGTTACTGGGAGCCGCTGCAAAGGGCCGAGGTGCTTCTTGCCCTGCAGGAAGCGCGCCGCGATCCCGCTCCCGAGGTGCGCCAGGCGGCTCGGGCTGCTCTCGCGCGACTGGGTGAACGTCAGGCGTTGCAGTGGTTCCGCCAGATGCTCGCCAGCGAGGACATTCATCGTGTCCACGAAACCATCCAACTGGCTGCCAACGAATCCCTCCTGCTTCTCTATCCGGATCTGGATCGACTGGCCGACAGCGAGGATCCGGAGATCGCGCACTTCTCACGTGAGGCACTCGAGCGCTTAACCGAAGAAATGGTCCCGCGCCACGGGTGAACGGTGGAGACAGAACGTTGCCCCCACCAAACGGCACATGGTAGCAGAGGGCGCGAAGTGCCGAAGTGCGCGTATGATAACTTTTTCATTGACAGGATAAAAAAAGTTGTCACTCTTGAGGAAAGAGGAGGTTGCCTCCTTCCCACCCACCCTCACCCGCCTTGCTGGTGCTGTCATGCTTGATCTGTTCACCGGAATGATCTCGGATTGCACAGGACTCACGCGCCGTTCGTTTCTCCGCGTGGGCGGCCTGGCAGCGTTCGGGTTATCGTTGCCGAACTTCCTGCGCTGGCAGGCGCAGGCGGCGAGCAGTCCAACGCGCAACAAGAAGACAACGCAATGCATCCTGCTCTGGATGCAAGGCGGTCCCAGCCATCACGATACTTTCGATCCCAAACCGGACGCCCCAGCCGAGGTGCGCGGCGAGTTTGGTACCATCCCGACCACGCTTCCTGGCATTCGCCTGAGTGAACATCTTCCTCTGCTCGCCCGGCAGACCGACAAGTTCAGCATTATCCGGGGGCACGATCCCAAGAACGGCAGCCATGGGGTGGCCGATCATCTCATGATGTCGGGGCGCAAGTTCAATCCTAGCCTGGCCTTCCCCTGCTATGGCTCCGTGGTAGCGCGCGAACGTGGTTATCGGGACGGGATGCTGCCCTTTGTGCAACTGGGGCGCAACATCGATCGTCGTTTCAATGGCGGAGTCGCCGGCTTTCTGGGCGACGAGTTCAATCCGTTCGAGGTGACCGACGATCCGAATGCGCCGGTGTTCAAGGTGCGCGATCTGAGCCTGGCGACCGAGACGGAGCGGGCGCGACTGGAGCGCCGTTATGCCATGCTGTCCGAGGTGGATCGGCAGCAACGAGCAGTCGAGCAGAAAACCACCACCGTGAAGGCGCGCGATAGTTTTTACGAAAAGGCGCACGGACTGATTACCTCACCGGCCGCCAAGCGCGCCTTCGATCTCAGCCAGGAACCGGTCAAGGTGCGCGAGACCTATGGGCGCAACACCTTTGGTCAGAGTTGTTTGCTCGCACGCCGGTTGATCGAGGCCGGAGTTCACTTTGTCACGGTGACCGACGGCGGTTGGGATACGCACCAGAACAACTTCCGTTCTCTCAAGGAGCGGAAATTGCCGGTGCTCGATCGGGC
>JAKOSN010000080.1 GCA_029777335.1 Planctomycetota bacterium
AGGTCAAGCAGAGCGAGTTACTGGGCGAGCTTCCGCCCAAACTCGAAGAGAAAGTGCGCGAGGAACTGTCCAAGGGTGAACGGCTCATCTGGGTCGGCCAGCCGATGGTCAAACTCTACATGCTGCGCGGTATCGCAGGGTCGTGCATCGGCTCGATCTTCGCTGGAGTGGGACTGTTCATGGGCCTGGTCATGATCTGGAACATGGGTGTGCTCGCCCTGCTGCCCGCCTTTATCTTTGGGGGGATTGGCCTGGCGATCATGCTCGCCCCGCTGTGGAAGAAGATCGAGGCCGACAACACCGTCTACGCCCTGACCAATCGCCGAGCCATCGTCTGGCGCGGCCGCTGGTGGGGCGGCTGCACCCTGAAGAGCTACACCTCCATGGACCTGCGCGATATGCGCCGCCAGGATTCCTGGTTCGTCAAGGAGGCGGGCGATCTGGTCTTCGAGCAGTTCACCGTCGTCACCGTGCATTCAAAGGGCGGCATGTCGCGTCAGGTCTATCAGTATGGCTTCATGGGCATTGAACATGTGCGCGATGTGGAAAAGTTGATCCGCGAGGAACTGGTCGATCCTCTCCTGGATCGGTTACGTTAACCCCAAATGAGAAGAGTGTGCCCGCAGGAGCCGACCGATGCCTTTCTCCACCACCTGTCCCAAGTGTGGCCAGTCCTACACCCTTGCCGACACCCAGCGCGGCAAGAAGGTGCGCTGCAAGGAATGCGAGCACGTCTTTGTCGCGGGCGAGGGGTTCCTTGAGGACACAGACACCCCCGCCCGAAAAAGCGACCCCCCGAGCCGCAAGTCGAAAAAAGACAATGGCGACCTGAAAAGTGACAAGGACCGCTTCAAACCCGGCACCTCGGAGCAGCGCGGGATCGCCGCCCCGCTCCTGATTGGCGGCGGCGTGGTCCTCTTCCTCGTCTTCGGCTGCTGCGGTGGCGGCATCTGGTGGATCTACAGCGCGACCAAGACCGTTGTCGATGCCGGCCAGAATCTTGTCAAGAGCCTCAACCCCACCGACATTCCCACCGCCTTGCAGTGCCTTCAGTCGGAAATGCCCCAGATTCGCCAAAGCGGAGCCACCTGGTTTGCGAACGCCAAGCAGATCGACAAAAGTCAGCAGGCAGCGGTCAGCAAGGCGCTTGAACCGCTGCTGAGTGATCGCGACACCACCATCCGCGACACCGGCATGCTCGCCCTGGCGCGCTGGGGAAGCAAGGACAATGTCCCTGCGACCATCAAGTATCTCGAAGAGACCGCCAATTCTCCCTTTAGTAACGATGCCCAGAAAAATGCCCTCGCTGCCCTGGCCCGCTGGAAGGATGAACGCGCTCTCCCCATCCTGGTGCGCTACACCACCCATGGCGATGGCGGGCTGCGCGACTCCGCCAACAAGGCCCTGGTTGCCCTCGGCCCCAACGGCACCAGAGAAATGCTCAAGCACCTGCACGATCCGACCAACAACCTTTACGACCAGGCGCGTCGGGCTCTCCGCGAGGGCGGCGCCAGTGAGAAAGATCTCCTCACCCAGACGGCGCAGGATTTGAAAGAAGGCGATCTGGGCCATCGGAAAGTCGCCCTCGAATGGCTCCGCCAACAGAAGGTTACCCGTGATCCCTTGCTCCGTGCGCAGATCGCCAGGGCGACCGCTCCTCTTCTGCGCGAGCGCGAAGAGGCGGTGCGGGACAATAGCATGCGCATCCTTCAGGACTGGGGCAGCAAGGAGAACACCCCCGACGTGGTGCAGATGCTCGAGGAATCGCTCGGCAATCCGTGGCTCAACAACGCCCAGAAGGATGCCCTTCAAACCCTTGGCCGCTGGAAGGATGAACGCGGCGCCCCCGTGCTGGTAAAATATCTGGAGACCAATGGTGGGCACGGCGAAGCCGAGAATGCGCTCCGTCTGCTGGGCAAAGCGGCCGAGTCTGCCCTCGTCAAGGAGATGAACAACCCCAACGAGGCCATGGCCACCCGCTGTCGCAAGTTGCTCGAGGTTTGTAAAACCGGGGACAAGGTGCTCCTCGACCAGGTGATCGTCGATCTGAAAACGAAGGAACTGGCACGCCGCAACCGGGCTGCCGACTGGCTGGCGCACAACACCTGCACCGACGAGGCCCGCCGAACCGAGGTCTCCAGGTTGCTCGATCCCCTGGTGACCGACCGCGATAATCGGGTCATGGATACTGGAATGCGAGCGCTCGATCGCTGGATTACGGTCGAGAATGTGCCCACCCTGATCACCCTCGTCAACGATCCCGCTCCGATCGCCCGCCCCCGGCGCGAGTGGGCGATCGATCGGCTGGGGGATCTCCGCGACCCTCGCGGGGCCGCCGCCGTGGCGAGCCGTCTGGATGACTTCGCCGTGCGCGGCACTGCCCTGCGTTCGCTTACCCGCATGGGGTCCGTCGCCGAGGACGAGGTGCTCAAATACGCTCTCAATCCAGCCAAAGACAAGCGCGCACGGATCGAGGCCTGCAACCTCCTGAAAACGATCGGCACCAAGAAGAGCCTGCCGGGGTTGCAAATGCTCGAACGGGATCCGGATCGCGGCTTACAGCTGACCGCTCACGCCGCGCTGATCGAGGTGCAAAAACGCCCGGACCGCAAGGAGTAATCCAGGGATGAAATGTATCTGGGAAGTCCACTACGAGGTGCAATGGCACTCCTGGGAGCCCACGCACTGGGAGCACCACGTGGTCAAGGTGTGCACCGGCCCCGATGCCATGGAAGCGGTGGAGATCGCCCGCAAGGCCGCCCTCAACGCACATCGCCTCGACGACCGGGGCCGCGAGGAACGGTGTAGCCACTTTCGCCTGCGCGATGTGAAATTGCTCGCCGAGGCCCAGTTATAAGCGCCGCGCCCCTTCGCGGAGTTGCTGGATCAGTTCCTCGTATCGTCGCCCCCGCCCTTCCAGCTCCGCCACACGGCTGCTTTCCCCAGCAATGCTCAGGCTGATGCGCAGGTGTTCGGCGGGGAGACACTCGGGCACCCGATCCGCCCACTCCACCAGGCACACTCCGCCCCCCTCGAAATATTCCTGCACTCCCAGGTCGTCGAAGTCGCCGGCGCCCCGCAGCCGATACGCATCGAAGTGATAGATCGGCAACCGCGCGCCATACTCCTGCATCAGCACAAACGTCGGCGAGGTGACAATCCGACTGTCCGCGATCCCTAAGCCCTCGGCGATGGCACGGGTCAAATGCGTTTTGCCCGCCCCCAGTGGACCCACCAGCGCCACCACTGCCCCGGGAAAAAGCAATCGACCCAGGCGCTGCCCCAGCGCCTGGGTCGCGGACAGATCGGGTAACACCAGCTGCAGTAACTCGGGCATGCGCTCCTCGCTCACTTCGCCCGCACGCGCCATTGTTCATCGAAGAAGCCGGCCTGCACCACCTTCCCCGGCGCGCGGGAGTTCACCGGTACGCTCACATCGATCACCGCATAATCCGGCAGTTTCGGCACCTGACGCGCATTATTCAGATAGTCATACTCGCGGAAAGTGAAGCCGCTGTTGAGCACCACATACCGCTTGGGATTCAACGGATTGGGATAGATCAGCACCGGCACATGCTGCGTTGCCGGATAACTCCTGTCGCCCACCTGGATCCCGTCGCGCGTCCAGCGCACCGGCAGTTTGTCGACCAGACGCGCCAGCACCGCGTTGCTCGACGGATCGCCCCAGAGAATCAGGTTGCTGGAGGCGAGGTCGGCATCGCTCACCGCCCGGTCATCCTTGATCGGTGCTTCCCCCCGAAATTGCCGGCGCCAGTGCTCGGTGGCGTGATTCATCTCTGCCGTCGCCCATGTGCCGACCTTCTCGTTGAGCGCTTTCCCCGTCGGCCGCACCATCAAGAAACGATCCCAGAACGCATCATCGATCGGCCCCTGCAACCCCGGCCGCTTGGCCAGCTTGCCATCGTCCAGCGTCTCCACGCACGTCCATTTATCGTTGCTACGGCGAAAATGCGACACCCACGAGCGATCGGTCTGCACCGGCGCTCCCTTCACCTCCTGGCCGTCGAGCACAACCGTGGGAATCACCGTCACATCCAGGGGACACTGGCCGGCGTTCATGTTCAGCGTCAACGCGGTGACATTGCTGGTCTTCACACGAATCGTACTCCGATTGGCAATCTCCGCCTCCACCCGCGCCCGCTCCCAGTGTTCCCCCAACCCCTCCACCGTCAGCCACAGACATTGATTGTAGCGCAACGTCCAGGTGGTGAAGCGCACGCTCCTCGGCGTTGGATTGCGCCCCTTGCCAACGAGCGCATTGATCCGACGATCGACCTCCAGTTTGGCCTGCGGGTGATAGCTATGCCTAGTTTTCGGACCGATAATATGCGTTAATGTCATCCCCTCGACCGTCAGGGCCTTCGCCATGATGTCCGCCGCCTGTTTTTGCGAATCGATCTCTCCGCTATAGGCCACCGTCGGACAGTTGTAGAGGTTCAGCGCGTAGTCGGTGCAATCGTACAGATGCCAGAGCTTTTTCTCGTACTCGGTGGGCTGAACCTTCTCGTTCTGAAACACGCGCAGAAACTCCGGGGTTTCGGAGAAGCCCGCGCCGGGAGCGGCGGCCGCCCACATCCCCGGGTAATGAACCGCGAACTGCCAGCACGCCGCTCCGCCCATGGAAAAACCGCGAATCACCAGGCGATTCTCATCGATGGGGTAATGCTGCCGCACATGGTGATACGCCTCGAAGAGATCCACCTCGCCGGCAAACTTGTTGGCACAGCAATAGCGCCCATACAGGTGGAGGACAAAAGCATTGGGCGGAGTGAATTCACCCGGTGAATTCAACCGTCCATTGAGGAAGCTCAGTTCGCTCAGCGTTTCGCCGCGCCCATGGCACCAGAAATCCAGCCGATACCGATGCGGATAGTTTGGCTGATAGGAGGCCGGCACCACCAGGCCATACGGCTGGACCGAACCGTCGATCTTCGAGACATAGCCGCGCACCACCAACCCTGTGGCTCGCGTCCACGGCGCTTCTCCCTTCGCCAGCTGCGTCGCGCGCTCCTTGCCAAGCTTGAGAAGATTGCGCGCCACGTTGATTTCGCGCGCGTTGAAAAATTCCTCGTACTTCAACGCATCGTGCACCGCCTTGTGGAAGATCTCCACATCGGGCAGGAGCGCAAGCAACCCTGCCTTGGTCTTCAAGGAGTTGCGCAGGCCAGCGATCGCCGTTCCCAGTTCCGCCACCCCCGCCTGCAGTTCCTGGCGGTCCGCTTCGGGCACCTTGATACCCGGGGGCGGCACCCGCCTCACCTTGTCGGGGAGGTTATCCCCGGGCCCATCGGCACGCACGGCGGTCGGGGAGAGAAGACACGCACACAGGAGCAGGAGAGTGTTTCGCATGGCACAAACAGGGGTGAAGGTGAGCAGGTCCGTGCCGCGTCTGGGGCACTTCCTGCGGAGTCCGGGTTAGCTGGCAGTGTATCCACGCGACCCAATTCGTAGAATCCCTGTCATAGATTTTTTTCTCCCCATCGACAAATCGTGTTCTATAGTTGGATGAAAGAGGTCTTTCACCCGCTGGGCTAACCCTGCTGGGGCGTGGCACACCCTGCCGCGCTTCTGAGCGCTCAGCGTTTTTGGTGTCTGGTGATACCTCTCCTGAAATCTCCCCACAAACACCTGTCACGACCCCCCTTCGTGAGCGTGCGCCGTCGCTGCAATTCTGCCACGCCATGCAGGAGGGAGAGACAGTGTGCCTTTTCCCCATCTCCGCCACAAAGACAATCGTTCGGTTGAATTGAGAGTGAGGGTCGTCCGATGTTGTGTCGCTATCCCACCAAGTCGATCTCGCGATCCGCCACCGCGGCGGTCGAACTCGCCCTGACCTTGACCTTTATCCTGGTGCCCCTCCTTCTGGGAATGTGGGAAGTGGGTCGTCTGTTGCAGGTGCAGCAGATCGTCGAAAATGCCGCCCGCGAAGGTGGTCGCCAGGCGTCCACCGCCAAGTACACCAATGCGGATTGCGAGGATGCCGTGCGCAACTACCTGTCCATGGCCGGGCTGTCACTCACCAACGTGCAGATCACGGTGAAGAACAATACGGGCAATGGAGGCGAAGTTTACAACGCTCCCGCCGGCCACGAAGTGCAGGTCGATGTCAGTTATCCCTATCAGAATGTGCGCTATGTGATGAGCACCTTCTTTGTCGCCGAGGGGACAATGTTGAATGCCCAGGCGATCTGGCGTTCGGTGCGGGACTTCCCGGTGTCGATCCCAACCGATCCTCCTTCGGCACCTTTGCCCCCGACGTTCTAAGCCATCTTCCCCGTCACGAAAGCTCGGCGTTGATCCCGAGTCTGTCGTCCCCGTGGGATCTCATTACAGGAGTGCGATTCATGCAGTTGGCCCGACAGCATCTTCCAACCCGGCGTTCTGCAGCGACGGCCGTGGAGACCGGCGTGGTTCTCGGCGTCTGCCTGTTATTCATGTTTGGCATCTTCGAGTATGGGCGTTTCTTCCTGATGAAGCACTTGCTGGAAAATGCGGCCCGCGAAGGAGCGCGGTTCGCCGTTGCTCACACCAACGACAGCACCGAGAGCGATATCCGCGACGCTGTGATGAAGTATCTCGCCAAGCAAGATCTGAAACTGGACAATTTCAACAAGGATACCAGCATCGAAATCTTCGCCCTGGTGTTGCGGCAAAGCGATCCCACCATCCCCGTGGGCACCCAACTCAGCAGCTGGGATCAGGCCAAACCCACCGATGGGATCGTGATCCGCATCACGGCCAACTATCGCTCCACCCTTCCCACGTTTCTGGGTATGCCCGATGTGATCACCATGCAGGCCCAATCTGTGATGTACAGCGAAGGAAATTGACCGAGCCGCGGAGGGACTTCGGCACCAACGCCGATCCTCCTCGTCTCGAAACATAGGAGAGGGAAGTCTGTCATGAGATGGCAGCAACAACGGAACCGACGCCAGGGCAGCATCCTCCCCCTGGTCGCGGTCAGTCTCATCGGCCTGGTCGGCTGTGTCGCCCTGGCCATCGACGTGGGCATCCTCATGGTCGCGCGCAACCAGTGTCAGAACGCCGCCGACGCGGCGGCTCTCGCCGGTGCTCGCCAACTCACCGGCCAACCCCCCGACTACAACTACTCCGCCGCCGCTCCCGCAGCCGTCGCTGCCGCCGAGGCTAACTCCGTCCTCAACGTCC
The DNA here is from genome assembly GCA_029777335.1 of Planctomycetota bacterium. GTDB lineage: Bacteria > Planctomycetota > Planctomycetia > Gemmatales > Gemmataceae > JAKOSN01. Next base: position 7,189 of record JAKOSN010000080.1, read on the forward strand.
CCATCGACCCCTCCTCCCAGGTCACCATCAACGTCGGTTCCTACCGCTACGATTCCTCCCTCGATGACTTTATCATCGATCCCACCGGCAAGGGGGCCAACGACGGCTGGTCCCTCGTCCGCGCCCAGGTCAACCATTCCGGCAAAAGCCTCTTTGCTGGCGTTTTCTCGCTCCTCACTGGCCAGGCCAACGGTCCCACCACCCTCAATGTGGGGGCCATCGCCACCGCCGCCCATCGCCCGCGTGACGTCGCCATTGTCATCGATCTGTCCGGCTCCATGCGTCTGGGTTCCCTCCTGGGGGGGCCCATCACCAATTCCTCCGGCAGCCTCACCGATCGCACCCGCGCCCTGAACTCCGAGACCGTCTATCCCACCTTTGGACACTATTCTTCCACCCTCGCCACCTGGCGTGGCACCAGCACCGGCGGTGACATGACCGCCGTCTCCGGCGAGAAGATGTCCTGGGCTTCCAACCTCGTTCTCGACACCGCCAACGGTCCTGCCGTGATCAAGGATTTCTTCCAGGATAACACCCCGTTTGGCAACACCACCCTCGCCTTCAGTCCTGCCTCGGACTCCTACGCCAGCACCCCGGCAGGCGACAACTTCCTCAAGAAGAGTGGTTCGAGCAGTTTCGCCGTCAACGTCAACGAGATCATTGGCCGCACGGCGACGAGCACCAGCACCACCAAATCGACCACCACCTTTGTCGACGACACCGACCCCAATAACAGCACTGCCGGCTACGGCGCCAACTTCAAGGGCTACACGGTTGGACCCCGCTACTGGGGGAAGACGTTCTGGGTCTGGCCTCCTGATCCCCGGGGACCAGGCGACTGGACCAACAACGGCGTGACTGCCAACAATGGTGCCAGGGACTGGCGTCAACGCTTCTTCTACAAGATCTATCTCGGCTCACGCACCGTCACCAGTACCACCACCACGGGTGGCGGAGGCGGCGGTGGTGGCGGTGGCGGCGGTGGCGGTGGTGGCAGCGGCGGTGGTGGCGGTGGTAGCTCCGGACCTGGAGGCGGCACCCCTCCTCCGTTGTCGATCCGTCCTCGTCCCACGTTCACGCAGGGTTCACCTTCGGCACGCCCTGCTCAGCAGACTCCTGCTTTCCCCAGGCAGATGGCCTACTACGCCACCACCGGCGGCATTTCTCCCCCCGTCACTGGCACCATGGCCCCGCTCGACAACAACTGCATCATGTTCACGGGACCCGGTGGAACCACCGTTGATCTCACCAGCGCAGCAAGCACCACGGCGACCGGGAATGGCAACCACAAGACTCCGGGAACCGTAACTGATTTCATCGTGAGTTCCTCGACCACCTCGAGTACGTCTGGCGGAGTGACCACCACGACCACGACCACGGTGCGCCATCGCTGGACCTATGAACCAAACTACGACGCCATCCTCTACTGGCTGAAAAACAGCGGTCCCAATCCCTTCCCCCCACGCCTGCGTGCCGGTGGCATCCTCTACTACGACGCCATCCCCGACACCATTGATATCTCCGTCCACCCCTTGCCCACTTCCACCCAGGCCCAGCGCAACCAGCGCTTCTGGAAGGAGTACATCGACGAGATCCTTGGCATCAAACAGGCTGGCTTCAGCACCGTCAACGGCGTTCGCTTTGCCACCTACAGCGATTACTCCGGCCGCATGGGCTACAAGAATCTCTACGCCTGGAAAGGGAGTGCCAACACCAGCAATCAGATCCTCGCCAGTTCCATTGGCATGGAAAACCTCAGTCCGGCTCCTGATACCCAGTTCACCAGCGATCAGCGGTACATGAACTATCGGGACAACCCGTATCGGCCTTCGTTGCAATACTGGTTCAGCCCGATGACGATGGTGGATTTCCTGAACAACATGAATTTGAACAATCGATCGTGGTGGCCAGGAACTGCCCACGACGCCCCGATGTGGATGTGCAAGGCGGGGGTGGCTGCCTCCATCGCCGATATCAAGTTCAACCACCCCAATGACATGATCTCCCTGGTGTCCTTCAGCAAACCTGAAGGCTACGGCCCTACCAGTGCCACCAATGGGACATCCAAATTCTACGATGGCCAGTACAATACGGTGCGATCGCCCCTGGGCCGCGATTACAACAAGATGATCAACTCGTTGTACTTCGCTCCCAAGTCGGTACAAACGGGGCAGGAAATCACCCCGTATGATACGTCCGCCATCAATGATGTTCCCAAGGCCGTGGGGGGAACGTGTTATGCCATGGGTTTTGTCCTTGCCTACAATCAGTTCGCCAACCCCAGTGATCCCAATGTGCTCAGGTATTTTGCTGGGGGAACGGCCCCGGCGGGTCAGGCGGGGGGATTGGGACGTCGTGGCGCGCAGAAGATGATCATCTTCGAGACCGACGGCGTGTGCAGCGCCACTCTCTACACACCAGGGAGTGTGGATAGCATCTTCCAGAACTCCGGGAAGTACCACTCCTACTTCAAGGTGCGTTACGACCAACCGGGTTCCTCCAAGAACGAATATCCGCCCTATGTGTGGGGCGACAAGGTGGAGGCACGTGCCCAGACCGAAGCAGTGGCCCAGGTGATTTGCAACTCCGAGGATGATGCCGCTCACCCCGGCTTCTCCATCAATCGTAAACCCGTGCGGATCCACTGTATCGCCTTTGGCAGCCTCTTCGAGACACCCTCCACCGATCAGGATAATGCCCTCGCCTTGCTGGGACGTTTGCAGTATCTCGGCGGCAGTCAATCGGTGGATGGCCCCCTGAGTGATCCCGACAAGATCATTACCGGGAGTTCCAGCCAGGAGTTGATCAACAAGATGCAGGCCGCCTTTAGCAAGATCATGCAGGATGGCTATTCGATCACCTTGATCGAATAACAACCCGTAAAATCATGGGTGGAAGAGATTGCTCACCTCATTCTTCCACCCATGATTCCTCTCAGCCAAAAACAATACAACCAGGAAAACAGGAAACCCGGATCCGTTGCCGAGCAACCTCGCGGTCTGGGTGCTAGACTTGCGTACCATCTCCTCACGGGAGGGAGTAACTCCCTCTCTCCCTCTTGTTCTGCTGGAGGAACTGCACCGATGACACTTGCCGCCGCATTTGCGGGGGTGACCAAGGACTATCCCCAGGGCTGGCTGGGCCGACGCACTCTCCGTGCGCTCGATGCTGTGAATTTGGAGGTGAAGACGGGCGAGGTTTTTGGTCTGGTTGGCCCCAACCGTGCGGGAAAAACCACCCTGGTCAAACTCCTGCTTTCGCTCGCACGACCAACGGTCGGCCAGGTCGATCGCCTGGGATACCCCGTAGCGAGCCGCGCCACGCTTGCTCGGGTTGGTTACGTTCATGAAAATCCGGCCTTTCCACGCTATCTCACCGCACGGCAACTCC
>JAKOSN010000081.1 GCA_029777335.1 Planctomycetota bacterium
CCGCGACCGGCTTCGTCCCTGGATTGGGTGTTTGAACCGGAGCGGGAGCGCTGCCCGGGATCTGCAGGACAGCGCTGCACCGGGGACATTTTGCTTTCTTCCCGGCCAGATGGTCGGGGGCATTGATCTTCGCCTGGCACGAAGAACACGAAACGGGGATTGGCATGGAGGTTTCCTCAACGAGGAAGGAGAAGAGCATCCAACCTACCGTTGGGATCCATGAGGCTCGCGCACCCCACATTTATGCTCGGTGCATCACGAATCCGCTTCACCAGCCACGCATTGTGAACCGCTCGCGCGGAAAACGCAAGAACCGGATTCGCGGCTATTCACCATGGACGTGAACTTTCCCTTCACGGACTTTTGCGCGTGACCTTGGAGCGAATTCCTTGCAGATTCGCCTGCTCCTCCACCGCGCGGACGATGCGAAAACCAACGAAGTCCGCATTCCACACCCACCAGATGCTCTGCGGAACATCAGGATCAATGCGATTCCAGCTGCGATCGGAGGGACGCCGCGCCGCCGAGCGACACCGCTCCGCTCTGTCTTCAAACGATCCGCCACGGGCCACGTGCGGATAACGCTCCGCCCCCGGAAGGTTCACCGGTTGCAACGTCAGCCGGTCCGCCCGATAAGCACGATAGCGATCTTTTTCGTAGTAATCCAGGCACCATTCCATCACGTTGCCATGCATATCGTGCAACCCCCACGGGTTGGGCTTCTTCTGGCCCACCGGATGCGTTTTGTCGTCGGCGTTCTTGCTGTACCAGGCGTATTCGCCAAGTTTGTTCGCCTCCGCGCCAAAGGAGTAGGCGGACTTCGTCCCCGCGCGGCAGGCATATTCCCATTCGGCCTCCGTGGGCAAACGATAAGCCTTCCCGGTCTTCTTCGACAGCCAGTAGCAGTATTCCCTCGCGGCGTGGTGACTCATGCCGATCGCCGGGTAGCCTTCCTTGCCCAGATCGCGATACGCGTCGGGGTAGGTTTGTGTGGGGCGTGTCACTGCATCGACCTCCTTTGCCAGGGCGGCGTCGTTGTCGCGGTTGGACGTGCCCAGTTTTCCATTCAACTTGCGATAGCAGTCATACTCGTCCCAGGTCACCTCGCATTTTCCCATCCAGAATGGGCGAATCTCGACGGCGCGTTGCGGTCCTTCGTCGGCCTGACGCCCTTTTTCGGTCTCCGGACTGCCCAGGCGAAAGGTCCCTCCCGGAATGGCAACCATGGTGAACGTCACCTTTGAATCGGGGATCTTCTCCACATAGTTCTTGTGCGGCAGGCGGCTCACCGGGACAGCCGAACTGAAGCCCTGCGCGAACAGGAGCAGCAAAAGACCAGGCAGCGCCGACATCAGCAGGGCAGACAGGAGCAGGCGAAGTTGGTGCCGCATGAACAGAATCTCCGACTACTGAAGAGTGATCTTCCGACCGCGCCGATCGACCTCACAGCCACAATGGGCACAGGTCCATCCGCCCCAGAGGGCCTGGCGACGATTGGCGGGTTTGCGCACGCGCGGGAACGGTTCCCCGCACTCGGGACACTTCGGCAGCGGCATCAACAGGCCAAGGACGAGCACCACCAGTCCGCCCGCGACTCCGCCCACCACGCCGGCGAGCACCCCCCATTTGAGCCCCTCGAACCACTCCGGATTCATGCTCCTGTCTCCTTGTGACTCTCGACGCCGAGGTAAAAGGCTATTGCACCGGCCCGCGTTTGAAAAACCGGAGAATGGCGATCAGAATAATCGCCCCAATCGTCGCGCAGATCAGGTTCCCCAGAAGACCGACGGCGGCGATGCCCAGCAGATCGAAGACCAATCCGCCAATCAGCGCGCCGATGACCCCAACAATCAGATCGCCAATGATGCCAAATCCCCCGCCCTTCATGATCAAGCCCGCGAGCCACCCTGCTGCAATGCCAATCAGAATGAACCAGAGGATGTTCATGGGTGTTCTCCTCTCTCGAAGATCAGAAGTGCATGGACCCGTGGCGATTCGCTGGGTCTCTCGTGTGAAGTGCATCATAACCGGCCCCGCGCAGGAGGGCGAGGGAATTGGCAGCGCAGCGCGAGAATCACGCGGCGTTTCTGGCGCCTAGCGGAATCCCCCGAAGACATACACCAGCAGCAGAACCACTCCAACCAGCAGAAACACGCTGACGGTGACCACACGCTGATACAGCCGACCGATCTGCTCCTGACGCAACACCGCCTTGCGTTGCAACTCCAGCGATTCCCCAGTCACTCGACGATACTCTTCCAGGTGCTCGCGCTGAAGGTTGCGAATCTCAACGAGGAGGTGGACCACATCGTCGGGTTGGGCCATCGGTTCTCCTTTCACAGCGGAATGGGTTCGCTCGGTGAAACGTGGGCCGGCATCGGCATCTGTCGGATGCGCCGCAGAACGTGAGCGACGATCAGGGCATGGACTCCCAGAGCCACCCCCAGCCCAACCAGGTGATCCAGCCAGATCGCGCTTGCCCACAGGGCCACCTCGTGGACACACCAGCCTCCAAACGGCAACAGGAGCACCAGAGCCGTCCACACACCCGGATTGTAGGCACGTTTCACCACAACGGGCACCAGATGAACCAGCGCATTGACGACTGCCAGGTACCCGGCGATCAACCCCAGGGCAGGCCGAACTCCCCAGGCAAGGTAGAGCGCGCCCAGGTCCACTCCCCACACTCCCAGGGCGTTGATCCAGAAGGTGGCGGTGGGAGTGAGCGCCTCACGTCCGCCCGCCACCTCGCGATTGATAAACAGACGAAAGCGATCTCCCAGGTGCTCCTCTCCCTGGTGGAGCATGTACAGGGGCAACTGCAGGTAGACGAGCATCAGCCCCAAACCAGGGGCAGCGGACCACAGGGGGAGGAACAAAAGCAGGAACGGCGCGGTGAAGAGCACCGCCGCCGGCCATTGCCACTCCCGCACCAACCAGGTCCACATCGTCGCCCCCTCGGGAGAGAACCCAGGTGTCGTGATTTCCCACTGACAGCGGCCCGTCGTTGCAAGCATAGCTGCGCCGTGGCAGTCCTGCCTCGTTAACTTGTCATCGTCATCGTGCCAGCAGAGCAGGAGCGCGGACCTCGATCTCAGGAATCCTTCCGTTGATTCACCGTACCGGGTTTGAGAACGATCGAGGTCCCCGGGATGGGACTCAGTTTCAGGAGAGTACGGCAACTTTTACAGCGCACGCGTTTGAACCACATGCGGGGGAAGGCACGCAGATCGCGGCCACACCCCGGACAGGGCAAGCGCACCCCTTCCTCGGCCGGAGGGGCCCCCTTCCCCGCCTCCTTGCCAGGGAGAGCGAGAAACTCCTCCACCTCCTCGATGGGGGCGGCCTCCTCACGCATCTGGGCCGGTTGGTCCGTTTCAGCGCGGGGCGCGTGCGGCGGGGCTCCGTGAGGCGGAGGCGCGGTTGGCGGGATCGAGCTGTTCGTTTCGCGCTCGCGCGGGCGCTGCAGAAGGGCCGTGATGACCGCTGCCGCAATCGTGGCGCCGGCGCCAATCAGGGCTACAAGGATGCTGGTATCCATCACGCTTTCAGGTTGTGCCTCTTCCCGGTCCGATCTCTTGTGTGACACTCTCGGCAAGTTTTTCGTGCCTCGGGGACCCCGAGGCGCGGCGTTAACGGCTCATCACCCGGACCCGGAAGCCAAGGGCCAGGCTGGCGGCCACCAGTTCGCCGAAGATGTCGCCATAGGCCACAGCAATGTGGTTGCTCATGTAGTGTGCCATCACCGTCTCCATCGAGCAACCAAGATCCGCCGCCATGAACGGCCATTGACGCGTGGTGCCTTCCCACCACGAATCGCGGACCGCCGCGGGGAGAGTCACCACCTCGCCCCGGCCAATATCCATCCACAGTTGATCGTTGCGCAGATAACAGCGCGACCAGGTGATCGGGCCGGGCAAACTCTCGCCCGCGAACGTGCCTCCCGGGATCGGGAAATAGCCCGCCGGTTGCCGATAGCTGTGCACGCCTCGGAGAGTTTGCGGATCGTGATTGAAGGCATAGGCGCCACAGGAACCGGAATTGAGTAGCACCCAGTACCAGTGGCCGTCGTGGATTCCGCCCCAGCGCACATCGTGGAACATCACCGCCTGGTGCAACCCCTTTCGCTGCAGCAACCGCTTCATCAACTCCATCGGCACCAGGTTGCCCTGATCCGCCTCGGTGCTGGTGATGATCAGATCGCCATTGGACTCTGGTCGGCAAACCGAGTTCAGCAACCCCTCGCAGAAATCGCTCGGCGGCAACACGGGGAGCAAACCGAGTTGATATTGCCAGCCCAGGCAATCCGCCCGGAACTCCGCGAGCAGATCCAGGACCGCCAGGTACATGCGCAGCTGAGTTTTGGTGGCTTCCGGGGTGAAGTCGGCCGCATCCTTTTCGCCCCAGTGAAAGGTCACTCCCTTCTCCTGCACAAACCGAAACGCCCGGTCCACCCGCTCGTCGGTCACGCCCTGCATGCGCACAGGGAGCCAGGCCTGATCGATCTTGTGCTCGGCAAAACCATGTTTGGCCAACAAACGCGGTCCGAAATAGCCGTTAATCATCCCCATCGAGGTATCGCCGAGCATCAGCGCCAGGATTCGTTGACGGCGAATGTCGGCGACCACGCTCTCCGCGAGCTGCTGGGCCTCGGCCGTTACCGGTGCTGAGTAATGCAGCTCGTCCTCAGCATAGCGGATCTTTCCCGTCGAGCACCATTCGTCGAGCCGGGCCATGAAACGCTCGTCCCGGGTCCAGTCCGGGGCCGCAGTCCAGATGCGACTGAACGGACGATTGATGCTCTCCAGGCAGGCGCCGGTGTTAAGCAGAGCGACCAGCCCCGGCCAGGTGCCTGAAAAGTTGCTCGCCAGCAGGAGCGGATGGTCCTTGCCCGCCACGCCATCGCAGGTGTGCGGGCCATAGGTCCAGTGGACAAACACTCCGATCATCGGATCGTCGATCGGTCCGAGTTTGCGGATCGCCTCGTCGGGGCGGGTGAGAAACCCCTCAATGACATAGGGCTCGCGTCCCAGTTTTTTCAGCGCGAGCGTGAGTTGCTGCGTGGTTTCCACGGCCTGCGGGCGCGCCCATTCGTTGGGTTGCTGCCGATAATCGCCGGGCCAGAAGATGGCAACCTTTTTCACGGGAAAACTCCTGCGTGGCGTCACGGATCCTGCTTGACGTTCTCCAGATGCGGGCTCATTCTGGCAGGAGGCGTGCGCCGAAGCAAGAGGGCAGCGGTTTCCGGGCGCATTCTATTACCAACAATGAGGATCTCTTATGCGATTTTTTCTGGGCCTGGTTGTCCTGGGAGTGCTGAGTGCCGCGGGACCGGCCGCGGAGCAAAAGAAAGCTCCTCTGCACGTCGTTGTGATTCTGGCCGACGATCTGGGGAGTGGGGATCTTGGCTGTTACAACGCCGCCTCCAAGGTGCCCACACCGAACCTCGATCGCCTGGCCCGGGAAGGGATGCGCTTCACCGATGCGCATACCCCTTCGGGGGTGTGCACGCCAACGCGGTATGGCCTGCTCACGGGACGCTATTGCTGGCGCAGTCGTCTCAAGAGCGGAGTGCTCTACGGCTATGATCCCTGTTTGATCGACGAGGGCCGCACCACGCTCGCCTCGCTCCTGAAAAAACAGGGCTATGCCACCGGAGGAGCGGGGAAGTGGCATCTGGGACTGGGCCCGACGCGCCCCACGGACTTCGCCAAACCACTGACGCCCGGACCCACCACGCTGGGGTTCGACTATTATTTCGGCATCCCCGCCTCGCTCGACATGGATCCTTACCTCTTCTTCGAGAACGAGCATCCGGTGGAAGCGGCCACGCGCACCATCGGCGCCAGCGAGATGCGCCGCAAGGGGGGCGAGGGCTTCTGGCGAGCGGGCAAAATCGCTCCGAGTTTCAAGCACAGCGACGTATTGCCGACCGTACGCAACAAGGCGCTCGCCTGGCTGGAGAAGCAACGGAAGGAAACGCCCGAGAAGCCAGTCTTCCTCTATCTTCCGCTCACCGCTCCGCACACGCCCTGGCTGCCGACCAAGGAGTTCGAGGGGAAAAGCAAGGCCGGGTATTATGGCGATTTTGTGGTCCAGGTGGACTCGGTCGTTGGCGATGTGCTCCAGGCGCTGAAGAAACTCGACATGGCGGACAACACGCTGCTTTTCTTCACCAGCGATAACGGCGCACACTGGACGCCGGAAGACATCAAGAAGTATGGGCATCGCGCCAACAACAACTGGCGCGGGCAGAAATCAGACATCTGGGAGGGAGGCCATCGTGTCCCCTTCCTGGTTCGCTGGCCGGGGCAGGTGAAACCGGGGAGTGTGAGCGACGAGGTCATCTGCCTGACCGACATCCTTGCCACGACCGCCGACGTGGTGGGTGTCAAACTGGGGGCACAGGAGGGAGAGGATAGTGTGAGCATTCTACCGGCCTTGCGCGGAGACAGGCGCGACCATCCCCTGCGCGAGGCGGTGGTCCATCACTCGGGGAACGGAGTCTTTGCGATCCGCCAGGGGAAATGGAAATTGATCGAAGGCCTGGGGTCGGGCGGGTTCAGCGCACCACGCACAGAGAAACCGACGGAGAACGGACCGAAGGGGCAACTCTACGACCTGGTTGCCGATCCGCAGGAGACAAGGAACCTGTGGAAGGAGCATCCGGAGGTGGTGGCGAAGCTGGGCAAATTGCTGAAGAAATACAAGGACGAGAAGCGCAGTGTGACACGGTAAAACGACCCCGCCCCCAGTGCCGGCGAGGAGAGATCTCCGACGCTGACGCTGGGGGCGGGGGGACGTCGTTGTCAATGATTGGTTATTCGGCGTCCTGGGCACGTCGGCGCCGATAGGTCGCATACAGACTCAGCAGACCCGACCCGACCAGCCCCATGACCAGGGTACCGGGTTCAGGCAAGCGCTGAATACCACCCGGGGGTTCGCTGCCGCCACCCCCTCCCGGATTGGAGCCCCCGCCCGTTGGCCCGCCAGTGCTACCGCCCGTGGGGCCTCCCGTGGTCCCGCCAGGCGGCAATCCTGTCGGCGGTGGAGTCACCACCGGAGTCCCTCCCGAACCCCAACCTGGCGGAGCATCGAATGCATGGGCGGTGCCCGCCAGCCAGGCGCTCACCAGGAGCCCTCCTATCATGCTCAGAACCAGTCGGGTACCACCCCCCCACGTTCCGTGATTCCTCACAGAACACCTCCTTTCACTCCGACCTCTTCTCCGTCCGTACGGGCGATGGGCGAGTGCCTCAAGAACTCCCCCTCAAGGACACACCCTCATACCTGTAATCGACCGACGTGAAAAGACCACTTTTGGAGAGCTTCTTCGCCGCTGAGATTACACAGCAGAGGAAGGTGGGGTAAGAGCGGTCATGGCATTCGGCGCTGGTTGTTCCGGTTCTACGGAGAAATGCGGGGAGAGGAGGGAAAGCGGGTAGCCGGGTGGAGACAAATATCTGCTCTGAGCGGTTCCTGCTGTCCGAACTAAACAGGCAGGCAAGCGGTGGCGATGATTTCTCCCGAGCGCCTTGACAATGCTGCTTTGCGCAGACTCACCCAAGAAACCGAGCCGATCCGGCGCCCCGCCACTGGAATCGTCCCTCAATAGGGAGTGCAGCATCATGAAAGGCATGTTGGTTCGTGGCTTGATCCTGGTCGTAATGGGGCTGCCGGCCTCACTGTGGGCGGACGATCTGCAACCGGCGTTACGATCCTCTGCGACCCCGCTTCCGGTGAGCCTGGGACGACCACGCGCACTGCCGAATCGCTCCGCGCATGCTGCGTACTCGATTCCTTCAGGGCTGCAGACCGTCGGTTACACGGTCGCTCAGCCGCCGGGGGTTCTTCCCAACGTGACGCCGGCCTACACAACGGCATCGTATCCGCCCACCCACGCGGTGCCCCCGATGGCTCCCCTCGCCTCTCCAAGGAACGTTGTTTCTCCCGAGGAGGAGCCTTCCAGTTTTGCCGTCGAGCGCGTTTCGTTGATGGCGCCTGTGGTGGTCGGAACGCAGCAGCCGGCGGAGGCACCCCTCGCCGCCCCGCAGTCTTTTGGTGGCCCGGTGGATGCGGGCCCCATGCTCATGCCCGGCGAGATCGAGGGAGATCCCTCTGGGCCGGTGCTGGTCGACGAGAGCGCTTTTCCGGGAATGACCGATCCTGCGGCGGCTCTGTGGCCGCGCGTCTATGGTTCGGCGGAGTTCCTTCTGTGGAAAACCAAGAACGCCGGCATTCCGCCGCTCCTGACCACCGTGACCGACCCCAACAACCTGATGGGAGTGCCCGGGGCGATCGGCAATCCCGACACGCGAGTGCTGCTGGATAGCACCATCACCCGCAACATGCTCCCGGGAGGCCGGTTCACCCTGGGATATATCGTGGATCCGTGCAAGCCGTGGGGGATCGAAGGGAGCTACTTCTTCCTGGGACAGAACTCGCAACACCTGGTGGCGACCTCGGATCAGTTCCCCTTCCTGGCGCGGCCGTTCTTCGCGGTCAATCCGATCGTCCAGAACGGGCAGGTGATCACTCCGCCGCGGGAGGTGGTCCAGGTGGTCACTCAGCCGGGGTTGACCACGGGGAGTTTCACGGTCGATTCCACAAGCCAGTTGATGGGCGCGGAACTCAACGCCCGGTGCGGATTGCTCTGTGGATGTAACTACAGTCTCGATGTCTTTGGCGGGCCGCGTTGGCTCTACCTGAACGAGGGACTCGCCATCACCGAGAACATCAACCGGGGCCCCAACGCCAACCCGTTCCCGAACAGCTTTGTCAAGGTGTCCGATCGCTTCAACACCACCAACAACTTCTACGGTGGGCAGATTGGGTTGGCGTCGGAATATCGCTATGGCAGATGGTCGCTGGGTGTGCGGGGCAAGCTGGGGTTGGGGTGGACGCATCAGACCCTCCGCGTAGCTGGCGATCAGACCATCGTGGGAGCCGATGGCTCGGTTCAGACGTTCCAGGGCGGCCTTTACGCTCTCCCGAGCAACATCGGCACCTTTTCGCAGGATCGCTTTACCGTTGTCCCCGAGATTGGCGTGAACCTGGGCTATCAGGTGACCGATCACATTCGGATCTTCGGCGGCTGGAACTTCCTGTACTGGAGCAGTGTGCTTCGTCCGGGAGACCAGATCGATCGGAATCTCGACGTGACGCAGATTCCCAACTTCAACGTGCCAGGAGTGCAGCCGACGGGGCTGAATCGGCCAACGCCCTTGCTGAAGGATACCGACTTCTGGGCGCAGGGGCTGAACCTGGGGCTTGAATTACGCTGGTGACAGCCATAGGGAACAAGTAGCAAGGCAACGCGGAGTGCGAGAGGAGGGTCTCTTGCTCCCCGCGTTGCCTCACTGCCTGCGCCCCTTCGCTTTGTTCCGAAGAGAAGCCTCATGCTTCTGGCTGTCGTCGCCCTTGTCTGGGTGAGTGTGGGAGGTCTGATCGGCTGGGTCCGATCAGGGCTGTCGCTCCAACTCTATTTGCTGCGTACCACCTGCACGCTCTACGCGCGACTGATGCATGCGGTGCGCATCCGGCATCCTCTGCAACTCCCGGCTCAGGGGGGAGCGCTGATTGTCGTCAACCACACCTGCAGTGCCGATGCGATGTTTGTCCAGGCCAGCTCGGCACGGCCGCTGACCTTTCTCTTTGCGCGCGAATACTACGACGAACTGCCGCCGTTCCGCTGGGTCTTTCGCTCGACGGATTGTGTGCGCGTCAACCGGGATAGCCGCGATGTGCAGGCCGCGCGCCAGGCCCTGCGGCGCCTGGACGAGGGGCGCGTCGTTTGTATCTTTCCAGAAGGGAACCTGAGCGGCGCCGAGCGCGGCCGAATGCGCCGTGGCAAGTGTGGAGCGGCCTGGTTAGCGCTCCGCAGCAAGGTTCCGGTCTATCCCGCATACATCAGTGGCGGTCCGCAGACGAGCAGTATTGGCCGGGCCTGGTTTTTCCCCTCGCGCGCCTGCATCACCTTCGGCCCTCCCCTCGATCTGTCTGCCTATCGAGACCGCCGAATCACGCGCGCGCTGGTGGAGGAGATCCACGAGTTGCTGATGCGCCGAATCGCCGCCACCGAACTTCGCCCGGGAAGGGAGCCCTCCCGATGACCATCACCACCGAGCAATTATGCAGCCGGCATTGCGTCGCCTGCGAAGGCGGCCTTCCCCCGTTGACCCCCGCCCTGGTCGAACACTTTCGGCAGGCCGTTCCCAGCTGGCAAATCACCCCCGATGGCCAGAGGCTCACTCGCAGCTGGCGGGTGAAAGACTTTCTCACCGCTCTTGACTTCTTTCAGCAGATTGGCCAGATTGCCGAGACCGAAGACCACCATCCGGATCTGCATCTGGTCGGCTATCGCCAGGTCACGGTGGAGATCTGGACGCACGCCGTGGGGGGATTGACCGAGAACGATTTTGTCCTGGCCGCCAAGATCGATCAGGTGCCGGTCGAACTGAAACGATGAGCAGCCAGCGTGGGCCGGACCGGCATTCCAGGGGCGCATTCTCCAGGGAGGGAATCCCATGAACGTTCAGATCGGCAAGGTGGTCTGTGGAACGGGGCAGCCCCTGGTCTGGATTCTGGGCCCGTGTGTGATCGAATCTCAGGAACTCACGTTGCAGATTGCTGACAATCTGCGGCAGCTTGGAGATCGACTCGGTTTGCCGATCATCTTCAAGGCGTCGTTCGACAAGGCCAATCGCAGCTCGGGACGTACCTTTCGAGGCCCCGGGTTGGTCGAGGGATTGCGGACACTCGATCTCGTCAAGCAACGGACGGGCCTTCCGGTAACGACCGATGTCCACGAGACCGCTCAGGTAGAAGCCGTGGGCCAGGTGTGCGATCTGATTCAGATTCCCGCCTTCCTGGCCCGGCAGACGGACCTGGTTCATGCGGCAGGACGAACCGGGCGCGCGGTGAATGTCAAGAAGGGACAGTTCATGGCGCCGTGGGACATGGCCAACGTCGTGCGCAAGATGGAGGAAGTGGGGAATCG
>JAKOSN010000082.1 GCA_029777335.1 Planctomycetota bacterium
ACCGACGCCTGCCCCGCCTCCGCCAGTCTCCGCCCCCGAGTGGCCGACCGCCGCCGAGGTTGCCCAGCAGCACGATCCCGCCAAGGTCATCCAGCTGTATGATTCCTACCTGGTGCTGGAAACTCCTGAGGGGATGCTGGTGATCGATCAGCACGCCTTGCATGAGCGGATTCTCTTCGAACAATTGAAAAAGCGTCTGCGCCTGGGGGCGCTGGAAACGCAGCGGTTATTGATCCCCGAGCCCGTTGAACTCAGTGCCGAGCAGGCCGCCCGGACGCTGGAGCAGAAAGATGCCCTGCGCGAACTCGGGCTGGAGATCGAGGATCTGGGTGGAGGCACCCTTCTGCTCTCAAGCTATCCCGCGATCCTGGGGCGCCGACCGCCGCACGCCATTCTCAAGGCAGTGGTGGACCATCTGATGACGAAGGACCGCCTGCCCACGCGCGAGGTGTTGCTTGGCGATCTGCTCAGCCTGATGGCCTGCCATGCCGCGGTGCGTGCGGGCGATCATCTCAGCCCGGAGGAGATGAGCGCGCTCCTGGCTCAGCGTCATCTGGCCGATGATACCCACCACTGTCCACATGGTCGCCCCACTGCGCTCCTCTTTACCCGCCACGATCTGGAAAGGCAGTTCCGCCGAGTGTAAACCGCGTATTCCATGGCGCGAATCCGGGCGCTTGCGTCGGCAGGCCAACGCGGCTATTCTGGCGCTCGCTGCGTGTCTGCGCTCTCACTCGTCACAGGAATCCCGCCATGAGCGAATCTCCCGCGAACGACCCCAATCGCCGTGATGTCCTGGGTACCCTGGGCGCGGTGGCCGCAGGGGGACTGCTGCTGGCAGACGCCACCGCCGCCGACAACGTTCCCGGCAACCAGGTGGCGGATCGGGTCTCCAATCTGAAGATCAAGCGATTGCGTGGCATCCCTGTCGGTCCGAAGGCGTATGTGAAGATCGAGACCAATCTGGGTCTGACCGGATGGGGAGAGATCACGGGGCTTGATCCCAGGGTTGCCTCTGCGCTGGCGGAATCCCTCTTTGAACTGCTCGATGGGGAAAACCCGACGCGCGTGGAACATCTGTGGCAGAAACTCTTCCGGGCGCATCGCGATATGCGGGGCGGACCGTTCATGGTCCACACCCTGTCAGCAATCGACATGGCGTTATGGGACATCACAGGGAAAGCGTATGGGGTGCCGGTTTATCGGCTGCTGGGGGGACCAACGCGCGAGAAGATTCGCATGTACCCCTCGGCAAAGGCGACCAAACTGGGCACGGGGGGACCGCATCCCTTCTCGGGGAATCCCAGCGATATCAACAATCTGGTCAAGATGGTGCAGCAGGCACGCGAACGCCTGGGGCCCGAGGGAACAATCATGTTCGATGCCCATTGCGCCGTCCCTCCGCCGATGCTGATTCAGCTGGCTTCTGCTATTGCTCCTTATGATATCTTGTTTCTCGAAGAACCGGCAGTCCCTGGTAACATCGAGGTTTTCAAGCGCCTGAAGCAGCAGATCCGCATTCCGATGGCAACGGGCGAACGGGATCGAACCATCTGGGGAATGCTCCCGTACCTGGTGGAAAACTGCATCGACATTTTGCAACCAGACTGTGGCCACACGGGCGGAATCAGCCAGATGAAGAAGATCGCCGCGCTGGCGGAGACGTTCCTCGTGCCGCTGGCTCCGCACAACACCTGCTCCGAACTGGGGCTGACAGCGAGCCTGCACGCCACGGCGTCGATTCCGCTCTTTCTGATCCACGAAGGCTATCTCGATGGGCACATCATGCCTCCCGGAGTCGCCCGCAAAAACTGGACACAGGACAAGGATGGTTATGCCTCGTTGCCGGAAGGCCCGGGGTTGGGTGTCGAGATGGATGAAGCGTTGATGGCGAAGGTGGCAGCTGATCCGAAGCGCAAGTTCCGCTGGCCCCATCCTACCTATGCGGACGGCTCGGTGCGGGACTATTGATCGCGCCGTGTCACTGGTTGGCGGTCCTCGACGTGGGGAACTTGGTGGAGCAAAAGGAGGAATGATTGGCGTGGCAACGAAGTGCTACAATCGCATAAACAATTCCCG
>JAKOSN010000083.1 GCA_029777335.1 Planctomycetota bacterium
ACGAGGCTCAGTGTCCTGTCGCGTTAACGTCCAACGGAGATCCCAAGAGATTCCACGCATGACACTGAACATCGCCAAAGAAGTGGCAACCCTGCAACGACAGACCGTGAAACAACTGCGCCTGCGTTATGCCGAGGTGTTTGGGGAACCGACCAACGCTGGCCACAAGACGTGGCTGATCAAAAGGATTGCCTGGCGGCTTCAGGCCCTTGCTGAAGGCGATCTTTCCGAACGCGCCCGGCGTCGCGCTGTTGAACTGGCCTGCGATGAAGATCTGCGCTTGAATCCGCCACGAGAGCAACAAGCCGTGCTCGTCCCGGTGCCAGCAACCCAGCCCCTCCCCGAGGTCCCAACACTCCCCCTACGGCGCGATGAGCGTCTACCAGCTCCCGGAACGGTCATCACCAGGAAATACAAGGGCTACACGCTCCAGGTGAAGGTACTGGTGGACGGCTTCGAGTATGACGGGAAGATCTTCCCCTCGCTGAGCGCCGTCGCCAAACGGATCACGGGCAGCCATTGCAATGGCTATCTGTTCTTCCGTATGGGCCAGCAAGGAGGCAAGTGATGAAGCAACCTCCCAGGGCAGCGGTGCGTGTTTTTCGTTGTGCCGTCTATACCAGGAAAAGCACCGACCAGGGTCTGGAGCAGGAGTTCAACTCCCTGGACGCGCAACGCGAATCTGCCGAGGCCTACGCGCGGAGTCAAGCCTCCCTGGGCTGGGTTGTTCTGCCCGAGCGTTATGATGATCCCGGTTGCACCGGGGCCAACACCGAGCGTGCCGGACTCCAGAAACTCCTCGCCGACATCCGCGCGGGCAAGATCGATGTCCTCCTGGTCTACAAGATCGATCGCTTAACGCGCTCGCTGCGCGACTTTGCCAAGCTGATGGAATTGCTGGAGCAACACGAGGTGGCGCTGGTCTCGGTGACGCAGTTGTTGAACACCGCCACGCCGATGGGACGGCTGATGCTGCATATCTTGCTGTCCTTCGCCGAGTTTGAGCGTGATCTGATCAGCGAACGCACGCGTGACAAGATGGCTGCCACTCGGCGCAAGGGGAAGTTCGCCGGCGGCACGCCACCACTGGGTTATGATCTGCAACGGAACCCCTCCAAACTGGTGATCAACGAGGAGGAAGCGACGCTGGTCCGCGCTATCTTTGCCCTGTACCTGGAGCACGAATCGCTGTTGCCAGTGGTCCAGGAACTGGCACGGCGCCAGTGGGTGAACAAACGCTGGCCCACGGCAAACGGTGACAAGGGCGGGCAACCCTTCACACGAACATCGTTGCACCGACTGCTGACCAACCCGGTGTACCTGGGCAAGGTGCGCCACCATCACGACTGGTTCGAAGGCGAACACCAACCAATCATTGCTGCCGGCATCTGGGAGCAAGCGCAGGCCCTCTTGCAACGCAATGCGCGCACGGGTGGCGCCCCGGTCCGCAACGCCTTTGGTGCCTTCCTCAAAGGCATCTTGTTCTGTGGGTCCTGTGGTTGTGCCATGACGCCTTCCGTGACCACCAAAAAGGAGCGTCGTTATCGTTATTACACCTGTGTGAACGCCCAGAAAAAGGGCTGGGACACCTGCCCCACCAAGTCGATCCCGGCAGCCGTCGTCGAGGAGTTTGTCCTCGATCAAATCCGTGGGTTGGCTAGTGATCAAGAACTGGTCGAGGCCACCTTGCGTGAACTGCGGGCGCAGGAACAATCCCGCCTGAATGAACTCGAGGCGGAACGACGGCGCCTGGAACGGGATCTGGGCCGCTGGCACGAAGATCTCCAGCGCATCCCCAAAATCGAGGGTGATGGTTACACCCTGCGCCGCCTGGCTGACCTCCAGGAACAAATTCGCCTGGCCGAACGGCAGCGCTCGCGCGTGCGGGAACAAGCGACGATCCTCCGCCAGCACCAGATTGATGAGGAAGAAGCCCGCACCGCCATGGCGGCTTTCCTCCCGGTGTGGGAGGTCCTGACGCCGCGCGAGAAGTCACGCCTGGTCGAACTGATCGTGCAACAAGTCGAGTTCAACGCTGCCATTGGAACCATCAAGGTCACCTTCCATCCCGAGAGTATCCGCACCTTGAGTCGCGAGATGAATAACCAACAGGAGCGCGCATGAGTATCACGCCGCTGGTCGTCGAGAAGCAGATTCATTTTGACCGCCGTGGGCGCGGGGCCCGCAAGGAGATGCTCTCTGGTGTGGATCCACGACCCCCACTCCCTCCCGGCCGAGTGCCACGGATTGCGCGCCTGCTGGCGCTGGCGCATCGCTTCGAGCAGTTGTTGCAGGAAGGGATCGTGACCGATTATGCTCACCTGGCGCGCCTGGGTCATGTGACGCGCGCCCGCCTGACACAGATCATGAACCTCTTGCTGTTGTCCCCGGCGATTCAGGAGGAGATCTTGTTCGCGCCGCTGACACTCCAAGGACGCGATCCGCTCACCGTCGCCAACCTCCAACCCATCGCCCTGGAACCTGATTGGAACAGGCAACAACAGCTGTGGCAGGTCTTGCGCGCTGCCATGAACCAGTAGTCCTCGACCCAACCCTCACTCGGATCCCCTGAAATCCAGGCGTGGTGTCGAACCAGGCGGCGGAAGCCGTCCGCGCCCAGCGTCCGCGCATTCCTGAAGGAGGACAAGCAAGCATGAGTCAGACCGACCAAGCCCAGGGATTTCCTCAACACAGCGCCCACGCCGCGCGCTACTACATCCAGCACCATCAGCTTGCCCCTATTCCCCTCCCCACGCGGGAAAAGAAACCCAGGCTCGCTGGCTGGCAGTCCTTGCGGATCACCGCCGAGCAGGTCGAGACCTACTTCCCGGCGAACAAGCGGCACAATCTCGGCATCCTCAACGGTGCGCCCAGTCAGCGCTTGGTCGATGTCGATTTGGATTGCAAGGAGGCAATTGTCGCCGGCCAACACCTGCTCCCTCACACAGGCTGGGTCTTCGGGCGAACCAGTGCCCGCAAGAGCCACGCCATCTACCGCACCCTGTCCACCTCCCTGACGAAGTCCTCCATCAAGTTCATCGATCCGTTGATGGAGGACGACCTGCGCGCCTGTCTGTGTGAACTGCGGGGGAACGGGAGCCAGACTCTCTTCCCCCCGTCCCTTCATCCCAGTGGTGAGTGCTACACGTGGGATACCCTCCACGGTTGCCCCGACGAATATGAATTGCCCTCCCTTTGGCTGGCCCTCCAGGAAACCGCTGCCGCCGCCCTGCTCGGACGCTACTGGCCCAAGAAGGGACACAGAGACGATGCCGCCCTGTTCTTGCATGGTGCTCTGGTGCGCCATCTTCCTACCTGGTCGGTGGAACAGATTGCTCGGTTTGTGGAGGTAGTTTGTCTGGTCGCGGGCGATGAGGAAGCCACGGCACGGGCACGGAAAGCGGTGCGAACGGCGGAAAAAGCCAGGGACGGGGCCAAACTGGCGGGCTGGCCCAAGCTCGCCGACTTGATCGATCCAAGGGTCGTCGCATGCGCCAAGCGCTGGCTCGGCTTGCGGATGGTCAACGGCAGCGACCAAGCAACCCCCCAGGCCAAGATTCGGGTCGTTGCTCCCTTCCAACCCTTCCCGGTCGCTGCTCTCCCCGTGCCCTTGCGGGACTTCGTTCGCGAGGGCGCGGCCTCCATCGGTTCGGCTTGTGATCCTTCTTTCGTCGCCTTGCCCGCCCTCGTTGCCGCAGCCGGCCTCATCGGTAATACACGCTGGCTCCGCATCAAACGGACGTGGAAGGAGCCTCCCGTCCTTTGGGGCGGCATCATCGGCGATTCGGGAACGCTCAAGTCACCGGCCCTGTCGCTCGCCATTGATCCTGTCCTGGAAATCCAACTCCGTATGCGCGAGGAATACACCACCAAGAGGGGGGAGTACGAAGAGGCGAAGGCCGAGTACGAGCGGAAGAAACGCGAAGCGGAGAAAGCGCGGAAGAGTGGCAGCGATTTCCCAGACGTTGGCGATCCCCCTGAACCACCGGTTGATCGCCGGCTTGTCTGCTCGGACACCACCATCGAGCGCCTGGCAGGGATCTTACAGGACTCCCCGCAAGGCATCCTGCTCTGGCGGGACGAACTCGACGCCTGGCTGAGCAGTTTTCAACGCTACAAGAGCGGCGGCGGGGGCAGCGACCGGCCCCAGTGGTTGGAGATGCATGGGGCGCGCTCCCTCATCAATGACCGCAAGACGGGCGACCAGCGCACCATCATCGTGCCCCACGCGGCCGTGTCGGTCTGCGGCGGCATTCAGCCTGGCATTCTGGCCCAGGCCTTTGACAAAGGCGCGCGGGACTCTGGCCTCGCCGCCCGCGTGCTACTGGCGTGGCCACCCCGTACGGCGAAGAAATGGACCGAGGAAGAATTATCGGAGGAAACTGAAGCCAGGTATGCCAACCTCCTGGACCAACTCTCCAAACTGGAATTCGAGCGCGACGGTAAGGGCCACGCACGCCCGTGGTATCTCCGTCTGAGTCCGGCTGCGCACAAACGCTGGGTCGAGTTTTACAACGAGTGGGGCGAAATCCAGGCGGGCGTGGAAGGCGAGGTGGCGGCTGCGCTCGCCAAACTGGAAGGCTACACCCCCCGCCTCATCATCGTCCACCATGTTGTCAGTTGTGTGTATGCTGGCGTGGATGATCGTCGGGACGTCGGCGACAAGTCTGTCGAAGCAGCCATCACTCTGGTGCGCTGGTTCGCCGCCGAAGCGCAGCGGGTCTACTCCATTCTGACCGAGACGGACACAGAACGGGACGGTCGCCGACTGGTCGAGTTCATCCGCTCCCGTGGTGGCAAGATCACGACCCGTGGGTTGATGCGCGGCAATTCCCGTCTGTGGCCCGATGCCGATGCGGCGGAAGCCTCGATGAAGATGCTGGTCGATGCCGGTCTGGCCCGTTGGACGGAAGTAGCCAGCAAGATGAGGGGGGGCCGACCCATCAAGGGCATCGAGCTGTGCATGACGCATGACACCGCTGACACCGCTGGGGAAGAAGGGGGCACGGGTGACGACGATGAGGGGGACAATCTGCAAGACACCGTGCACGACAGCGACCCTGACCCCAGCGGTTATCGTTCCACCGGAACGGGAACCAACTCGACAACAAGCCTTGAAAGGAAAGGCACTTGTGGCGATTTCGCTCACGATGCTACTGGGAGCGATGTCAGCGGTGTCATGCGTCATGCAGAGGGTAGCGACACCGAGGGAGAAACGAATCCTCCCCAGTCGGAGGTAACAGCGGACGCAACCGGTGCCATGCACGATGTCATGCAGGGCGGGAGGTTTCTCAAGGTTCCCCCCAGGCAATCTTCGCCCCCTTACCAGCTCGTTCAGACACCAGTCGAGCTGGGTCCCGTGCATGGTGCCATTGCGGACAGCGGGCGAGTCTCTATTGACGTCGAGACGACCGGCCTAAACTTCCGCACCGACCGGGTGCGCCTACTGTCCGTGGGGGTGGAGACGCGGGAGGGCAGAGCGTTCGCCTACCTGGTGGATTGTTTCGCCGTCGATCCGTCGCCCCTGTGGGATACTCTCGCCGACAAGGATTTGCTCCTGCACAATGCTGTTTTCGACCTGGCGTTTCTTTCACGGCTGGGGTTCACCCCCGCTGGCAAGATTCACGACCTGATGTTGCTGTCCCGTCTGTTGACCGCCGGCACCTCCGACCGCAACGGTCTCGATGATCTCGCCGAGCGGCACCTGCAAGTGACGCTCGCCAAGGACTACCAGAAAGCCGACTGGGGTGGGGCCTTGTCGCGTGGGCACCTGGCCTACGCCGCCAAGGACGTCGCGGTGCTTCCGCCGCTCTTCGCGCTACTCACCGCCGAGATTGAAAAAGCCAGTCTGACCCAGGCAGAGGAGATCGAACGGCGCTGCCTCCCCGCAGTGATCTGGATGACGTGCAAGGGTGTGGGACTGGACAAGGAGAAGTGGCAGACCCTCACCACCGAGGCCGAAGCAGAAGCCGAACGGCTCAAGGGGGAACTGGATGCAATCGCTCCGAAGAAGCCCGGCGAGATGTTCGACGCCTGGAATTGGGCCAGCCAGCCGCAATCGCTGGAAGCGCTGGCGCTGGCCGGCTGTAAGTTGGAGGACACGGCGGACGAGACGCTCGCTGCCGCGAACCACCCATTGGCCGAACTCCTCCGCAAGTATCGCGGGGCATCCAAGCAGGTGAGTTCCTTTGGCGGCAAGTGGCTCAAGTGGGTGGCCGAGGACGGCCGGGTGTACGCCAAATGGAACCAGATGGGTTCACGCGCCGGGCGCATGAGTTGCGGCGACCCCAACATGCAGCAGTTGCCCCGCGGCAAGCACCGCACCTGCGTGGTCGCGCCCCCCGGCCGGGTGCTGGTCAAGGCCGACTACTCCCAGATCGAGCTGCGCATCGCCGCCAAAATCACCGGCGACGCCGCACTGCTGGATGTGTATCGGCGCGGGGACGACCTGCACACCCGCACGGCCAGTGCCGTCCTCGGCATCAAGGAGGTCACCAAGGAGCATCGGCAACTGGCGAAGGCGCTTAATTTCGGGCTCCTGTACGGCATGGGGGCAAAGACGCTCCGCGCCTATGCCAAGACCAACTATGGGCAGGATCTGACCGAGGGCGAGGCGAAGCGCTATCGTCGAGCGTTCTTTGACGCCTACCCTGGTCTTGCCAAGTGGCACGCCACCGTCGGGAACACCCAGGACAAGACGATCGAAAAGCGCACCCTTGGCGGGCGACGTCGGTTATCGGTCAGCAGTTTCATGGAGCGTCTCAATAGTCCGGTCCAGGGCACGGGCGCGGACGGGTTGAAACTGGCGCTGGCGCTGCTCTGGGAACGACGCGAGCAGGCACCGGGAGCATTCCCCGTGCTGGCGGTCCACGACGAGATCGTGATCGAGGCGGACGCGGACAAGGCGGATACCGTCGTCGCCTGGCTCAAGGCAGCGATGGTTGACGCGATGGCCCCGCTAATCGCTCCAGTCCCAGTGGAGGTAGAAGTGAAAGTTGGACAGACCTGGGGAGGCTAGCCACAGATCGCCCACGTTGGCCCACGTTGGGCGAAGAGGCAGAGAGCCGATCGTTTGCTCCACCAACGAGAAGGAGGCCCACACGGGCCTCCTGGGCGATCTGTTAGCGAACCGTTGAGGTTCAGATGCGGAACAACTCCTTCAAACTCTGCGGCCCTTCGCTGCCGTCGGGAATCATCCGCTCGGTGGGGTCGGGGACTTCCGTATTCGGTGCGTCCGCCTTCGCCGGCTTCTTCGCCGACTTGGAGCTATCCACGATGTTGGGGTTGATGGCGAACAGTCCACGTCCGACCTTCACGAACCGAGATGCCTCCCCTTCCACTTGTATTTCCCTGCTGATGGCAGCGTACAACGTTGACGCAGGGGTCTTACCGCCTGGACTGGTCCATAGTCCGCGCAGCGCCATCACGCCGATCAGTTCCTTGCAGGACATTGGCTCTCCCTTCCGAGCCAGAACCCGTGCCGCCGTGTTGATCGCGGACAGGCTCCCCTTCTCTGGCTTGGCCTTCCCCTTCTTGGCGGATGCCGGTTTGGCCTCCTGGATTTCGTCGGACGGAGTGACCACCACGGGCGTCTCCGCCTCGGCGTTGTCCTGGGGCAGGGGTGCTTCGTCGGTCGGCGTCGGTACCTCGACCGGGGATTCTGCCAGAGCGTCCCTGGTGGGCGGGGCGGGCACCTGCGACTCCTCGACGGGGATCGCGGCTTCTTCGCGCGGCTGTTCCTGGGTTGGCTCTTCCGCCTCGATCGTAGGCGGCGCCTGGACCTCGACGATCGCGGTGGTCTGGCTGGCCTGCTGTTTCGTCTTCTTCTTGCTCGCCATTGTCGTTCTCCCTGAAAAGAAAGGGGTTCGTGCTGCGGGGGAACTGCTCGCCCCGCAGGAACAGCACAGTTACCTCAGCTCGCCAAGCCACCTCAAGGCAATTGCGACACGATTTATCTCTTTTTTCCAGATTTGGGGAATGGCCTGGAATGGCCGTGGTTTCACGCGATTTGCGTCAGGTGGCTCGAATGTGGTTGGATGTCTGGGGTCGCCGGGTTCCAGCCGCTGATTCGCTGCTTTGCGGAACCAATGGGGAATGTGCTTGAATGTCTACGCGAACGAACAGAGGAGAGAAACATGCACGTTGAAATGCGACCGATCGCCAGCATCAAACCCTACGAAAACAACCCGCGTCACAACGACGCGGCCGTGGACGCAGTCGCGGAGTCGATTCGCGCCTTCGGCTTCCGCCAGCCGATTGTTGTGGACGAGCAAGACATCATCATCGTCGGGCACACCCGGTACAAAGGTGCGTTGAAACTCGGTCTGACTGAAGTGCCCGTCCATGTTGCACGCGGTCTATCTCCAGCGCAAGCGCGGGCCTACCGCATCGCCGACAACCAGACGGCCACCATCGCCAGTTGGGACGAGGACAAACTTCCCCTGGAGCTGGCTGCACTCCAAGAGATGGACTTCGACCTCGACCTGCTGGGCTTCGAGGCGGATGAGTTGACCCGCTTGCTGGCGTCCGAGCCCAACGAGGGCAAGACCGACCCCGACGACATTCCCGAACCACCCGATGAGGCCATCACCCAACCCGGCGATCTGTGGATCCTCGGCAACCACCGTCTCCTCTGTGGCGATTCCAGCAAACCAGAGGACGTGGACCGACTCCTGGACGGCAAGCCGATCCATT
Organism: Planctomycetota bacterium; assembly: GCA_029777335.1. GTDB lineage: Bacteria > Planctomycetota > Planctomycetia > Gemmatales > Gemmataceae > JAKOSN01. The sequence continues at coordinate 8,695 of JAKOSN010000083.1, forward strand.
TGGTGAACACCGACCCGCCTTATAACGTGCGCGTGGAACCGCGGTCCAACAACGCCATCGCCGCCGGCCTGTCCTCCTTCGCGGGCACCACTCACCATCAGAAGTTGGACGTGGAACGTCACCCCGAGAAAGCCCAGCCCACCACCAAAAAGTTGCGGGCCAAGGATCGACCTCTGGCCAACGACTTCGTTAGCAACGAGGAGTTTGAGCGTTTGTTGAAGGCGTGGTTCGGGAACATGGCCCGCGTGTTATTGCCGGGATGCTGTTTCTACATCTGGGGTGGCTACGCCAACTGTGCCAACTACCCGCCCGTCCTCAAGGCCACAGGATTGTACTTCAGCCAGGCCATTATCTGGGATAAGCAACACCCGGTGCTGACGCGCAAGGATTACATGGGCGCCCATGAGTGGTGTTTCTATGGCTGGCGCGAGGGCGCGGGACACCAGTTCTTCGGACCCACCAACGCCACCGATCTGTGGGCGATCAAGAAGGTCAACCCCCAGTCGATGATCCACCTGACCGAGAAGCCCGTCGAACTGGCCACGCGGGCCATCGAGTATTCCTCACGACCCGGCGAGCATGTACTCGACTTGTTCGCAGGATCGGGTTCCACGCTGATCGGTGCGGAAATGACAGGGCGGCGTGCGTTCCTGATGGAGTTGGATCCCCTCTATTGTGATGTCATTGTCCAGCGTTTTGAGCAGTTTTCCGGGCGCAAGGCGGAACGGGTTGGGCGCTGAGCAGCCGCGACAACCCTGTCAGCACCTGACAGGAGCTGCCACCGGGGAGGGCGCGCTTCATGAACCAGCACGGAAAAAGGGGGAGCGACGACCGCCTCCTGATGGCGCTGGCCTGTGGCGCCACCGTGGAGAATGCTGCCCGTAGCACCGGCGTCAGCGACCGCACCGTCTATCGCCGTCTCAAGGATCCCGCCTTCCAGCGGCGCCTGCAACAACTGCGGGCCGACATGGTGCAACGCACTGCCGGAGTGATGATTGCTGCGGCCACCGAGGCGGTCAAAACCCTGCTCTCCCTGATGAAACCCGAGATTCCCCCCGCTGTGCGGCTGGGCGCCTCGCGTGCGGTGATCGAACTGGGATTGAAGGTCAAGGAGGTGAGTGACCTGGAGGCGCGTTTGGTGGCTCTGGAGGAACAGTTGGGCGAGGGGAAGTGAGGCAACGTCATGTCCGTCCGTGCGCTGCACAAACGCCTGCAGAAGTTGGAACACGCCAGCCGGCGCGCCAGCAACGACGCCGAGGCGACGCTGGCGAAGATCCGTGCCGACCCCGCGTTGATCATGGCGCTGTGCGACAAGGAGCCCGATCCCTGGCAGGCCCAACTGCTACGTGCGGACCACGAACGCACCCTTCTCCTGGCCAGTCGACAATCGGGCAAATCCGCTGTGGCCGCTGCGTTGGCGTTGCGGGAGGCTCTGTTGCATCCGGGTTCGCTGGTGCTGTTGCTGTCACCCTCGGAACGCCAGTCGGGAGAGTTGCAGACCAAGGTGTTCGGCTATTACGACGACCTTGGCGCTCCCGTCCCCGGACGCAAGCGGACCGAACTCCAACTTCACCTGGTCAATCGCAGTCGCATCATTGCGTTGCCCGAATCCGAACGCACCATTCGCGGCTACTCGGGGGCGCGCCTTCTGGTCGTGGATGAAGCAGCCCGTGTCGATGATGGGCTCTATCGCTCGGTGCGGCCCATGCTCGCTGTCTCCAAGGGCAAACTGCTGGCACTGTCGACTCCCTTTGGCAAACGCGGTTGGTTCTACGACGCCTGGTCGGGCGCTGAGGACTGGAACCGCGTCAAGGCCACGGCAGACATGTGCCCACGCATCAGTCCCGACTTCCTTGCCGAAGAGATCCGTGCCCTGGGGGAACGCTGGTATCGACAAGAATATGCCTGTTCGTTCGAGGAGACGATCGATGCCGTGTTCTCCTCGGCGGACATCCAGCGTGCCTTCTCCGATGATGTCAAACCCTTGTTTGGGAGCTGAGTTATGCGTCCTGAGTTTATCCTGGGTCTCGATCTCGGACAGATCCAAGACTTCACGGCCCTGGCCGTCTTGCAACGCTTGCCCGCTCCGCCCGCAGCGAAATCTACCTATGCGTTGCGGCATCTGGAACGGTTCCATTTGGGGACACCGTACACGGAGATCGTGCTCGCTGTTCACGCACGCGGCAGCACGGACGCCCTCAAAGGCTGCGCCCTGGTGGTCGATCAAACAGGAGTGGGCAGACCGCTGGTGGAGATGCTTCGCGTCAAGAGTCCCAACCCGATCGTGCCCGTCACCATCACTGGCGGCCACGACGCACGCCAGGACGACAACCGCGACTGGCACGTACCCAAGAAGGCGCTCGTGACTGGGCTGCAGCTGATCTTTCAGTCGCATCGACTCACGATCCCGCGCACCCTGGCCGAGGCCGATGTGCTGGTCAAGGAGTTGCAGAACTTCCAGGTCAAGATCACACAGGCGGCCAACGAAGTCTTCGGATCGTGGCGAGAAAGCGCGCACGACGATTTGGTCTTGGCGTTGGCGTTGGCAGCGTGGTGGGCGGAGTGGCACCGTCCGGGGGTGTCCATCCGCGTGGACGGCAGGGGCAGCATCGTGGACAACGCGCTGCCGGGGGTATTCATGTCCCATGCCCTGCATCCCTACGGACCCGGCAAGGCGTACCGACCATGAGCAGCACCTCTCCCTTCGTCGTCGGCCTCGACCTCGGCCAACCTGGCGAGTTCTCCGCCCTGGCCGTCGTCGAAGTGCACCCGCCCGCCCCGGCAGAAGGATCGGGTCAGCGTCAACTCGCGCTGCGGCACCTGCTCCGTTGGCCACGCGGCACCAGTTACGCCGCCATCGCCGCCGAGGTCGCAGAGTTGGTTCGGACGCCGCCTTTGAGCGGCACGCGCCTGGTCGTTGATCAGACGGGCACAGGTCGCCCCGTGTCGGACCTGGTCCGCAACGAGGTCAAGGACGCGAGCGTGGTGGCCGTCACGGTCACGGGCGGATATGCCACCCAGCGTGACACTGCGGGCGGCTGGAATGTCCCCAAAACAGAACTGGTATCGGTCATGCAGGTGTTGTTGCAGGCATATAGACTACGCGTCGCCAATGGCTTGCACCACGCCGAGATACTGGTCAGGGAGCTGCACAACTTCCGCGTCAAGCACCCCACGTCTGGCACCGAAGAAAGGATGAGTTGGCGCGAAGGCGATCAAGACGATCTGGTTTTCGCGGTCGCTCTGGCTTGTTGGTTCGTCGAGCGACGTTGTCCCGACTGGGGCTGGGTGATCGCCCTCAACCGGGAACTGCGTGAGGCGGCGCGGGAGGCGCCGCAGCCGGGCGCCTGGGGCCGGGCGGGTGCGTGGCGGTTGGGCCGGGGCTGAGGAATGCACACAACGCGGGGGTGCCATGAACGCCGGTACGACCGCCTTTTCTGTTGGCCTCGACCTCGGCCAGGCGGGCGAGTTCTCCGCCCTGTCCGCCGTGGAGGTCCACGAGCCCGATCCCCGGTATCGCTGGTCGCGGGAGCCGCAGCAGGAACGACAACTCTACTTGCGGTACCTCCAACGGTGGCCGCGCGGTGCCAGCTACGCGGAGATCGCTGCTGATGTGTCTTCCCTGCTCGGCACTCCGCCGCTGAAGAATGCCGCGCTGGTCGTCGATCAGACGGGCGCGGGCAGGCCTGTGGTGGACATGGTCCGCAAGCAAATCCGCCAGTTGATCCGTGAGGTGCGCTTGGTGCGCGTCACGATCACAGGAGGACACACCACCCACTACAACAGCGACTGCTACGTGCCCAAGACGGAACTCGTCTCAGTGATGCAAGTCTTGCTGCAATCGCGCCGCCTGCACTTCGCCAAGGGGCTGGCACATGGTGAGGTATTGGTCAAGGAGTTGCAGAACTTCCGCATCAAACGGCCGGCGCCGACCACCGAGCAGATGATCGACTGGCGCGAGGGGGAGGACGACGACCTCGTGTTCGCGGTCGCCCTCGCCTGCTGGCGTGCCGAGCGGCGCCTGCGCGCTGGCGCTTTGCTGTGAGCCGACCGAACGAAAGGAGATCCACGATGCCCGCCACACCACCCCGGTACTTTGTCGGTCTGGATCTCGGTCCCACGGGCCAGTTCACCGCCCTGGCGATCCTGGAACTCTCTTTGGTCGAGGAACCCGCACCGGTCGGCACCGTCGCGTTCCGTTACGCCCTGCGCCACCTGCAACGTTTTGATCCCGGTACCCCCTACGCCACAATCATCGCCGCGGTGCGCGAACTGCTGAGTACCCCTGCGCTCCAGCACTCGCTTCTGGGGGTCGATCAAACCGGAGTCGGCAGGGTGGTCAAGGCAGCGTTGCTGG
>JAKOSN010000084.1 GCA_029777335.1 Planctomycetota bacterium
CCTTCGGGACCATGCCCCGGCGCACGTGGACGCCCAGCCAGATCGAGGGCATAGGTCCACACCACCTTGCCTGTCCGATCGTATTCGCGCACCTTGCCATCGCCCTCGTGGCAGACCAGGTAGTGGCCGTTGTCGAGCTTGCGCACCATGCGCGTATCGCGGTGGGGATCCGGATGCTCGACGGTGAGCGGAACTTCATGCACGATCTTCCCTTCGCGATCCACCTCGATCAAACGCCGATTGCCACTCTCGGCAATCAGGGTGAGGCCATCGGGGAGACGCTGAAAGGCGTGGACCTCGACCCGCCCCTTGTAGCCCGCCTTCGGCCGGGACTCATACTGCCAGACGATCTCCTTTTTCGGGGTGATCTCCACTGTTTTGGTCGGACTGGTCGACAGAAGGATGTTCCCGTTGGGAAGCCAGCTGATGTCGTGGCCATCGAAACGGGTCCGGTATTCCCACTCCACCGTGCCGTCGCTCTTGACGATGGCGACCGTCCCCTTGTCGTTGCCGAGGACGCGATACTCCGGCTTTTCCCTGGCCTTCTCGTCCGTGCGGACATTGCTCCCGACAAGGAGGAGGCCGAGAGCGAACAGGGTGATCCAACGGGATGCAAGCATGGCGTGTCTCCGGATGGTGCGCGGGCGAGGTTTCGCCAGGCTACTCGATGGGATGTCCCAGTGCGAGAAGGTTTTACTGGGATTGCACCATCAGGGGCTGGCGCACGTCTGTTCTGGCAGGTGGAGAATTGAGGAACAGCGAGTAGTCGCAATGCGCCTCTGGCAGATACCTTATCTCATGGGAGCGCGCAGAAAATGCGCGTCCCCTCTTCCTGACCAATGGGCATATGCGCAGAGGGAAGCGCGGGGGAGAATCCTTGCCTGACGGTGAACGTGCGCCTTCACCTTGGTGGTTGCGGGGCCGCAGGCGTGGGGGAAGGTACCGAGTATCCTCTCTGGAGGGACCAGGAACCATGGGCGACTCATCGTGGTTGGACTCTGCGGAGATGCCTGCATCACTGCGACCAAAGATCGATCAGGTTTGCACCCAGTACGAGCGGGCCTGGCAAGCAGGAAGACGACCGAGGCTCGAGGACTATGTCGCTCAGGAAGAACGCGAGGTGCAGCCGTTTCTGGTCTGTGAACTGATTTTGTTGGAGATCTACCACCGTCGCCAGCGAGACGAGACGCCGACCCTGGACGAATACCGCCATCGGTTTCCTGAAGTCGAACTCACGTGCCTGGCCGAAGCGCTAAGCGAGTCCAGACGAATACGGAATGATGCGATCGGCTCGGATCCTGGCCGCACTCCACAGCCGCCAGGAGGCGAACTGGAACCAGGCAGCAAGGTGCGCTACCTGGGGGACTACGAAGTGCAGGCGGAGATCGCACACGGCGGCATGGGGGTGGTCTACCGCGCTCGCCAGGTGAGTCTGAATCGGATCGTGGCGCTGAAAATGATCCGCACCGGCGAGCTGGCCTCCGCAGCCGAGGTGGCGCGCTTTCATCAAGAGGCAGAGAACGCTGCCAATCTCAATCATCCCCATATTGTGCCCATCTATGAGGTCGGTGAGCAGGAAGGGCAGCACTACTTCTCCATGAAATTGGTCGAAGGGGGCAGCCTGGCGCAGTTTCGTGAGGCGTGGTGTCTGCCAGCGGAGGAGACACGCGCGGAAACACGACGACGGCAACGGGAGATCGCTGCGCTCCTGGCGGAGGTGGCGCGGGCCGTGCATCACGCCCATCAACGTGGCATTTTGCACCGAGATCTGAAGCCAGCGAACATCCTCATCGATCAGACCGGAGCGCCTCACGTCACAGACTTCGGTTTGGCCAAGAGGGTGGAGGGGGATAGTGCGCTGACGCAGACGGGGGCGATTATCGGTACACCCAGCTACATGGCTCCCGAGCAAGCCGCGGGTGCCAGGGTGCTAACCACACAGGTGGATGTGTATGGTCTTGGTGCCGTGTTGTACGAATTGCTGACAGGGAAGCCCCCGTTCAAGGCGGACAATGTGCTGGACACGCTCATCCAGGTGCGGCAACAGGAGCCAGTGCGACCGCGGGTGCTCAATCCCCAGATCGATCCTGATCTGGAAACCATCTGCTTGAAGTGTCTGGAGAAGGAACCAGAGAGACGGTACGGATCGGCCCTGCAGTTTGCCGAGGAATTGCAGAATTTCCTGGATGGGAAACCAGTGCAGGTGCGACCCATCGGGCGCCTCGAACGATGTTGGCGCTGGTGTGTGCGAAACCCCATGGTTGCTGGATTGACAGGGTTGGTGGGGATCCTGCTTGGTGCAGTGGCGGTCATCTCGACGTTTTCCGCCCTGTGGCTGGGCAACGAACGCGAAGCTTTAAAGCAGCAACTTGGTAAAACGGAACAGGCAGAACAAACCGCCTCAGAAAACGAGCACACCGCACGCGCCTCGGAAAAGCTCGCACGCCGCCGACTGTTCGAAGCAAAACTCGCCCAGGCCCAGGTGAATCGTCGCAGCGGTCAGATCGGCCAACGCTTCAACACCCTGGCGGCCTTGCGTGAGGCCGCCCTGATGATCTCCGAACTGGGTCTGCCACAGGAGTGGATCGGGCTTTTGCGCAATGAGGCGATCGCAGCGATGACGCTGGCCGATCTTCCGCTTCAGCGCCAAGAAGACTGGGGAGAGGCATCCACCCTCGCCCGGACAATCTTTGCCGTTGATCCCGTACGAGGTCGCTATGCCTTGTGGGAACCGGATGGGACCGTGGTAGTGCGTAACCGAATCCATCATCAGCCAGACCTACGCCTTGCTGTGGACCTCAGGAACGACAGTCTCCCAGATCAGGATGTCTATCTCCGCTTTAGCCAGGAGGGTGCTTGTCTGGCTGCGCTGGTCAGTTCCCCTCACGTTCAGTCGCACCTGTTGGCATGGGATCTTAACCAGAATGGAAAGCGAGTGCTCCAGAAACGTCTTCTGTGCCAGGGAGGTTCACACGCTCTCGACATCGCTCCCACGGGTTCCCTCGTTGCCGTGGGGATTCTTGGCGGTGGCATCGATCTCTACGAGTTGTCGTCGGGCAAGAAAGAACAACTCTCCGCCAGTCGGGAACTCTCCACCTGTCTTCGATTTCATCCGCGTGGAGACAAGCTGGCCGTTGCCCGAGAAGCGCGGGTTGAAGTGCTCCGCCTACCGGGCGGACAGGTGCTTGATCAATGGGATTATCGACAAAACGTGACCGCCCTCTCCTGGAGTGCGGACGGGCGCTATCTGGCATGTGCCTGTGCGGACAACCATGTGTATATCTGGGACACGACCAGGAACCAGGAGCAGGTGGTTTGCCGAGGGCATCAAACGAAGGTTACCGACCTGGGTTTCAGCCGACGGGGTGAACTCCTCCTCACCTGGGGAGGAGATGGAACGACCCGGCTGTGGGATCCCCGTTCAGGGCGCCAATTGCTCCAGACAATCCCCGCCACGCCGCAGGTTCGCGGCAACAGCCATGGGGCAATCACCCCGAGCCTCTTTGAGAGCCTCCGCGGGTGGTCCGCGACTGCAGGATTCGAATATCGTACCCTGGGTGAACAGCATGCCAGTGCGATCACCAGCCTCGATTTCAGTCTCGATGGACGCCTGCTCGTCTCCACGGCTCCAGGGGATCGCCTGCGCATCTGGGATTTGCTTGAGGGAGTCGAAGTTGCCACCATCCCCGGGATTAGCCACGGAGTTGGCCAGTTCGATCCGACGGGCCAATCCCTCCTCACCACCTCGCGTGAAGGGGTTCTCCGCTGGCCGCTCACGATCCAGAGCCAGGACAACCACGAATGGAAACTTGGCCCTCCGGAGCGCATCGATCTGCGCGGCGAGAGACATCCAAGGTTTCGCTCCATCAGCAGCAATGGGCGCTACCTGGTCGTGGACGCGCAGAGGGCGGAAACGGTGGTCGTGGATTTGTCATTGCCACAAAAACAACTGTTGCTGAGTCCTCTGGTTCCCTCAGCGAACGTGGCTGTCAGCCCGGACAACAAGCGGATTGCGACGTGGACCGCCAAGGCGCCGGTGGTTGAGGTGAGAGAGCACGGGAGGGACGGGAACAGAATGGCGTATCGGCTACCATCCCCGCGCGGGAC
>JAKOSN010000085.1 GCA_029777335.1 Planctomycetota bacterium
CTTTCGCATCCTGTGTACGCACACCAGTCCGGACTTTCCCGCCTTTCAGGTCTGCGACGTGGCGGAGTGTGAGCCCCGTGGCCTTGACGGGGCTCCGTATCTTGACTACTGCCTCGATGTCATTCGCCGCCATGACGTTCAGGTCTTTGTTCCCGGCAAGCAACTGCGCGCGATTGTTGAGGCACGGGCTCGCTTCACGGACGCCGGGGTGAAACTCCTTGCGGCGGGCGATGCCGACACGCTTCATCTGCTCGAAAGCAAGGCGGCTCTTTATCGCGCCCTGGCCGGGAGCCCTGTTCCCCTTCCCGATCATGTCGTTGTTCACGATCGGGCCAGTTTCGAGGCCGCGTACCTCCAGCTGAGGAAGCAGCATCGCGTCCTTTGCTTCAAGCCCGCGGTCTCGGTCTTTGGCCTTGGCTTTCATGTTCTCACCGAGGCCGGCAATCCCCTGAAGCGATTGCTCGAAGGGCCCGGGGTGCCGGTCGGCGTGGACGAGGTCGGGCACATTCTGGAGCATCAGCCCCAGAGTCGCGAACTGCTGGTGATGCAGTATCTTCCAGGGCCGGAACGGAGTGTCGATTGTCTGGGGCAGAACGGCGACCTGCTTCGCTGCGTGGTTCGGCGCAAGGCGACCGATCACTCCTATGCGCAGTGGCTGGAGCAGCACCCACGCATCGAGGAGATGGTGCGGTTCCTCACCGCACATTTTCGTCTTTCAGGGATCTATAATATTCAATTCAAAGAGGCAGACGGGGTGCCCTACTTGCTGGAAATCAACCCGCGCATGTCGGGCGGGTTGCATTACGCCTGTCTGTCGGGCTTTTCCTTCCCCTACTGGGGAGTGAGGCTGGCACTGGGCGCGCTGGTTCGCGACGAACTGCCTCAGCCATGCACCGGGTTCCGCGTTGGCCAGGTGAATCGAGCCATTCGTTTATGAGTGCAGTCCTCCATTCTCTGGGTGGGAATTGCTGGCGCGTGACGCTGCGCTGTGGCACGCTGAGCTTGCAGGTGGACGAGAGCGCCTGGCCGCTGAGTGAGCTGTGCGCCTTTGGCAGTCGACGCAATCGCAAACGGGGTTTCCTCTTTATCAGCAAGGTGCTGGGGAAACACTATCCAGTACGGCCCGCGCAGATGCATGCCATCCACGATTACCTGGCGGCTCGGCTTGGCGACTGTCCCGGTCCGGTGTTGACCATCGCGCTGGCGGAAACCGCCACGGCGCTGGGACAGGGTGTGTACGAATGCCTGTGTCGCCAGACCGGTCGCGCCGATCTGCTCTTTTTGCACACCACGCGGTATCGCCTGGAGCAACCGCTGGCGTTGTGTTTCGAGGAAAGCCACAGCCACGCCACCGAACACCTGGTGTATCAGCCCTGCGCCCCTGAGCATCAGCGTCTCTTCGGCGCGGCACAGACCCTGCTTCTGATCGACGACGAGATCAGCACGGGGCGCACTCTTGGCCAGCTGGCGCAGGCGTATCGGCGGATCAATCCAGGGTTGCGCCAGGTGGGAATCGTGAGTATCACGGACTGGCTGGAGCCAGAACGGCGTCTTGCCCTCGCGGCCGAGATTGGCGTGCCCACGCGCTTTACCAGTGTGCTGCGCGGGCGCTTTCACTTCGACCCCAATCCCGCCTTCGATCCCGGTCCGCTTCCGGATGTGGTGGGGCGGGGCGAGAAGAAGGATCGCTACCTGGCACGCAACCACGGGCGGCTGGGAACGGTGGGAGTGCTCCCGCTGGAAACGACGACCCTTGTGCGCAAGGAGCGCCTCCCGCGGGGCGGACGCGTGCTGGTACTCGGGAGTGGAGAGTTTGCCTATCCGCCCTATCGCCTGGCGCGCGCGCTGGAGGCGGACGGGCACGAGGTGTATTTCCAGTCGACCACGCGGTCGCCGATTCTGCCGGGAGAGGATATTGCGAGTGTGCTGGAATTCGAGGACAATTATCACGATGGCATACCGAACTACCTCTATAATGGAGATCTTCATTCGTACGATCGTGTGCTGATTGGCTACGAAACCACCCCGCTCCCTTCGGGGCATTGTCTCCCCGAGCGTCTGGGGGCCGAAACCTTCTTTTTCTGATTGATACGCTGCCATGCCGATTCTCGCTTTTGTCGATCTGGATGATAGTCTTTTTCAAACACGAGCCAAATGTCCTGAGGGAGAGGAGTTAATCCCGGTCGCCTATCGCAAGGATGGCACCGCGCTGGGTTTCATGACGCGACGCCAACGGCTCTTCTTTGAGCATCTGGCCCAGAGCGCCACGTTAATTCCCACCACCGCGCGCAACCTCGATGCCTACCGACGTGTGCGCCTTCCCTTTGCCGCCCAGGCGATCCTCAACTTTGGCGCGGTGATCCTCGACGCCCGTGGACAACTCGATCGCGCCTGGGACGAGCAGGTGCGGTCGCGCCTGCGTGCCTGCGCTGGCCGGCTGCACGAGTGGCACCGCGCCCTCGAACAATTCATCGAGGCAGAGGAACTCGGTGCCCAGGCGCGCCTCATCAGCGATTTTGAGATGGCGATCTATGTGGTGGTGAAACATCCGGACGGCGACCTGCGCGCTCTCGAACGGCTGCGCGCCGAGGTCCTCCCCACCCTTGCCCCAGGTTTTTTTGTGCATGCTAACGACAACAACCTGTCGCTGGTGCCGGATTTTCTGGGGAAGGAGCATGCGGTGCGCCACGTCCGCGACCGTTACTACGACACGCACGATCCGCTCCTGACGCTGGGGCTGGGCGACAGCCTGACCGATGCTGGTTTTCTGGACGAGTGTGATTTTCGCCTTGTTCCGCGTGGTTCCCAACTGGCGCGCCAGCAACCGACTCCAGGGGGTGATCATGTTTAGCGGAAGTTACCACCCCGACGATGTGACGATTCTGCTCAAGCCGATCCAACTCGCACCGACGCCGGTCGCCGAGAAGGAACGGCTGATTCAATCCGGGGTACACCACTACAGCGAGATGATCAGCGCCGAGAACCTGCCCTCGCCGCGTTATGTGCAGGTGTTCGAGGAAGCGCTGACACGGAACAAGGCGCGTTTCGGCCATCATCTGCGCATCCTGGCGAACATGTTGCGCCGAACCCGGCGCAGGGAGATTACCCTCGTTTCCCTGGCCCGCGCCGGGACGCCGATCGGAGTCCTCCTGACGCGCATTCTGCGGAAGCAGGTGAGTGTTCGGGTGCAGCATTATGCCGTGTCGATCATTCGCGATCGCGGGATCGATGAGGTGGCCCTGCGCTACATTCTGGCGCGACATTCTCCGGAGAGCGTGGCCTTTGTCGACGGCTGGACGGGGAAGGGGCTGATTGCCCGGGAACTGCACACTGCCATTCGCGGGTTCAATCAGCGCACGGGTGTTACCCTCGATCCAGGGCTGTTCACGGTGGCGGATCTGTGCGGCCAGGCTGCGGTGGCGGCGACCGCGGACGATTATCTGCTCCCTTCCTGTGTGCTCGGTGCCACCATCAACGGGCTGATCAGTCGGTCGATTCTGAATCGCGAGGTGCTCGGCCCGGACGATTTCCATGGCTGTTTGTTTTACGAGGAATTTGCCGTGGAAGATCGAAGCCGCTGGTTTCTCGACGTGATGATGGAGGAGATCGAGCGCCAGCAAGCGGTGATGCCGGAGGTGATCGCCGAGGGGGTGTCGGAGTTGCAGCGGGACGCGTGCCGGCGCATCAACGAGGCGTTTCTGGCCGAATGGCAGCGCCGCGAGGGAATCCAGCTGGTCCAGCACATCAAGCCCGGGATCGGCGAGGCGACGCGCGTGTTGCTGCGCCGGGTGCCGGATCGGCTACTGCTCCGAGATCCCGCCTCGCCAGAAGTGGCACCGCTGCGATTGCTGGCGGAGGAAAAAGCCGTTCCCATTGTCATCGTGCCGGACCTTCCCTACCGGGCCGCCGCTCTGATCAAGGAGCTGGAGCCATGATGCGCCATCTACAACTCGGGGCGTCGTTGTATGTTCCTGCCACGCGCCACGATCTGTTGCCGCTGGGGAACGGCCAGAAATACCCCTTTTTGCGCTCGCTCATCTTCTGTACCGAGGACGCCATTGCCGAGGAAAACCTGGGCCGCGCGCTCGCTCATCTCGAGGCGATCTTGCCGCGCCTGGAGCGTGTCGCAATGCTGCGCTTTATTCGGGTGCGCTCCCCCCAGGTGCTGCGCTCCTTGTTGCAGATGGACGGCATTGAGCGCATCGATGGCTTTGTGTTGCCCAAGATTACCCGACACAACCTCGATCGCTACCTGGGACAGATTCCCACCGCGCTGGCGTTCGAGGTGATGCTCACCCTGGAGACGATAGAGACCTTTGATGTCGCTGAGATGATCGCCCTGCGTCAGATGCTCATCACGCATCCGGAGCGGGGACGCATTCTCTCGCTGCGCATTGGGGGCAATGATCTCTTTCAATTGCTGGGGATGCGTCGGCCGCGCGGGCGAACGCTCTACGAAACCTCGCTTCGCACCACCATTGGGCAGATGGTGACGATCTTTCGTCCGCACGGTTTCAATCTAACCGCGCCGGTGTTCGAGTATCTCGATAGCCCGGAGGTTCTGGCCCAGGAAGTGGAGGAGGATCTGGCGCATGGTTTGTTTGGCAAGACGGCGATCCATCCCGAGCAGGTTGTCCAGATCGAGAGTCGGTATCGGGTGAGTGCCAGTGATTTGCTGATGGCGGACAAACTCCTGGCCGAGCATGCGCCGGCGGTCTTTCGCAGCCACGATGCGATGTGCGAGGTGGCGACACACCGGACCTGGGCCAGCGCGATTCAGGAGCGGGCGCGCCTGTATGGAGTGCATCCCGAGGTGAGCGCGCCCGCCTCGTTCACGGAGCGCGGGAAGGTGGCCGCCCGTCCGACGCCGATCGGCTCATCGCGGTAGGGGGGACGAGGGGCGGGCCAGGAGTGCCTGGAGAGCGGCTCCGATGTCGTCAGCGCGCATCAGGCTTTCGCCCACGAGCACGGCGCTCACCCCCGCGCGAGCCAGGTGTTTGAGATCCTCGTGCGTGCGAATGCCGCTCTCGCTGACCAGGCAGATCTCGGGGGGAATCTGCCGCGCCAGTTCCAGGGTGTGCTCCAGGCGCGTGGTAAAGGTGCGCAGATCGCGGTTGTTGATCCCCACCAGGCGCGCTCCACTCGCCAGGACGCGCGGGAGATTCTCGGCTTCATGCAGTTCGACCAGGGCATCCATGCCAAGTTGCTGCGTTTCGTGCAACAGGTGGCGCAGGGTGGCATCGTCGAGAATCTCCGCGATCAGCAGCACACAATCAGCCCCGGCCAACCGGGCCTCAAGCAGCTGATAGCGTTCGAGCAAGAAATCCTTGCGTAACAAGGGGAGCGAGACGGCCTGACGAATCTGAGTCAGGTAGTCGAGGCGGCCCTGGAAAAATGGTTCATCGGTCAGGACGCTGAGGCAAGCGGCGCCGTGCTGGGCATAGATGCGGGCGATGGCGACCGGATCGAAATCCGCGCGCAGTACCCCGGCAGAGGGCGACGCTTTCTTGACCTCGGCGATGACCTGCACGGTTCCGGGTTGATGCAACGCGTTGAAAAAGGAGCGCAGAGGCGGGGCGCTGGCGAGGCGCTCTTCCAGTTTGGTCTCGCTCACCTGGCGGCGTGCCTCGGCCAGCTCCTGACGTTTTTGCGCGACGATGCGGTCGAGGATGGTGGTCATGGTGGCTCTCCATCGACTAGGATAACAGCAGGTTTTCTTATCCTATGGTGTGAACGAGCAGCGCATGCAGGAACTTTCCTCCGAGTCAAGTTCTCCCAATCTTCCCGAGGAGCGCGCGAATCCCCAACCGTCCTGGGGCCTCACGCTGATGGCGGTGGTCCCGCTGGTCTATGTGCTTATTCCGATGGCCATAATGCTCCTGGTGGTTGATACCGGGCTGGGCGAGGTGCTCTACGGCCCCGACGCAGCCCCGGCGGCCTCGCGACAAGCGACAGGAGGCGAGGCGAACGAAACAACCCTGCGGCTCTCGCTTCTGACCTCCACCCTCGCCTTGCCGTTGCAGGTGGTGGCAATCCCGCTGCTGTTCTTTGTGCTGAACCGCATGCCTCCTCGTGACATGGGTCTGACACTGGACCGTGCACCGCGCCATGCCGCACTCGGTGCGGGGCTATGGTTGCTCGTTATGCCGGGGGTGCTGGGGTTGCATCTGCTGGTGGGGTGGCTGTGGCAAAAGGTGGTGCCCGAGGGGGTGCGACAGCATGAATTTGAGCGGTTGGCGCGAGGCAATCATCTGGTGCCGGCCGAGCTGGGGATGATCGTGTTCCTGTCGATGATTGCTGCGCCGCTTCTGGAAGAGATGATTTTCCGCGGGCTGTTGCTGCGCTGGGCTCAGGAGCGATTGGCGGTCCGTTTGGTGGTGATTGTCTGGGCGTTGCTTGCGCCGGTGATGGTCTCCAGAGAGCAGTGGTCGGTGGTCCTCTCCGAGGGGACCGTCGCCCAGTGGGCGCAGGCGCTGGCACCTCAGCTCTTTGTGCTGACGATGCTCCCTGGTTTTCTGATGGTGGAGCGCCACGATCCCACGGGACGGTGGCCAAGCGTGTATGTGACTGCTCTGATGTTTGCGATGGTTCATTCGGCGTGGCCCGCCCCAGTGCCGCTCTTTGTGCTGGGGGTGGTTCTGGGCTGGCTGGCCCAGCGGACACAAGGGCTGGTGGCGCCAATGGTGCTCCATGCGCTGTTCAACAGTGTGGCCTGTGTGCAGATGTTGTATTTCCTCTAACGAGGTGTGAGACAGGGGGGAACTCCTGTCGCGCGGCTTGCAGGAGTCTTGCATGATTCGTCGACCGGTCGTGCTCATCACAGGGGCGAGTGGCGAGATCGGCCATGGCTTGATTACCCGGCTGAGCAAGGATCCCGACATTGCGGTGATCACCCTCGATCTGCGTCCACTCCCCCCGCCCCTGACGCCCCTGGTGCAGCAGCAGTTTCTGGGGTCGATCCTCGATGCGCAGATGCTCGATCGCATTCTGGCCGAGTACGAGGTGGATCTGATTTTCCACCTGGCGGCTCTCCTTTCCACGCGCAGCGAGTTTGCCCCGGTGACGGCCCATCGGGTCAATGTCGAAGGCACGCTGAACATGCTCGATTTTGCCCAGAAACAGGGCGAATCACACGGTCGGCCGGTGCGCTTTCTCTACCCGTCCTCGATCGCCATCTATGGCTTGCCCAGCCTCGAAGAGAAGATGCGCGCGGGGAAGGTCAAGGAAAACGAATACACCACCCCGACGACGATGTACGGCTGCAACAAGCTCTACTGCGAGCACCTGGGCCGTTATTATGGCAATTTCTACAAACAGCTGGCTGCCGAGACGCTTTCAGGGAAGGTCGATTGTCGCTGTATTCGGTTTCCCGGGTTGATCTCCGCCGAGACGATCCCCTCCGGGGGCACCTCCGACTTTGCGCCTGAGATGATCCATTCGGCCGCCAAGGGCGAGCCCTATGCCTGTTTTGTCCGTCCCGACACACGAATTCCGTTCATGGCGATGCCCGACGGAATCGATGCCTTGCTGAAGTTGGCGCGCGTTTCCCGCGAGCGCTTGACGCAAACGGTGTACAACATCGGCGCCTTTGCTCCCTCGGCGGAGGAGATTCAGAAAGTAACGCTGCGTGCCTTTCCGCAGGCCACCATCACCACCAAGGTCGATGTGAAGCGGCAGGCCATTCTTGATCACTGGCCCGCCGATGTGGATGATGGCGCTGCTCGACGCGACTGGGGACATGAACCGCACTACGATTTCGACCGAGCGTTTCAGGATTATTTGATTCCGACGATTCGCCAGCTGTACGCGCGCCGGTGAAAAAGGGATTGGCGAGAGAACCGAGCGCAGCTCTGCCGAGCCGATCTTCAGGGATCCAGGGCTCGGCAGAGCTGCGCTTTGTTCCCAGCAGGCACGGAAGGGCGGAGAGGTGGTCTTTACTTGCCTGTTTCAGTCCAGCGATAGGCAGCAATTGCCTTCAGTTCGCGGATAAAGAGTTCCTCGCCACAGATGGCGAGATGGGCCCACGTTTCGGCATCGCTAATCTTGCGCTCATCGAGCAGTTCAAACTTCTCCGGGTTGGCCTTGATCAGATAGAGGATCCCTTGTTGATCGAGCGCCAGAATCCGATCCTTTTGCGCCACCAGGCTCCAGTATTCGCCATAGGGGCGCGTTTTCCAGCATTCCTGCCCGGTTTCCAGGTTGATGCAGGTGAAGCGCTTGTTGCGCAGATGCAGATAGGCGTGCTTGCCGATGATCACCGGGGTGGACATGTACCCCTCGATCTTCGCCGACCACACCGGTTTCACCGTCGGTTCCTTCTCGGTTAAACTCACATCGAAGAGATAGGTTTTATCTCCATAGGCGCTGGTGAAAACCTGGTCGTTGTAGAGGGTGGGGGTGAGGATGTTCATCCCGCGGAAGGCCGGGATGGCCTGCGACCAGAGCACCTTGCCGTCGTCGGGATCCACCCCTGTCAACTTCTGGCGTGTCTGGACCAGCAGCTGCTCCTTCTTTTTCAGCGTGACGAGCACAGGAGAGGAGAAGGCGCTGCCCATCATCCCGCCCCCATCGTTCAGAGAGCGCCAGATAGTTTCGCCCGTTTTCTTGTTCAGCTTCAGGAAGGAGGCGCCGGCCTGCACATAGAGGGCATCCCCCACCACGAGCGGGGAGCAAACAAAGCCAAAATCGGGGAGCGGAGTCTTGTAGCGCTGGGTGAAATCGACGCGCCAGCGTTCCTTACCGCTGTTCGCGTCGAGACAGACGAGGACATCGCGCATCCCGGCGACGTACAGATTGTCGCCATCGTAGGCCGGGGTCGACCGAATCCACGAGCCATTTCGCCGGGCAAAGAAGGGAACGCTCATCGCTCCGGGCCAGCTGACGCGCCACAGCTCTTTCCCGGTCTTGCGCTCGAGGGCACGCACCTGCTCGGTTTTCTTGTCGATCGTTTCGGTGACAAAGACCTTGTCGGCACTGACGATGGGGCTGGAATAGCCATCGCCCAGCTCCAGGCGCCAGAGCGGTTTCAGGGCGTCGCCTTTCAAGCTGCTCGGCCAGCTGGGGCCGCCCACCATTCCATCGCGCGTGGGGCCGCGCCATTGAGGCCAGGTGGCCGGCACGTTTTCCGCGGCTCGCATCGTGCCCACCACGGTCATTCCGCCCACCAGGGCAACACACAAACCAAGCATGGCGCGCATCGGCTCCGTGCTCCTTCCCTCGAAAACGGTGTTGTACCGAATCGAATCCCTGCTCTCCGTTGAGCAGCGGAGAGATCATGGTTAGTAATAGGCAGGGAGAAGCAAAAGAGTCAACCGACAGCGAAAGGAGGAAACTCAGGGCTTCTCGAAGTGGCCGAGCAACTCCAGGCGATGACCGGTGAGGATGAATCCCTCGCGGCGCAGACGTTCAACAAGTTCGGGCGCCAGCCGTTCGATCAATGTCGGATCGTAGGGGAGCGGGAGATCGCGAACCTCGCCGGTTTCCAGGCAGCGCAAATGATAATGCGCATCGCTGCGACCATCGTAGTGCGCAATGCCATCGTCGCTGACCAGCCGCGCCGCCAATCCTGCATCCACCAGGGCATCGAGCGCCTTGTAGACAGTGGCGAGGCTGATATTGGGGAGTTCCCGGCGCACCGCACAGTAGACTTGCTCGGCGGTGGGGTGAGTATCCACCGAGTGCAGGTAAGCATAGACCGCCTGGCGCTGGCGGGTGTAACGCCAACCGGCTTGTTCCAGCGTCTGACGCAGCTGCTCGTCGGACCGATCAGGGGTGAGGGAAGGTAACGGCGGTTTCATTGCAGGGTTACACTAGGGAGGGGTTGTGGCGCCGGCAAGGAGCGATGGTTCCCACCACGGGGCGAATCCCGTACAATACGACGAGGCTTCAGGGACGATCTCACGGAGAAATGCTCATGCGAATGGTGCCACTCCTGACGCTGATGCTTGTGCTCCTCTCTCCCGCAGGGTTGCTGCGGGGCGCTGATGTGCGTGGTGTGGTGGTGCGCGTCGATCCCGAGAAGAACGAGGTGCACCTGGACCAACGCGGTCTGGGGCGGCGCGGCCGTCCCCTTACCGTTGTGCTCACCCCGAATACCCAGTTTCAGGTGGGCCGGTCGCCGGGGCGCCTGAGCGATGTTGTCGTCGGCAAGCGCCTGCGGATCGATCTCGAAGAGAAGGACGGCAAGCTGTTCGCGCGCTCGATCCAGGTGGTGCAAATTCTTCCGCTGACTCCGCCGACCCCACCGGATGCGGGCCACACGCCCCCTCCAGCCACTCGCGAAGGAGTGACCGGGGAACTGCGCCGGGTGGGTTACACGGATCGCGAGGTGGTGGTGATCGGCCCAGGCAACAAGGGGCCGCAGACCGAAACCATTCTGAAAGTTCCCGACGATGTGAAGGTGTTCCAGGATGGGAAACCGCTTCCCTTCGAGGAGCTGCCCTACGGGGTGCTGGCGACGATTCAGACCGGCCAGGAGAAGGGGAAAGCCACCGCCCGGGTGATTCAGGTAGGCAAGCAAGTCCCCGAAGCGGCCATGCCTTCGTCGGCTACCCCCACGTCTGCTCGTGGGGCGCGGTTGCTCCGCCTGGCCGAACGGGCGCTGGAGACATTGAAATTACTCGATCTGTTGCCTCGCGAGGAGAACTAAGGAGTGGCGCGCATGTGGGAGCGATGGGTGGGGAGCGTTGGCCTGATCCTGGCTGTGCTGACCGCCATGCCGGCGCAGGAAGCGAAATCCGATCGGGACAAGGTGCAGGGGAAATGGGAGGTGGTGGAGATCGTCACCGATGGCGATAAAGCCCCGGTGAAAGATGCCACAGTCGTCATCGACAAGGACAAACTCACCTTGAAACTCCCCAACGAGAACCCGGACACCCTGGAGTTCTCGTTCAAGCTCGACAGTGCCAAAAAACCGAAGGAGATTGAGTTAACGCCCCTGAATGGGGAGTTCAAGGGGAAGGTGGCTCCGGGGATCTACCTGTTAGAAGGTGAGATGTTGAAGATCTGCGCTCCTTCCGATCCCACCAAAAACCTGGCGCGACCAAAGGAGTTTAGCGCTCCCGATAAGAGTGGAATGGCACTCCTGGTGCTCAAGCGCGTGAAAGCATAGGCGCCACCCGCCCCTGCGCGGCGGTCTGAGCCGAAGCCAGTTTCTGAATACCGACGAGGCTCGTTGCCACTCGCCTCCTCCCAGATGCCAGATGGCAGCGGAGCGGACGAGATTGCGACGAGCCTTGTCTGGTTTCAGGCAAGTGCGCTCAGCGATTGGTGGGACGCACCACGCGCGGCGGGGTTTCCGTCGTCGGCGCTTGCCCCTGGACCATCTTCCAGTCCTTGGGAACAGTCGGCGCGGCGAAGTCTTTCTTCTCCAGCTTCACCCCACTTTGGATAACCGGAATATCCCAGATTACCTCGTCGGTGTTGGGTTGCTGGAACCACAGCTGGCGCGGCAGGAAGTTATCCTTGTTCAGCACCACACGCGCCTTCATGAACTCCGCCTTGTCGCCGGGGAGTTTCGGATTGATGTCGACATAGATGTAGTGCTGATCTTCCTTGGCCAGTTTCAGATCGTAGCGGCGCTTGGCATCTTCGGGCTTCATGCCGAAGAGGAAGGACAGGGCATTGTCATCGGTCGCCTGGCCCGACTTGGGGTTGAGCGCCTGGTAGACGCGAATTTCCTTCTGCGCCGGGACAAACTGGTAGAGATAGGTACCCGTGCTGATGACCTTCTCAAAAATCTCTGGCTTGCCCTTCTTCTGCATTTGCAGGATGACATAGTTGGGCTTGAGGAAGTGAATGGTGCCCTCAAAGGTGTCCTTGGTGCTGTACACCTTGGAAATGTCATCGCGGACACAGCGCATGGCCAGGGTTTGCACCTTTTGCATCTCGTCGTGCCAGCGGATCAGGTGGCGATCCAGGGCGTTGTGGGTGGGATCGAGAGCCGGGGTGGCCGGTTGCACGGTGGCCGGCGGAGTGGCAGGGGGCGTCTGGGTGGGCAAGGTAGAGGTTTGTGCCCGGCTCGTGAGGGTCACGAACAACAGGGCCAGCAGAGCATACCAAGAATTCCGCATTGGCCTTCTCCCGAATTCCGACGTGAGTTCTGAAACTCTCGTAAAGTGAGCGGCGCGGGGAGGCAACCTTGCGCGCCGAGGATTCCTTTCGGCTCTTATAACACGGGGGAAGGGAACGGTGAAGGGCGCCTTTGTGCCGCGCGGGGGAGGCGGTCGCGGGGCGTATGTCCTGGCAAGTTCATTGGCTAAGAATGTCCTCTCTTGAGGCAAAGCGCCCACAAAGGACAAAGGTTTTTGTTGCGATAGCCGATGCAATAGAAAGAAATGGTTCTCTCGATTCCTGAGGTACGGTCGGAGCGGTCCCATGAAACCTGCCAGCCTTCGCCGCCTTGCCCGGTTGCTGCTGTGCTCGCGGCGCTGGAGGGTCCCCACCCTGGTGGCCCCGCTGCTCTGCGCTGGGTGCGCGGATCCGCTGGCCTGGGTTACCCCCTCGTCGCGAGCGCCTGCAATCATCACCCCTGCCAGCGCAGCGACTGTCGAGGTTGGCACGCCGGCGAGTCACTCGCCGCCCCCCGAGATCAGCACCCCTGCCGCGGCGCCTCCGACTTCCTCACCGCAACGCACCACGCGACTGGCGGCACCCGAGGAGACTCCGCCCGCCAAGCAGCGCGACCTCCCCATTGATCTGGACACCGTGCTGCGTCTGGCGGAGGGGCAGAACAATCAGATCTTGCTGGCACGCTCCCGTTTGCAGGAGAGCCATGTCAACAAGGACCTGGTCGATAAGGCCTGGCTGCCAGCGCTCAATCTGGGGATGGCGTACTATCGGCACGAGGGGGGCATCCAGAACCAGGACGGTTCGGTCATTCATTCCAGCACGGGCGCCCTCTGGCCCGGAGTGACCCTGGATACCAAGTTTGATCTGCGCGAACGAACGTTTCAACAGATCAACGCCGAGCGCAAGGTCTGGCAGCACCAAGGGGATGTCGCCCAGTTGACCACCGAGACGTTGCAGGAAGCAGCGACCGCCTACATTGATCTGCTCAGTGCCCGGACCGCCGAGGTGATCCTGCAGCGCCTGGCTGCGCACGAGACGGCTCTGCTGAAGTGGGCGGAGGCGCTTTACAAGCAGGACAAGAGCGCCGAGATCATGGTCGAAAGCATCAAGGTGCAGACCACGGCGCGGCTGCAGGCGCTCGCCCATATTCGGCAGCAGGGCGATGCGGCGGCTGCCAAACTCGCCTATCTTCTGGGGCTGGGCCCGGATGTCAAACTCATTCCGGTGGATGCGCGCCTGGTGCCGGTGGAACTGATCGATGCCCACGTCTCTCCAGAGGAACTGGTCAACCGCGCTCTGGCGACCGGGCCGGGGATTCGCGAGATCGAGGGGTTGCTCGCCACTGTCGAGGGCGGCTTGCAGAAATCCACCGGGTTGAGCCAGTATCTCCCCATCGTGGAGATGCGCATGATCGAGGGGGCGTTTGGCGCAGGGCCGGGGGCGAGTACCACCTGGGACAATCGCTGGGACATGGGTTTGCAAATGCGCTGGAACCTGAGTGAATTTCTCCTGGCCAAGGAGAAGCGGCGCCTGGCGCAGGCGAACCTGGCTCAGGTGCATCTGACCTACCAGGATCTGCGGGGCAAGTTGACTCTGGGCGTGCAGGAATCGCAGCAGTTGATCTTGAGCGCTCAGGATCAGATGAGTCACACCCTGGAGCAGATTCGCCACGCGGACAAGACCTATCAGTTGAGCAACTTGCGGCTGACGCAGCGCATCGAGGGGAGTTCGACCAACGAGGTCATGCAAGCCATCCGGGGGCTGGAAGCGGCCCATTTGAGTGCGCTCAACATTATTCGGGCGCACAACAAGGCGCAGGTGCGGCTCTTGCTGCTCACGGGAGCGGCCTGTGCCCGACCGGCGGCTGTGAGCAATTCCGAAACGCCCGCCCAGCTACCCGCGCCGTCCGCTCCGGCTCCCGCGCCCGGGCCGGGAAGGTGAGCAGGTGCGCCTCGGGGCCTCGGTGACGCATGAGAACCCTTGTACTGCGAGGAAATTTCTGCTTAGCTGCAGATGATTTCCTGATCTTCTGGGGAACCTCTCATGCGAACTCAAGTGCGAATTGTTGCCGGCACGCTGCGCGGCCGCAAGTTGACCTGCACGGTGGACTCCAACCTTCGCCCCACTCCCCAGATGGTGCGCGAAGCGTTCTTTAGCATCCTGGGCAATGCCATCCCCGAGCGTCCCTTCTTTGATGTGTTCGCTGGCACCGGCGTCGTCGGGCTGGAAGCGATCAGTCGCGGCGCCCGCTCGGCCCTGCTCGTCGAACGCGACTTTCGCCTTATTGCCGATCTGGAAAAGCACATTCGTGAGTTCCGCGTGGGCGACAAGGTTCAGATTGCGCGCACCGATGTGTATCGCTGGATCGAACGCTGGCGGCCCCCAACCGAACCGGTGAACGTCTTTCTCAGTCCTCCCTTTGTTGACTTCGAGTCGCGCCTGGATGCGCTCATGAATCTGGTAGCCACCTTGCAGGAGAAACTGGCTGACGAGTCGGTGCTGGTCCTCCAGAGCGAACACGATGCGCCCCTGCACAACTTGCCGCGGGCCGAGGAGTGGGAGGATCGCCGCTACGGACGCAACCATCTGCTGATCTGGGTGAAGGGCGAAGCGAGTCAAGCGAGCGAGACGGCGACTCCCGAATCTCTCGTGAACGAGACGAGTGAGGAGGAGGAGTGAACGAGCGAACATGGCACCCCCAGTGAGCGAGCGGAACTTTGCAATCGAGGTCGTGCAGCGCCTGCGCCAGGCCGGGTATGAGGCGCTGTGGGCGGGCGGGTGTGTGCGCGATGAACTGCTCAACCTGGTCCCGCAGGATTACGACGTGGCGACCAATGCGCGCCCCGAGGAAGTACGTCGGCTCTTTCGCCATACCGTGGCGGTCGGGGAGAGTTTCGGGGTGGTCGAGGTGATCGGGCCGCGCGTGGCGGGGCACTCCCTCGTGGTGCAGGTGGCCTCCTTCCGCAGCGATGGCAGTTACAGTGATGGGCGCCGGCCCGACGAGATCGTCTTCTCGACCCCCCGGGAGGACGCGCGGCGGCGTGATTTCACCATCAACGGCATGTTCAAGGATCCGCTCAGTGGGGAGATCATCGATTATGTGGGCGGACTGGAGGATCTGAAGGCAGGAGTGCTACGCGCCATTGGCGATCCGCATGCACGCTTCGCCGAGGACAAGTTGCGGATGCTTCGTGCGGTGCGAATCGCGACGCGCTTCGGGCTGCGCCTGGAGGAGCGAACTGCCCAGGCAATTGGGGAGATGGCAGAACAGATCGTGGTGGTGAGCGCTGAGCGCATCGCCGACGAATTGCGCAAACTCCTCCTGGCCTCGCGCCGCGCCTGGGGGATGCGCCTGTTTCACGATCTGGGGCTGACGGCTCCCGTTCTGCCGGAAATTCTGGCGATGGTGGCCTTGCCTCAGGGGCCGCCTCTCGCGCCGACCGGCACGTTGTGGGACCATGTGTTGCGCGTGCTGGAATCGTTGCCTGCGGATGCCTCGTTTCCGCTCGCCTTTGCCGCGCTACTTCACGATGTGGGGAAGCCGCGCACCGTGGGCCGAACCCCGGATCGCTACACCTTCTACAACCACGAGCACGTGGGCCGGCGCATGTCCGGCGCTATTTGCGAGCGCTTACGTCTCTCGAACGAGGAGCAGACCCGCATCGAATGGCTGGTGGAGAAGCATCAGTTTCTCGCCGATGCCCGCACCATGCGCACGTGCAAATTGAAGATGATGCTCATTCACCCCGGCATCGAGGAGTTGCTCGCCCTGCACCGCGCCGATGCGCTCGCCTCGGGACGCAGTACCGACCATGTCGAGTATTGCGAACAGCTCCTGCGCGAATGGTCGAAGGAGGAACTCGATCCGCCGCCGTTGCTCACGGGGCACGATCTGATGCGGCGTGGGCTGAAGCCAGGGCCCCAGTTCAAGAAGCTCCTCGATGCGGTTCGCGAGGCCCAACTCGACGGCGGGATCAAGAGCAGCAAGCAGGCCATGGACCTGGTCGAGCGCTTGCTTGCGGAAAAGCCCGCCGAAAGCAAGTGACCCACAAGCGTCAGACCGCTGGTTCCCCATCAAGGGTTGCTGCTCCGCTCCGGATCGGGTCGTAGGGCTCCAGCCACTGGATGATCTCGATCCGATTCCGGTCCGGATCGGCGATAAAAAAACGATCACAACGCGGAATGGGGGTGGTTTCTTCGGTGGGGATGCCTCGTTCCCGAAAGTAGAGGCGCGCTGCCGGAACATCCTTGACCCGCAGGGCGAAGTGACGCGGGCTCACGGTGTCCGGCTGCGGTTTGAGGAGCAGGTGCAGTTGCTGATTGCCCAGATCAAACCACAGGACGCTGAAGTCGAATGTCTTTGGCTTGGCGATCTCCTTGAGGCCAAGCACCTCGCGATAGAAATAACGACTCTTCTCCAGGTTGGTGATCAACACCGAGACATGATCGATCTGAGTAATCTCAAGCCGGGCCATGGTGGTATCCTTCGTGGCAGAGAGCAAGGAGCGATCAAGCGCATTCTATCGCCCGGGCGAGTGGCGTCCGTTCGGTCACGGGCTCTGAGAGTCGAGGCGGTCCAATTCGTGACATGAGCGCTGTCGCGCCAGGCGGCTTTCTCGCTCAGTTTGTGGGAACCAGCATCCTTTCTCCAGAGCGAACCTTCTCGTCTCCCCTCAATTCTTCCGCAGCAGAAAAAAGTGACCGGGTTTGCCATTTTCCGCCGATTTTGACTTAGACTTGAAGCGCTCCTCTCTGTGCTCTGGGCGTGATCTTCTCCTGAGGTTTGATGCCATGCTGTTACACCGTGTAGGCAGGAATCAAGGCAAACAAACGCGGTGGCCGCGACTGAATGTGGAGTGTCTGGAAGAACGGCAGGTGCTGAGCACCTCCGTGGGGCCGCTCACCGATCCTACCCCAATCTCGGGTTTGCAGGGAATCGCGGCGAACTACCCGCCGCAGGTGGCCATTGCAGGCAATGGTGATCATTTTGTGATCGCCTGGACGGAGTTTCCCAGCACAACCTCCGAAGTGGTCAAGGCGAGACTCCTGGACAAGGACGGATCGTTCCTGAGCGACGTCATTACCGTGACCGCCAGTCCCCTTGCGTTCGACCCGGCACACCCGGTGAAGGTGGATGTGTCGATGGATGCGCAGGGCCGTTTTGCCGTGGTCTACGATGGCCTTCCTAATAATTCCGGTCTGGCGGATCTGGGGATGCAGCGTTACCTCGCGGATGGCACTCCTTATGGAACCACGGTCTCTATCGGCTCCAGTGTGCGCGTTGAATCCGATCCCTCCATTGCACTCTCCTCCACGGGTCGCATTCTCGTTGCTTACAACCAGGCGACCAGCAATGGCTTGACCAACCGCAGTGTCTTCACCCTCTACGCCTCGTTCGAGAATGTGAGCTCCAATTCGACGACGAGCATTAGTTCGACCGGACCGGTGTTGAGCATGGTGAGTTTCAATGACGAGGGAGTCGCCCTGCTCGTGCCGACCATCTTTCCTTCAGGGACGGCAAAAACCTCACTCCGCATCATTCAGGCAAACGGGGCTGTCGGTGCCTCTCAAATTGTTAACTCGGCGGTTCCTTCGCAACTGGTTGCCGACAACATTCCGGGAACCAACGAGTGGCGCATCGTCTACCTCGATCAGTCGAGTGGACAGTACAACCTGCAAACAAGTATCGTCCACCAAGGTCTCACCCCTAGCGCGGCTCCCCTTGTTAGCTCGCCTCAAACGCTCACCACCGATGTCGGGTTCACGGCCCGTCCTGCGCTGGACGTGGATGCGGCGGGCAACTTCGGCGTCGCCTACTACAATGCGTCGAATCAACTGGTGGTGGGTCTGTTCGATAGTAGCGGAGCGTCTCTTGGAGCGCCGCTCGTGGTGGGGCCGGGCTTTGGCGCGACGTTTGACTTTGCTGCGGGTGCCACGGTGCAAGAAGGGTTCGTTCCTTACAGTGTGCAGACGTCGGGCACGACTCTGTCCTTCGCCGGCACCCTTGTCGATTTCGAGATTCGTGGTTTTTCGCTGCTCACGCCCGTTTCCGCAGAAGTGCCGCCATCGTCGGCGCCACCGTCCCTTACGCTGCCGAACAATGATAGCCAGCTGGCGATCCTGCTGACGCAGCTCTTTGGAGCGGGGCAGTATTCAGCAACCAGCAAGCCGGCGGTGGCCGTGGTGGATCTCCTCTTCAGTCTCCCCGAGCCGGGGGCGAGCGGACTGTTTGCGACTTATCGGACGGCGAGCGGCGGGGGCAACGCCATGGACAGCGGTTTTCTCGACATCAACGGCAACGGCATTCAGGATCCAGGCGAACCCTCGCTGGGGAGTGAAACGAGCACGCCCTCGGGAAATACCAGGGCAGCCTCGGCCGGCCAGTCGTGACGAGAAAACCGCTCGGCAAAACGCTGCGTAAAGGAACGGCGCTCGGCTTACCGTTTGATTCCGCTCAGGGATTCCAGGGCGAGCATCAACGCGTGCGTTCCTTTACGCCCGTATCCCTGGGCCTGGACGGCAACATAGAGTTGGTGCGCCAGCGCCAGTCCGGGGAGTGACAGGTTCATGCGTCTGGCCTCGGCCAGGGCGATTCCCATGTCCTTGATGAAGTGTTCGACGAAGAAGCCCGGCTCGAAGTTGCGCGCGATGATGCGCGGTCCCAGGTTGTTCAGCGACCAGCTGCCCGCCGCCCCCGAGCCGACCGATTGCAGAACGGTGGTCAGGTCCAGCCCGGCCTTGTAACCGTAGAGCAATGCCTCGCACACGCCAATCATGTTGGTGGCGATCAAAACCTGGTTGACCATCTTGGTGTGCTGGCCAGCGCCGGGTCCGCCCTGGTGGACGATCGTTTTCCCCATGCACTCCAGGGCGGGCTGGATCGCCTCGACGGTTTCTGACTCCCCTCCCACCATGATCGAGAGAGCAGCATTGCGGGCACCGACATCGCCGCCGGAAACTGGGGCATCCACACTCCCGACGCCGCGCGTCTTCGCTGTCGCGTGAATCTCACACGCCAGAGAAGGTTCGCTGGTGGTCATGTCCACCAGAATGGTCCCCGGTTTGCTCCCCTGGAGGGCGCCGTTGGCGCCGAGAAAGACCTCGCGCACATCGGTCGGAAAGCCGACAATGGCAAAGACCAGATCGGAGTGTTCGGCCACCTGTTTGGGGGTATCGGCCCAGGCCGCGCCGGCGTCCAGCAGCGGTTGCGCCTTTTCCTTGCTGCGGTTGTACACCGTCGCACGGTAGCCTTTGGTCATCAAATGCTGACACATCCAGCGGCCCATCACGCCGGTGCCAATCCAGCCGATCCTTGTTGTGCCTGGTTCTGCTTTGGTGAATGCCATCGTTGCCGCTCGCTCAGAGAGGTTCAGAAATTGCGTCCTGGCGACTATGTTATGAGTGCCTGCCCCGATGGCGAGCGTTCGGGCTTGCCCTGGACCGGGGGAGTTATACCCTAAAGGGAGTGAAAAAGAATGGCGCGCGTTCGGAGAGATTCCGAGCGAACAGGGAGACTTCCCTGGTGCGCCAGGGCTTTCTTTGCAGAGGAAAGAAATACATCATGCCTCGCTTACGACCGCAAACCAAGGCGGCCAAGAAACGCAAACAGCATCTGCGCGCCAAG
Source organism: Planctomycetota bacterium (assembly GCA_029777335.1). GTDB lineage: Bacteria > Planctomycetota > Planctomycetia > Gemmatales > Gemmataceae > JAKOSN01. The sequence goes on from JAKOSN010000085.1 coordinate 19,694, forward strand.
AAGCGCATCATCGCCAAGAAGATGCGTGGGGTTGCCGTTGGCCGGCTGCGCTAGCAGACACCGTCGAGGGAAGACTCCCTCGACGGTTTGTAACTTTTTTGTTCAGCTTCTCGCGAACCCCTTGTCTGCTGAAAGTGACCGACCCTACTATTGGATTGAGAGTGGAAACCACCCAGATTCTTGTCACGGAGGATTCTCATCATGCTTGTGCTCAGTCGGAAGCCGGGTGAAAAGCTGTGCATCGGCTCCAACATCGTCGTCACCATCCTCGAAGTGAAGGGCAATCGGGTTCGTATTGGCATCGATGCCCCGCGCTCCGTCGCCGTCGCGCGTGCCGAGCTCACCCCGCCGACGCCCGAGGGGCGTCTCGACCTCCCCACGCCGGACTTCACCATCGAGTGCGTGAACTGAGAGCCATTCCTTGTCGGTGAAACACCTTACCGACGCCGGGTGCTCGCGACCTCGGGATTGACCCACGCTGGCAAATCCTGCCCATTCAGCCCCGCGAGCAAGTTGCGTGCGCAGATGTCTGCCATGGCGTTGCGAGTCCCCACTGTCGCGCTGGCGATGTGCGGGGCGATGATGATATTGGGCAAGCGCAGGAGCGGTTCGTCGAGCGCGGGTGGTTCCGGATCGGTCACATCCAACCCGGCTGCGAAGATCGTTCCCGCTTTCAAGGCGTTGTACAGCGCCTTCTGATCCACAATCGGCCCCCGCGCTGTGTTGATAAAGATCGCGGTCGGCTTCATCTGCTTGAAACGTTTCTCGTTGAACAATCCGCGCGTGGCATCGTTCAGATCGGTGTGCACCGAGATAAAATCCGACTCCGCCAGAAGCTGATCAAACCCCACCGAGGTGGCGCCCAGGTCCTTCTCCGCGTGCTCATTGCGGTGGACATCGTGGTAGAGGATCTTCATCTCCCAGCCGCGGCAGCGTTTGGCCAGGGCGTAGCCAATGCGCCCCATCCCCACGATGCCGAGCGTGCGGCCTACCAGATCCTGTCCGAGGTGTCCGAGTGGTTCCCATGTCTTCCACTGCCCCGAGAGCGTGTACTGATGTCCCTCGACCAGACGTCGGGCGGCTCCGATCAGAAGACAGAACGCCATGTCGGCGGTGGCATCGGTGAGCACGCCCGGGGTGTTGCCCACGCAAATGCCACGCGCAGTGGCGGCCTTGATCTCAATGTTGTTGAACCCGACCGCGTAGTTACTCACCACCTTCAGCTGCGGGGCGGCATCGAGCAAGGCAGCATCGATGCGGTCGGTCAGAAGAGACACCAGGCCGTCGCAGTTCGCCACCTTCTCGCGCAGCACGTCGTGAGGGGGGGGTAACGGGTCGGGCCAGATCTCGGCGTGACACTGTTCCTGGATCTGCTTGAGACCCGCCTCGGGAATCACCCGGGTGACAAACACGCGGTGTCTGGGAGCCATGTATCACTCCGACAAGATGAGCACAAACCAGAAGGCGACCGAGCGAGTTTGAGTGTAACTCCCCTGCCGTCCGGTGCAAGGAGAAAGTCAACTCTGTATGGTAGGGAAGAGTGAAAGTTCCGAGAAGCTCCACGCCGGGATCCCGGGTCATGGTTCACCTTGTGCAAACTCTGCTGGAGCGGCGCTTGATCGTTTCTCAGGATTGGGAGCGTCTTCCCGACGAGGCGCTTCGGCAGATTCAGAAGTGTTCTGAACAGTCGACCTGTCTGCGTGCGCTGGTCGAACACGGCCTGCTCACCGAGTATCAGGCCGGTCGCCTGGAGGCTGGGACCACGTTTGGCCTGGTCCTGGGTTCGTATCGCGTGCTGGAGCGTTTGCGCACCGGGGAAACGGGAGTGGTCTTTCTCGCCGAGCATCTCACCTTGCGCCGCCGAGTAGCGATCAAGGTACTGACTCTGGCACGTCCGCTCAACCCGGACGTCCTGGCTGCCCTGGCTCGACTGAATGCGCAGGGCGTGGTGCGCCTGCTCGACCAGGGGGAGGAACGCGATCCCAGTGAGGGCACGACCCTGTCCTACCTGGTTCTGGAGCTACACGAGGGGACGGACCTGGATAGCTACGTGCGCAGTCGCGAAGGGCTCGCCCCGGCAGAGGTGTGCGATCTTCTCGGCCAGGTGCTGCTTGCGCTGGAGGAGCTGCGCGGGGTGGGGTTGTATCACGGCAATCTCACCCCGTGGAATGTTCTGGTGAGTCCCGAGGGACGCGTGGGTCTGCTCGATGTCGATCTCACCCAGAGCGAGGTGGCGCATCCTCCGGGGCGCACTCTGGAGTATCTCGCCCCCGAACAGCTGCGGTTGGAGGCACCGGTCGATATTCGGAGTGATCTTTACGCAGTGGGAGGATTGCTCTTCTGGTGTGTGCTGGGGGAAACGCCGTTCCCTGTGCAGGAGACCGTCTCCGAGGCGCTCGCCCTGCGCCTGGGCGAACTCCCCAGCCTCTGCGCCATCGATCCCACCCTTCCCCCTGATCTCGACCGGGTGCTGCAACGCTTGCTGGCGGTCGATCCTGCCGCGCGCTATCAAACCCCTCTGGAGGCTGCCTGGGACCTGCTGCGGATTGACCAGCCATCGACACTTTCCCCCCGGCCCGTCGAGTTCGCGTCGCGCGTCCTGGTCGTGGTGGAGGATCGCTGGACCCAGTTCCAGTGTCGCAAGGTGCTGGAGGGGATGGGACTGGTGAGCGAGGAGGTGTCCGCGTGGCCGGAGGCGCTGGAATCGCTGCGCCGGGGCAAGCATGCCTTGCTGATCCTCTCCAGCGTGCTCCTGCGCGCATCCTGCGGTTCCCTCGCCGAACAGGTGGGGGTGGTGCAGGGCGACGATCACCCCGGAGTGCTCTTGCTGCTCGATGCTGAAACGCCACATGAATTGATTCACCTGCTGAACGCGGGGGCGGACGACTGGTTGGTGCGGCCGGTGACTGCCCTGACCTTGCGCTTGCGCATCGACGAGATGCTGCGCCTGCGCGCGGGAGCAAGGCAGACCGAAACCCTCCGGCAGCTCCTCGCGCAACTTCCCCGAGACGTCCGCGAGGAAGCGAGCGCCGCCACGGAGGTACTTGTGACTGCCCTGATGCGCTTGCAGGAACAACGTCAGCGGTTCGAGGCGGGGCGCGGTGAACGATTGCGTCGCTGGACCCATGCTCTGGTGGCGGAACTGCGTCGCCAGGGCTGTTATGCTGATCAGTTGACCGAGGGATTCGTCGAGTTGCTGGTCCAGACCGTCCCGCTCGTGGATGTGGGCTGGCTGTTGCTCCCTGATCGCCTCGCGGCGTCTGACGAGCCGTTCTCCGCCGCCGATCAGGCATTGATGCGCCAACACCCCGACCTGGGGGCGGAACTGGTTCGAGCTGCAGGGGCGAAGCATGTCGCGGCGTGGGGGTTTCTGCACATGGCGAGGGATGTCATCCGGCACCATCATGAGCGCTACGATGGCCGAGGTTATCCCGATCGGCTGCGCGGCGAGGAGATTCCGCTGGCGGCGCGGCTGGTTGCTCCGTGCCTGGCGCTGGAGGGATTGTGTGCGCCCCGTCCGTATCGGTCGGCGTTCTCGCCTGCGCTGGCGCTGGAAGTGCTGGGTCAGACCTGGGGGGGGCAATTCGACCCTGGGCTGAAGGGCCCCTTCCTCGCCAGCATGGGCCGACTCGTTCTCGCACGCTGAGAGTGGTGTTCCCACCCCGTCATGGCGATTGGCTGTCAAGGTCGAACTTCTTCTTCGTCACAGTGCTCGTAAACTGAGCAGGGGCGTGAAGGGACGTGCCATGCGAATCCTGGTCGTGGAAGATGAGCGAAAGACCGCTGCTTACCTGCAGCGAGGGCTGGAGGAAAATGGGTTTGTGGTTGATCTCGCCACGCGCGGCGACGACGGCCTGAATCTGCTCCGCACCATCGCCTACGATGTGGTCATCCTCGACGTGATGCTTCCGGGGCTCGATGGCTGGGCGCTCGTGGCGGCTGTTCGTCAGGAGGGACGGCAAACTCCCGTATTGTTTCTGACCGCCTGTGACTCGGTGGACGATCGAGTAAAGGGGCTGGAATTGGGGGCGGACGATTACCTGGTCAAACCCTTTGCCTTCTCCGAACTCCTGGCTCGTGTTCGCTCCTTGCTGCGCCGGTGTCCCGCCCGCCAGCCGCAGACGGTGCGCGTCGCAGACCTGGAAATCGACCTGCTCCGTCACCGAGCGAGTCGAGCCGGACAGCGCCTCGACCTGACTCCCAAGGAGTTTGCACTCCTGTCTCTGCTGGCCCGGCGAACGGGGGAGGTTCTGTCGCGCACTCTGATTGCGGAACAGGTGTGGGATGTGAACTTCGACAGCGACACTAACGTGGTGGATGTTCACGTGCGCCGGCTGCGCGCCAAGGCGGATGATCCCTTCGATCAAAAGCTCATTCACACCGTTCGCGGGGTCGGTTATGTCCTTGAAGAACGCGGCTGATCGCTCGGTGCGGTCCTCGTGGTCGCTGGCGGCTCGCCTGACTGCCTGGAATGCCGGCTCCGCCTTTTTACTGATCCTGGCGGCAACCGGACTGCTCTACTGGGCGTTGGTCCGCAACGTGGACCTTGAGGACGATCAAACTCTTGGCGACAAGGTGCGCGTGCTGCGAGTCGCTCTGCTGAAGGATCCCGACGATACCGCGGCCATTCGCCAGGAGATCGAAGGAGGGTGGGAAGCCCGGCAGATGCACGTGTATGTGCGCATCACCGACAACCAGGGGAAGGTGTGGTTTCAGACCCCTGGGATGGATCAGGTGTTGCCTCCCACCGCATTCCGGGCTCCCACCGCCGAGCCGAGCGAAGGGAGTGACGTCCGCTCTCCTCTTGGGAGATCCTTTCGGGTGCTGGCTGTTCAGGTGGGGGACAGCATGGGGCGCTCGCCCGCCGTGATTCAGGTGGGGATGGATCGCAGTCAGGAGGTCGAGATCCTGGCGGAGTATCGCAAGAACCTGTGGGCGGTGCTCGGAGTGGCTCTTCTGGCCTGTACCGCTATCAGCTACCAGATCGCTCGGCGCGGCATGCAGCCGCTTCACCGGGTGACGGCGACGGCCCGGCGTATTCAACCCACCAATCTCGGCGAAAGGATCGATCGCAACGGGCTGCCCGCCGAACTTCTCGCCCTCGCAAACACCTTCAACGGCATGCTCGATCGCCTGGAAGAATCCTTCACCCAGCTGGCGCGATTCTCTGCGGACATTGCCCACGAACTTCGCACCCCGGTCAACAATCTACGCGGCGGAATCGAGGTGGCTCTGGCCAGGTCGCGCACCCCCGAGCAGTATCGGGAGGTCCTTGGCTCCAATCTGGAGGAATGTCTGCGTTTGACCCGGATCATCGATAGCCTGCTCTTTCTGGCGCGAGCCGAGAATCCCAGCAAGCAAACTGCGAAAGAAACCTTTGATGTCGGCGTGGAACTGACGACGGTCTGTGAATTCTTCGAAGCGGTGGCGAGCGAAAAGAGAATTGAGCTCACGGTCGAGGTGCGAGGCAAGGTCCGTGCCAACCTCAACCGTGCCCTGTTTCAACGAGCGGTCTGCAATTTGGTGGCGAACGCCCTGACGCACACGCCTCCGGGAGGGGCGGTCTGTCTGCGTGCGTTGGCAAACCCTGGCGCGACAATTGTGGAGGTGGTCGATAGCGGTTGTGGCATTCCTGCCGCTCATCTTCCCCATGTCTTCGATCGCTTCTTTCGGGTGGATCAGGTGCGCTCCTCCTCGGGCGGCAATCTCGGGCTGGGTCTGGCCATCGTCAAGAGTATCGTGGAACTGCATGGCGGAACGGTGCATATCGAGAGCATGGTGGGCCAGGGTACTCGGGTCACCATGTCCTTTCCGGAGCAGATGACGAAAGCGTAATCTAACTGCAATCTCCCTGTCATCGAGCCTGGCTAGAATCCAGAGGCAGACGAGGAGGAAACCCGTCCGCTGAGGACTCGTTTGCCTCCCTGGTTCGCTGTCTTGAGGGACAACATGCTCGCCATCGGCTTTCGGGATGGAGGGTCTGATGCGACTGGTGAACAAGGTTCAAGCGCGAGCGTTTGACCAGCGGTTGGGCGGATTCACGCTTATCGAGCTTCTGGTGGTGATCGCGATCCTCGCCGTTTTGATGGGTCTGCTCCTGCCGGCGGTACAGAAGGTGCGCGAGGCGGCGGCACGAACACAATGTGTGAATAACCTCAAACAGATCGGCCTGGCGCTCCAGAATTACCACGACACCGCGCGCTCCTTTCCCCCTGGCTATATCTCGAGTTATGATTCCGCGGGCAACGACACCGGACCGGGGTGGGGGTGGGCTGCCTTCCTCTTGCCGCAGATGGAGCAGCAGAATCTCTACAACGCCATCCAGTTTACCCAGAACATTGAGGCACCTGCCAACAGTGCTCCTCGGGTGCAACCTCTGAAACCTTATGTGTGCCCGTCGGATAGTGTGTCGCCCACCTGGACCGCCACAAAATACGACCTCGCGGGCAAGCCAATCGCCTCGATCTGTGAGGTGGCTGCTGCGAGTTATGTGGGCAACTTCGGTGTGAGCGAACCGGGGGTCGATGGCGAGGGTATCTTCTTTCGCAACAGCAAGGTGACGATAGGCGAGGTGACGGATGGAACCAGCCTGACGATGCTGGTGGGCGAGCGGTCTTTTCGCTGGGCCGAGGCAACGTGGGTCGGCGCTGTCGCCAGTGCCTCGATGGTCACGTCGGCAAATTCGCCTGCACAGCCCGGAGAATGGGTTTCCTCTGGCTTTGTGCTGGGCCACACCTTCGAGGGCGCTGGAGGGCCGGGGTCCCCGGGGACGGAAGGAAATGGATTCTCCAGCCAGCACAGTCAGGGAGCGCATTTCGTCTTTGTCGATGGCCATGTGCAGTTCCTGCGCACAGCAATGGATCATCAGGTCTACCGGGCATTGTCTACCCGTGCAGGGGGTGAGGTTGTGGGAGGAGATTTCTGATGCGTCGGCTTTTTCTGGGGTTGCTGCTGGTACTCCTGGTTGGCGGGGCATCCATGGTGGCGAGCGGATGCAGTGAGGGCGGCGGCAAGGCAGTCGTCGTGCCTCTGGATCAGGTGCCCGAACCTCTCGTCAAGACGGCGAAGGAGAAGTTGCCGGAAGTCAAGTTCGACCACGCGCGCAGGCTGTCGAATGGCAACTACGAGATTCGTGGCAAGGCCAAAAACGGCAAGGTGCGCGAGGTGGAATTAACACCCAACGGCGAGGTTGTCGAGATCGAATAAGAGAAAAACGATCGGCCATGGCGCTCGAGGGAACTCGCTCTGCCATGGGTCGAGCACAGAGAAGACCCACTCGTTTTGCGCAGGCCAACGTCGCCGGCGTCTGGGGTTGGTCCCCTCGTGAGCGGAGGGATCAGGCCAGCGCGTCGGCGATCACCTCGGCATTTTGCACCAGGGGAATCGGCCGCCCGGTGCGATCGGTCAGGGTGGTTTCCAGATCGATGCCGAGCAGATGGTAGGCGGTCGCCAGGATGTCCTTGGGGGAGATCGGGCGCTCGGCCACCTCGCCGGCGATGCGGTCGGATTTGCCAACCACGCGTCCGCGGGCCACTCCACCCCCCGCCAGCAAGGCACTGTAGACCTTCGCCCAGTGATCGCGTCCGCCATTCCGGGCCTTGCTCAGCTTCGGTGTGCGCCCGTGCTCGCTCAGGCATAGCACCAGGGTCTCGTCAAGCAGTCCGCGGGCATCGAGATCGCTGATCAGCCCATAGAGGGCGCGATCGAAGCCGGGGCAGAGTTCGTTCTTCATGCGCGGGTAGTGTTCCCAGTGGGTATCCCATCCCGAGCCGGCCAGGCCAAATTCGTCCCAGAAGACGGTGACAAAGCGCGAGCCCGCCTCGACCAGCCGGCGCGCGCTAAGACAGCCCTGGCCAAAAAGAGTCATTCCGTAGTTTTCACGCAACCGGGGCGATTCCTTGCTCAGATCGAGCGCCTGACGAATCTTCTCCGAGCCAATCAGCGAGAACGCCATCTCCTGATAGCGATCATAGGCCTCGCCGCCGCCGGATTTCTCCTTGTTCCGGCGCGCTTCCTCGAACTGTTGCAAGAGGGAACGGCGACGATCCAGGCGGTCGAGGGTGATGTCGGTCGGCAGTTCCGTGGCGGTGGCCAGCTCAAAGCGGCTCTCCGGGCTGATGCCGACGTAGGGTTCGGCAACATCGATCTTTTGATTGTTCAGCGTCTTGGGCACCGTGCGCGTGGCCTTGCCATGAAACTCGGTCCAGGTGGGGTTGTAGGCCGAGCCGAGGAAGGCGGCATAAGGGCCGGCGCGCGGGACCTCGCCCTCGCGCTTTGAGCTGAAGGGGAAGGGCAACGCCAGGTTGGTTGGAAGCGCTGGCGGACGGCCCCCCTTGCGGCGTTCCAGGTAATCGACCACGCTGCCAATGAACGGCCAGTGACGCCCGTCGCGTGGGTTCAACTCCATCGGCACATCGATCGTGGGCACCCCCGTGGTTGCGTAGGCCACCCCGTGGATCGGATAGGGATGCGTGACGGAACGAAGCACGGTTACCCGATCCATCACGCGCGCGGCGTGAGGGAGGAGTTCGCACACGTCCAGGCCGGGTAAACTGGAGCGGATCGACTTTAACTCTCCGCGAATATCCTCGGGAGCGTTCGGTTTGGGATCGAAGGTTTCAAGCTGGCTGGGGGAGCCATACAGAAAGAGGAGGATGCACGACTTCGCCTTGCCAAAGCTCTTGCCCACGCGGGCGCGGCTGGCGGCCTGGGTCTGGTTGAGACGCAGCAAGTCTCCCAGTCCGAGGCCAAAAGTGGTGAGTCCGCCCACGGTGAGAAAATCACGTCGACTCACGCCATCACAGAGGCGTTTGGTCGATCCCAGGATGCGCAACATCGACAAGGCCCCCCGAATCATTTCTCGCATCGTAGCGGGTGATCGGGGGGAGATGCAAGGAGAATCTGGCAGCCGTCGCGCCAGACAGGTCATAGGACAGCCGAAAGTCACCCGTGCGAACCCACCCCCGAAGCGGAGCGTGCACCATGCCCCGGCGCTTGCGTGAAGATGCCCTGGCGATCTGGCAGGCGGCCCTGGACGCGGCTCGCCCAGAGGAAGTGGTGGTGCGCGCCCTGACCGATCCGAGCCTGCCTCTGTCCGCCGCCCTGACGCGGTGCCGGCGCATTCTTGTGGTCGGCGCGGGCAAGGCGGGGGTGGCGATGGCTCAGGCGCTGGAGTCTGCTCTGATCGAGCACCGCGACCGCATCACTGGGTGGATCAACGTTCCTGCGCCGATGCCTGGAAGTGCACTCCCAACCCTGCGCACAGGAGTGGTTCTGCACCCCGCGCGGCCGGCGGGGAGCAACCATCCGACGGCGGAGGGGGTTGTGGGCGCCGAGCGCATGCTGGAGTTGCTGGCCAGCGCTGGTCCGGACGATGTGGCCCTTTGTTTGATCTCCGGGGGAGGGTCCGCGCTCCTCCCTGCGCCGGTGGCCGGGGTTCCGCTCGAAGATAAACAGGCGATCACTCGCTTGTTGCATGGGTGTGGCGCGACCATTAACGAGATGAACACGGTGCGCAAACATCTGTCGCGCATCAAGGGCGGGCAGCTGGCCCAGGCGTTTCGCGGCCGTGCCCTCTTCAGCCTGATCATCTCCGATGTCATCGGCGACCCGCTGGACGTGATTGCTTCCGGTCCCACCGCTCCGGATCCGACGACCTTTGCCGATGCCCTGGCCGTGCTGGATCGCTATAGTCTGCGTTCTCACACGCCAGCCCGTGTGCTGCGTTATCTCGAAGAGGGGGCGCGCGGTGAGCATCCGGAGACCCTCAAGCAACTCCCCGCGCACGTCCACAACGTTCTCCTTGGGAACAACGAGCGGTCCTTGCGTGCGGCTCAGTCCCGGGGCGAGGAACGAGGCTATCGTGTGCTGAACCTTGGCTCGTACCTGGAAGGGGAAACGCGTCCGGTGGCGATCGCCCTGGCGGGGATTGTCCGCAGCATCAAGGCCCAGGGGATTCCGCTCTCGCCGCCGGTGTGCGTCCTTTCGGGGGGAGAGACCACGGTAACGCTTGGGGCCGAGCATGGCAAGGGGGGACGCAACCAGGAGTTTGTGCTCGCCGCCGCCGTCTATCTGGGTGCCGACGGCCTGCGCAACGTGGTGGTGCTTAGCGGCGGAACCGACGGCGAGGATGGGCCAACGGATGCCGCCGGGGCGCTCGCGGAGGAAGATACTCTGGCACGGGCCGCCGCGCTCGGGTTGCGGCCGGCCGACTTCCTGGCGCACCACAATGCCTATCCGTTCTTTGCGGCGACGGGTGATCTCCTGTGCACGGGGTTGACTCACACCAACGTGATGGATGTGCGCCTCTTCCTGGTGGGTGGCGCTGGATAGGGCGAGCCCTTCGTTCCTCGATCCGGGTTGCGTGGATCTTTCGGGAGGAGTAGTCTGGGGCGCGGAGACACCCCCCGAAGGTGAGCGCTGCCACAGGGAGTGTGCGCAGCGCGGTGCGAGTTCCAGCAAGGGAGGATGGCATGCGACCCGTAACCGTGACCCTGGCCCTGATGGCGTTCCTTCTGGGGAGCGGGGCGGCCTGTGGGCAGACCTATACCATCAAGATCAAGCGCGATCCCGGCGAGGGAAAGAGCGTGCTGGTGCGCGAGGTCGATCGCCAGGGAGGTTATGCGCGCGTCCTCGACGGTGCCGGCAAGGTGCTGGAGGAACAGAAGCCCGACGTGATGAAGGAAGTCGAGTACACCACGACCATCCTCAAGACGGGCCAGCCGCGTCCGCTCAAGTTCAAACGCACCTATACCAAGGCGACTGTCACCCAGGGAGCAAAGTCGATCGCGTTGCCGTACCAGGGGCGCACGCTTGTTTTCGAGATGGGCGCCAAGGGCAACACCTACCAGGCGGTCGCCGAGGGCACCCCCGAATTGAAACCCGAGCAGTTTGGCGATGTGCTGCGCACCCTCAATGACGACGACGAGGACAAGGATCGCCTCTTTTTGCCGGGCAAGCCGGTTCGGGTCGGTGAAGCCTGGGTGGTCGATGCTCGCAAGATCGCCGACAAGTGGGGGAAGGATTTTGGAGGAGAGGTCGATACCGCGCGCGCTCAGGTGACCGGAAAACTCCTTCGCGCTTATGAAAAGAATGGGCAACAATGGGGCACTGTGGAAGTGTCGATCGATCTCCCATTCAAGAGCATGCGCGGCCTTACTTTGGCCGAGCCGGGCACCTTCAGCTTCAAGGCGGTCATGGATACCGCCATCGATGGGTCCGCAGCCGCCGGGGTGATGCGCATCAGCGGGGTGATGGCCTACAAGCTCACCCGGCAGCGCAATGACGACAAACGCACCCTCGATACGCGCGTTGAATTCATCAATGAGAAGACGGCACAGGAACAGAACTAATACCGTGTACCACCTCTGGCGCACCTGATGAGAGAACCCCATGATCCGCCGCTTCCTCTCCCCCGTTGTCGTCCTGGTCCTGGCCTGGCCCGCGATGGTTCTGGGCCAGGCTTCCAAACCCCTCCCTCCACCCGTTGAGGGGTACACCGATCAACTCAGTTATGCCCCCGGCGAGGAGATCGCCTTTCATCTCTCGGCGCCGGCCGAGGACACCCGTTTCAGCCTGGAAATCGCGCGCCTGGGAGCCGAGCGAACAGTTGTCTGGAAGAAGGACAACCTGGTCGGCAAGCACTATCCAACGCCGGTCGATGCCTCGGCACGCGGGTGTCACTGGCCGGTCGCTTTCACGCTCCCCCTCCCCGCCGACTGGAAAGCGGGCTACTACAGTGGACTTCTCCGCTCGAAAAAGGAGAACAAGGAAACCACCTCCGAACTCTTCTTTGTGGTGCGCTCGGCCCATCCCGGGAAGGACACTCGCATTCTGCTGCAACTCTCCACCAACACCTACAACGCCTACTGCAACTGGGGCGGGTATAGCCTTTATGCCTACAACGGCCGTCACAAGGTGCAGGGGCGGCGCGTCTCCTTCAATCGGCCGATCGCCGGGCAATTTCGCAACTGGGAACTCCCCTTTGTGCAGTGGGCGGAGAAGGCCGGCTACAAGCTCGATTATGCCGTCAACAGTGATCTGGAGTTTCATCCCGAGTTGCTCAAGCATTATCGCCTGGTGCTGAGCGTCGGCCACGATGAATACTGGTCGGCGCCCATGCGCGATCATCTGGAGAAGTTTATTTCTGAGGGCGGCAATGTCGCCTTCCTGAGTGGAAACACCTGTTGCTGGCAGGTGCGCTCCGAGGAGAAGGGCCGCGCCCTCGCCTGCTGGAAACAATCGTTTGGCGACGATCCCTATTACCTGGCGGGCAAGCACCAGCATTTGACCACCTTGTGGAGCCATTATCTGGTGAAACGACCAGAGAATGAGCTGACCGGCGTTGGCTTCCTTCATGGCGGCTATCACCGGAGCCATGGGCAATTCATGGATGGCTCCGGTGCGTTCACCATTCACCGGCCTGAGCACTGGCTGTTCGAGGGAACGAAGACCAAACGCGGCGAGAACTTTGGCGGCAAGGATACGATTGTTGGTTACGAGTGCGATGGCTGCGAATTCACACTGCAGGAGGGGTTGCCCGTGCCCACCTGCCGCGATGGCACGCCGAAGACCTTCACCATTGTCGCCACGGCGCCGGCTCGTTGGCATCCCGACGATTGCGAATGGTACGAGAAATGGGAGAAGGGGCGCACGGGAGCCGCGGTCCTGGGGACCTACACGCGTAACGGCACGGTGGTGACGGTGGGTTCGACCGACTGGGCCCATGGGTTGCGCGGGAACGATCCGGTGGTGGTGCGGGTAACCCGGAACGTTCTGGATCGCCTGTCAAAGTGAGCGCCAGGCTCTATAGTAGACGGCGTGGACAGGGAGAGTGAACCAACTGCCGAGCGGAACCCGGATCGCCAGTTTTTCCGAGCGATCCTTGTTCGCCGCTCGCTCCTCCCGGTCGCCTTCGTGGACAGGAGAACGATCGTGGCGCTGGTGGTGCAGAAGTTTGGCGGATCGAGTGTGGCGACGGCCCAGCGGATCATGGCAGCGGCGCGGCGGGCCATTCGCTGCAAACAGGCGGGCAACCAGGTGATCGTGGTGGTTAGCGCCCGGGGCGATACCACCGACGAACTCATCGACCTGGCCCACGAGATCACCGAACAACCCCCCGCGCGCGAACTGGACATGCTCCTGTCCACCGGCGAACAGATCTCCATTGCCCTGATGGCGATGGCCATTCAGACGCTCGGACAGCCGGCGATCAGCTTTACCGGCGCGCAGATTGGGATTTTTACCGACAGCACTCACACCAAGGCGCGTATCAAGAGCATCTCCACGATGCGCATGCTCCAGGCGCTGCAACAGGGCAAGATTGTCATCGTCGCCGGGTTTCAGGGGATCGACGAGAACGACGATATCACCACTCTGGGACGGGGCGGATCGGATACCACCGCCGTCGCCCTGGCCGGGGTCCTCAAACACGATCTCACCCCGCGCTCCAGCAAGGAAGCCGTGCTCGCGGCGGCGACCAACGAGGTCGATTGCGAGATCTACACCGATGTCGACGGGGTGTACACCACCGATCCCCGCATCGTGCCCGAGGCGCGCAAGATCGATGAGCTGAGCTACGATGAGATGCTGGAACTGGCCAGCCTGGGCGCCGGGGTGATGCATTCGCGCAGCATTGAATTTGCCAGCAAGTTCGATGTGCCAGTGCATGTGCGTTCATCCTTCAGCGATGCCGAGGGAACGTGGATTGTTCCCGAGGCCGACTGGATGCACGCGGTGGTGGTGTGCGGGGCGGCCCTGGTGCGTGACGAGGCCCGCATCTCGATTCAGGGGGTGCCTGACGAACCCGGGATCAGCCATCGCATCTTCACCGCGATTGCCGAGCGCAACATTGTGGTGGACATGATCGCGCAGAACGTCGGAAGTGGCGGGCGCGCCTCGATCGGGTTTACGGTGCTGGCCAATGAACTGCAGCCGACGTTGGAGGTGCTGGCTCCGCTGGCGTCCCAGCTGGGCGCCACAGTGGAGCACGAGGAGCCGGTGAGCAAGGTGTCGATCGTGGGCACCGGGATGCGGACTCACACCGGCGTGGCCGAGCGCATGTTCGCCGCGCTCAGCCAGGAACAGATCAACATGAAGATGATCACCACCGGGGATATCAAGATCTCGGTGCTGGTCGATCGCAACGATGCGGTGCGCGCGCTGCGGGCGGTGCATCAGGCCTTTCGACTGGGCGAGCCACGGCCCGGCGCGGGCTTGCCTCCCCTTCCCGGCCAGGCATCGGAGGCCAGCCGTGGCTTCCGCCTGCGCCCGACCTCCACTCCCGGCGAGCGCACTGGCCTCGATTTTAACGCGCTCACGCAGCGGCTGGCCAACATGGAAGATATCCTGATCAGCGATATTTTCCTCACGGGCGATCAGGGGCGTATCACGATCTTCGATCTCCCCGATGTGGCCGGTAACTGTTCGCGTATCTTCCAGGCAATTGCGGCCGATGGCATTGTGGTGGACATGATTGTGCAGAACCTGACCGCGGCCGGGCGCGCCGAGCTCTCGTTCAGCGTGCCAGAAACCGACCTGGCGCGCGCCCTTCAGCTCACGCAGGAGGTGGTGCGAGGCATCGACGGCAACGCGCGCGTGGTTTCCGATGGGAACATCGCCAAGCTCTTTGTGGTGGGCGTGGGGATGCGCACCCACACGGGCGTGGCCCGACGCATGTTTGGTGCGCTGGCGCAACGGGGGATCAATATCAGCATGATCAACACCAGCGAGGTGCGCGTGAGTGTGGTGGTCGACCGCGCGCGCGGCGCCGACGCCCTGGAGGCGCTGAAGGAAGCGTTCCACGTTCAGTGAGGTGACGAGGGGATCTCGTCTTGCTTCCAAACGGCCGTTTGGGAAAGATGGCGGTTCGAGCCATTCGCCGGAGTGGGAGAGCGCTCCGGCCTTCTCTTCCAAGGATGGACCCATGCTGGCGTCGCACACCGTTCGCGCTGTTCCTGGTTTCAACTGGACTCCCTATCTGGAACGGTATCGCCGCGGGGAATGGCGTGCACGCATCTTTCGCGATATGATCCTGGCCGACGCCGCTGAGAAAGGTGGACCGCTCACCTTCGCCGATATTGGCTGTGGCCATGGTTTTGATGGAGATTTTCGTCTGCAAAAACAGCTGGCCGAGCATGCGCACGCCTACCTCGGCATCGAACCCGACCCGGCCATCGAACTGCAGGACTGCATCACGCATCGCTATCGCAACTTCTTCGAGGACGCTCCGCTGGCACCGTCGACGGTCGATCTCGCCTTTGCCGTGATGGTCCTGGAGCACCTGCCCAACCCGCAGCTTTTCTGGGACAAGGTGCACGAGGTGCTGGTGGACGGCGGCGTGTTCTGGGGTTTCACCATGGATCGCCGCCACTGGTTCTGTCAGGCGTCGTTGTGGAGTGAACGCTTGCACGTGAAGGAGTTGTACCTGCGCTGGCTGAAGGGCCGACGGGGCCAGGAGCGTTACGAGAACTACCCGGTGCACTATCGCAGCAACACTCCCGCCGACGTCGCTCGGTACACCCAGCGTTTCCGCCACTGCGAGGTGATGAGCCTGGGGCGCGAAGATCAGCTCGGATTCTATCTGCCGAAACCGTTGAAGCCGCTCTTTCGCTGTCTGGACCGTCAAGCGCTGGCCCGCGGCAAACCCGGCATGGTGCTCGCCATCCGGGCGGTGAAGTGATCTTTCTGAAAGCGCGCGGTCAGCCGGTAGCGCTCTGATTAGCGCGGTTGACCCTGTGCCAGATCCTTTTCAATGAGAGCGATCGCTCCTCTGGCAACCTCGCCGATTCCTGGTCTGTTCAGGTATTGGCGCAGGGTTGGCAGGGCGGCTCGTGCCCCACGGCGCAATTCTCCCAGACACTGGATCAGCGAACCCGGCGACCGGCTCTGTGGCAAGCGCGCCAGGATGACCTGGGTCAGACGCTCGCCATCGCGTGGCCCTATCGAGGCTCCGTATCCCCACGAGAGCGCAGCCCCTTTCTCGATTTCGTCCAGAACGACCTGGAATGTTGCCTGGTTGGCGGGGGTCGCATCGGTCGCTGGATCCAGCGTGGCAAGAATCGTTTGAATCATTTTCATGCGCAGCTCACCGGCGAACCGGAGCCGTTGCACCAGGGTGGGAACAACGGAGCCTGCCTCCGGACCCATCAAGACAAGGACATCCAGGACGTCTGCCTTGACCCTGATGTCAGGATCGTCCAGTTTGGGAAGCAAGGCGGGAAGAGCGCCGCGGCCCAGGCGCGCCAGCGCGGGTCGCACCGACACCTTGAAGGCGGGATCCGAGATCCGCTCGACCAGCAGGGGCGCCGCGCTCGCCGCCGAGGCACCCAGTTGCCCGAGGGTTTCGGCCGCGGCGTGAACAGCCTCTACCGAGGTCGCCCGCGTGAAACAACCTGTGATCACTGGCAACGCTTCGACCGCTGCTGGCCCCAGGCCAGCGAACGCCTTGAGGATCGCGAGTTGCACCTTTGGCGAGGGATCCTTCATAGCTTCCATCAAGTCAGGGATAAAAAGGATCGTGTTAGTGCCGAGAGTGCCTGCCTCCTCGGCGGCCTTGACGCGCTCCTCCCACTTCCCTTCGCGCAGCGCCTGCTTGATCTGGACAATTCGGTCGTGCTCCTTGATCAGCGTGCGTCCGGTTGGATTGCGCGTGGTGCGCAGACGCCAGTTACGATCGAGTTGCTCCAGCCAGTCCCAGGTGATGCGCAGGGTTTCTGGCTGCACCGTGTCCAGTAACACCGGGACAGCATCGGCTCCCAGTGCTCGCAACGCCTGTTCTGCCTCGCTCTTGACTGCTGGTTGCTTCAGCTGCGTGGCGCGCAGAAGCACTGACGCTCCTTTCGGTCCCAGTTGCTGGCTGGTGCGGACCACCTGCAAACTGGCGTTGGGGTCGCCACGATCAAGGATGGCACGCAGCGGTGCGGTCGCTTCCGCGCCCTGGGCCGCCAGCGCAGCGATGACATGGGGCCGTCGCTCGGTGCTGGTTTTTGCTTCGAGTTGGGTCAGCTGCGCCCCGGCGGAGGAGGCCAGCGGACCCATGCGCCGCAACGCCTCCAGGGCGGTCACGGCGCGCTCCTCGTCGGGTCCTGCCGCTTCCTCGGTCAACGTTTCGATCGGCTGATTCCAGGAGGGCAACAACATCACCACCAGGATGACAATGGCGGCTCCCAGCCCCAGGGCGGGAACCATCCACCGTGCGTGCTGGTGCGGAACAAGGGTGACCGAGGCCGCCTGTTTGCGTTGCGCCAGGATCGCGCTGGCCTGGGCGCGGAACGCCTCATCCTTGCTCGCGGAACGCAGAGCGCGAATTTCCTCCCGGCTAAGTCCCAGTCCCCCAAGATAACGGAGACGAAACACCTGCGACAGGCGCGCCAGCGGGGGACCCAGCCAGAGGACGAGGAAGATACGCCCCAGCAAGGTCAGTGTCCCTTCCCACCAGTGCGTGGGAATCTGATGCAAGCGCACATGGAAGCATTCCATGGCATCGCCGACGTCGAGCACGCGCAGCACGTTGTCAAGCAGCCACAAGGGAATGTCCAGCGGATGCCAGCGATGAATCAGAAAGGCGGTCAGGAGCGTTAACAACACCCAGGCACCAAAGGCACAACGTGCGATCAGCCGCGCCCAGTCTCGCCGATCCTCGTCGTCGAGATACCATTCGCGCAGACGATCGATGACGACCACCAGCAAACTGAGGATGAGAATATCCACCACCAGGTGATACGCGACCAGGAGCAACGCCACCACCACGCTGGCATGCTGAATCGCCTGGACACGCAGCCCATAGGCTTCGACGATGTCGATCACATCCGAGGCGCGCAGGGCATGTGCGGCGGAGAAACCCAGCCAGTGCCACCAACGAGGAGCGCCGTCGACCTCGTAATGCTGCATCCCCAGATTGGCGGCGATCTGGAAAAATAACAGAGTGAAGAGCAACACCTGGAGAACCGTGGCCGGAAAGACCGCCAGGGCGCGACCCGTGGCGGCCAGCAGACGAAGGGCCAGCCAGATATTGGCCAGGATGAGCGTGCCCGTCACCAGCGGAGGGACGAGGCGCAGGAGCGTGGCCAGGGGATGAAAGACCAGCCAGGGAACGAGCAGCGAGAGAAACCACCCGGCCGCGAGCCAGATGAGTGAAACCAGCAACAAACCTCGCGCCAGCGTGAGCGAAAGAGTGGAGAGAACCGGCGGGGCGTCGTCAGTAGGAGGGGTGGAATGAGTGTCCCTGGCGCGCGCACACCGCGCACACAAGCGGCTCTTGCCCCCCTCTGCTCGCTGAAACTTGGCACCACAGCGTGAACAGGTCGATAGCGCAGGCATGGAGCGTCACCCTGATCAATGAGAGATCTCCTAATGTACCTCATGGGGGCTGGTGAAGCAATGACACAGCGGATCCCGAAAGGAGCCAAGGCCAGGGTTGAGAATCACGCCTCAGAAGAGTAGGATAACGATCCGGAATCTGACTTGCACTGCTCCCGCACACATCCCAGCCCCTCGCGGAAGGCGCGCATGGCGATTACCTATCTTTGCCCCGGATGTCAGAAACCAGTGACGATCGCGGAGGATCTGCTGCAACAAACAGTGCGGTGCGAGGGGTGTGCGACTGTTTTTCATCTGCCTGGCACAAGTGATCTTCCCATGGCGAGGGCGGTCGATCCTTCTCCGACCCCGCCGAGCAGAATCCTTGTTCCGGCGGCTCCCCTGAATTGGCGCCTTGGCGATGCTTCGCGGGAAACGATGCTGGTAACAGCTTCCCTTTTCTGGTTGCTCCTCCTGCTTCTCTTTCGATCGTTAACTACATCCTCATTCACGCTGGTCATCACGGGGCTTTTCATTCTGGCGAACATGGTGATCTCAGTTCGGGAGTTGTTTCACAGACGGCGTGTCCTGGCGGTTCTGAACCTGGCCCAGGTGGGATTGTTCACCGTTCTCAGTTACCAGATATATCGTGCCCTCGGGGCGCAACACTATCGCATTGAAGGGAAGGATCTCGGGGGGATCGACTGGTTCGTGTATACCTTTGCGCATGTTATCCACGCGACCGATGTGCTGGATTTTCTTGAGACCTATCACATCAACTTGCAGAGAATCCACCATGCCAGCCTTCTCACGCGCCTGGTTCTGGTCGCTCTGCATCTTTGTGTCGCTCTCTTTCTGGCTGGATTGTTGCTCCGTTTCTGGAACAGCATCTGGGGGTTTTTGAGCCGTATCGATCTGGACACCCTGGCCTTGTTCAAGGTGTTCGATTACGCCGAGAGTCTCGGAACCCTCTTTGTGGGAGTGATTCTCCTGAGTCTGGGTTGGATCATCTTTGTTAGCATGTCCCTGGAAAAGAAACACTGGTGGGAAATACTACTCTGCTTGCTCCCGCTGGTCTTCTGGGGCTTGCTCGCTCTGAATCGTCTGTTCCGCAAGTTTTCTTTCTGGATCGACCGGGAAATGGAAACGCTCGCGGGGCGGAAACTCCTGTCCAATCCCGTGCCAGTCCTCTTCGCAGGGTTGCTGCTGTTCTACATCCCCTTCGCGCTCTTCCTCGGCTGGCGCGCGGTCGATTGGACCTTTCTCTGGCCGCTGGAGAATGCTCTGCGGACTGCGGATATTTGCGACACTTTTGAAATCTTTGATTGGAAAATCCATGAGGTGCCTGACGGGTGGACGGCGGGGACACTGGCGCTGGGCTTTCGCTTCCTCTGTGGCTCTCTTTTCGCCGAGTTGCTCATGCTGGCTCGGTTGCGCTGGGATCGCTGGATGACCATCGAGGACTACGCTTCTCTGTTGAGCCACCCGGCCCACACGGTGCGCCAGCAGGCTCTGGAGCGCCTGAAAAAAGAGGAATGCAAGGAATCGTCCGCCGCGGTCCTTCTGGAGCTGTTGCACGAGGAGAACGAGGAAATTGCTGCTGTCGTTCGGAAGATGGTGCCGCGCTTGGGCCCTGCCGCTGTCCCCGTTCTGGTCCAGAGTTTGGTGAAGGGATCGCGCGAACAGCGCGAGGTCGCCGCCGAGGCGCTGTGCAACCTTGGCACCCATGCCGCGCATGGGTTGCCTGCCCTCCTGGCGGCTCTCGGGGACGAGAGTGAGCAATCCCGGCGCGGGGTGCCCACCGAGGTTGTCAAGGTTCTGGGGCGAATTGGGGCGGCGGGGCTCCCGGGGTTGGTTCGCGCCGTCGCACATCGCTACCCCGAAACCAGCGGCCTGGCTCTGGCCACCCTCGACCGGCTCTCCTTGAGCAACTGGGAGAATGATCCCGCCAGGGGAGAGGTGCTCGCGGCCCTGCACCAACTGGCCCAGGAGCCGAACGATGCGGTTGCGCTCGCGGCGCGGAACGTTCTCACGCGCATTCAACAACGCTCTCAGGGGCGAGGTGGAGAGGAGCAGCACCAGCCCAGCTGAGAGGGTTGGAGGCTGTGGGATCTTCCTGCGGCACCGGCGTCTCGCAAAAGTTCGCGGATGACTCCTTTACACAAGGAGAGCGAGACAGAATCCGTCCTCACGATGACCTGGGAACGGCGGGCGCAAATGAGTCCCTGGGTTACGCGGTGGGGCGCGCCGCCAGGATTTTTTCCATTTCGGTGGAATTGAAAGTGCGCATCGTTTCCCCCTTCACAAATCCCAGGCCGTCCAGGTGGAGGACCATGGCAGTGGCGGTTTCATCATCGGGAGCCTCGAAGATCAGCAGGCCGTCGATGCTGCCCAGCGTCCAGTAAGTCTGCAACACCTTCACGCCCATCTTCTTCGCCGCCGTTTTGATCGCGGCAGCTCGTTTGCATGTGTCCTGGATATTCTGGATCCCTTTTTCCGTGAACTTGATCATGCGCACGTAGGTCGCCATGGGAACTCTCCTGGTTCTAAGAGTGGATACGGGCTTAATTATCGGACCGTTGCGTCGGGAGTCAAGAAGCGCAAAGGCGGGAGCCGCAACCCGCAAGAACCGATCGGGAGATCGGCGTCTTGTTGATTGCGGCTCTGCAAGGGGTCAACGGTCCGTCAGGAGAGACGGTCCCAGTCAAACACACCTGAAAAGGAGGGGCAGAAGGAGTGGCTCAGTTCTCGTACCAGTAAGCGGGAACCGCGGTACTGGGCGTCGATCCATAGTACTGATATCCGGCCTGGCGAATGGGAGCAGCCGGCGTGGTCAGCGGGGTCGAGGTGGTCGCCCGGGCACAGGGAAGGTCGCCCAGATCGAGGTCGCCATCGCAGATCGGGCTGTCGCACAGGGGAATTTCACAGCACGGCGAGCAGCAGGGCGGCGGGCAGCACGGCAGCGGGCAGCACGGCGAGCAACAGGGCGGCGGGCAGCAACGAATCGGGTTCGGTCCAAGAGGCATCCATCCGAGCGGCGGGCAGCACGGCGAACAGCAGGGCGAGCAGCACGGCGAACAACAAGGGGTGCAGCACGGGGTGCAACAGGGAGTGCAGCACGGGGTGCAGCACGGGCCGGGGCTGGTTTCCAGCAGTCCGCACCCAAGGCGCATTCCGCCGCACTGGAAGCCGATGTTGATTCCGGCGTTGAAGTTGAACGAACACCAGGCGCTGGCTTGCTGCTCAACCGCCGCCAGCAGGGCCACGGCGGCCACACACGCGAGCGTGAAACGTTTCATGAAAACTCTCCTCTGAATCTCCGGAATAAGCCTGGGTGATCTCTCCTGGAGATACCCATAACCAGGACACTTAACTTTTACCGATGAGAAGGAAAAATGGTTGGGCAAAGAGCTCTGAACAGAGAAAAGAGTCGCAATGTGCCATGGATTCCGCTGTCTTTTCGCCGGATTTGCTTTTTCGCGCCAGATTGATTCAATTTGTATCTCATTCGCATTCTTTCCGCATGGCATCTCCGTTTTGATGAGAACAAAAAAGAAAAAATGCAAACAAAACGAATGTGAAAAGACTGGACAGGAGCACAAATAGTCGCTTTAGTTCCTGTTTTTTTACCAACCGTTGAAAACAAAAAAACAGGCGTGATCCTCCCTTGCTGCATGCAAGAGAAGAGCACGCCTGTTTGAGTGGACCACGGACGCGCGCTACGGATTAACGATCATACCAGTAGCTGGGGGCGTTGTAGCCGTAGTTGCCATAGCCGTAGTTGGCCTGGTTGGACCAGTAGTAGTAGCCGACCTGCTGAGTGCTGCTCTGGGTGGGCAGCGCTGAGGTCTTGGGGGCGGGCTGCATTGGAGGAACCGAGGGCATCTCCTGCGGCGCCGGCAGCGCGGGACCCGTTTCACACCCAGAGATGCAGCACGGGTTGCAGCTCGGGAACGGCTGGGTTTCCAGGAACCCGTTGTGGCCAATTCGGCAACCACCGGACTGGAAGCTCAGGTTGATCCCCGCATTGAAATTGAAGCTGCACCAGGCGTTCGCCTTCTGCTCGCTCAATCCCAGCCCGGCCAGCGCCAGCGCTGCCACCATCACGATTCGCTTCATCACTACTCTCCTTTGAAACCGTTGACCTTCTCCAGAAATCTCCCCTCGAGATCTCGGGAGTCAGACATGTAACTATTGCCGCTCAGCGACCGGGAGGGCTGGGAAAAATGATCCGATCGGGAGATCTGGAGAGGTGGCAAGGTGTTTTCTGTCCTATCTTCGCGCGGGGTGGAGAAAAACGCGAAAACGATTCAACGCACACGTGAAGGGTAATTCGTGCTCCAGGTGTCTTCGCTACGATGGCAGCATCGGAGAAGAAAAAGTAGCAAGAAAGGGGAAATTTCTCTTGAAGCGTCTCGGCGCGGTCGTTCCATGCCGCTCACTCGCTTGCCCTGGCATGATCGCTGCGAGCTTTTCTTTTTGCCGGATCGCTGCAGTTTTCCTGCGGGAAGCGACCGTCGCCTTTCGCTCGCGCCCCGGTGCGCGGAGCGAAAGGCGACGTGGCCCTATCGCGTGAAGTGGAGTTCCCGCGGCTTATTTCGATTTCTCTTCGTAGTTGAGCACCGCGATGATGGGATTGGCCGGCACGGCAGCCTCGCTATCGACCACCAGTTCGTTGGTCTTGTACTGCTTGACCGTTCCTTCCTTCTGTTCTTCGAGGAATTCTTCCGGCCCGAGTAGATCCTCGTAGACCTTGGTCCCGTAGTGCATGGGGATGATGTAGCGTCGCGGTTTCAACTGGGCGACCACGGTTTTGGCCTCGCTGCCGTTGAGGGTGTAAATGCCCCCCACCGGGATGAGCAACACATCGACCTTGCCAATCTTCTTGATCTGGGCCTCGCTCAAGGTATGTCCCAGATCGCCAAGGTGCGCAATGCGCAGGCCATCGACTTCGAGGATGAAGACGGTGTTCTTGCCGCGGCGGAGGCCCTGCATGTCGTCGTGATAGGTGCCGACCGCTTCCACGTGGACGTCGCCGACCTTGACATCGACCTCGTTGAAAGCGTCGTCGTCGCGATTGCCCAGGGGGCCCTTCTTGTTCTTCAGGCCAAAGACGACCTTCACCTTGCCGGGCTTGAGGAAATCGGTGACACCGTCGACCGCGGTCAAGCCGCCGTTTTGCCCCATGTGGTCGTTGTGGAAATGACTGATCAGCACCAGATCCGCCTTGATCTGCTTGCGTCCGTAAGCTTCGAGGATGTGCGGATCGATGACCACGCGGGTACCGCCGCTGGAGCGGATCTCGAAGAACGATTGGCCATGCCAGCGGATCGAGACATTTTTGGCTGGGGCCGCGGGGGTCAGCAGCGTCGCAACCAGGAGAGCAAGCAGGGAACGGAACATGTCGAGAAGTCCTCCACTCAGGGGATGATTCATCCCTGAATCATAGCGAGGATCGGAGGGCAAGAGCAAGGCGGAGGGGGGAAAGAAAAAAGGCGAAGGAGGATCCCCTGGTAGCTCCTTGCTACCCTCCTTCGCCCGATGAACAACGCCCCTCCCCAAAGGCGTTTGTTCCGCAGGAAAATAACCGTGGCTGGGTGACGAACTGATTCGCACTTCGCCCCGGTCACTGCAACTATAGATCGCGTCGGAAGGTTGTCAAACTCGTCGGGATCAGCAAAATAGGAAATAATCCGAGGGGTCTCCAGGCTGGGAGTGCAGCGTGCTCGACCTTCAACTCGAACAGCAACGCAACGGGCAATTACTCCCCGACGTCTACGACGAAGTGCTGCAATTGAAGCGGCGCTACGGGCTGCACGGCGTCCTGGCTCAGCTGCGCGACAGCCTGGCGATTCGACGCGACAGCGAGCGCGAACAGATTCACGATCTGATCAAGCGCTATCGTGCGGCTCCCCCCGAACAGCAACGGCGCGCGCCCGCACTGCTCAACAGTCTGGCGCAGCTCGAATTGCTCATCGGCGAATACGAGGCGGCCCAGCACGATTTTGATGAGGTCGCCTCCCTGGTCAATGAACATCAGGAGCGCGCCGAGGCCCACCACAACACCTACCTGGCGCTGCTCGAACAACGTGCTTTTGCCGAGGCCTTTGCCGCGTTGCTGCGTGCCTGTGCTCTCAGCTCACATCTGTACGAGCCCTTCCCCTTTGCACGGTATGAACCCCAGGCGATTCTGGGGGCTGGCGGCTTTGGAGTGACCTTTCGCTGCCTGGAGAAAGGCACGGGCGAAGGGGTGATCGTCAAAACCCTGCGTGACGATTGTCTTGATCGCGAGGCGCGGCAATGCTTTCGCGATCTGGCGCAACTCCGTGATCTGGATATGCCCGTTCTCGTCCAGGTGAACGACGCCACCTTTGTCGATCCCGAAGGGAAACGGCCCTACCTGGTGCTTGAACCGATCGAAGGTACGCCGTTGGCAGAGTACATTCAGCAGAATGGGCCGCTGGCGCCCCGCGAGGCGCTGGCCATCCTGTGGCCGCTGGCGCGCACCTTGCAGGCGGTCCATGCGCGCTCGGTGTTGCACCGTAGCCTGCGCCCTGCCAGTGTGCTGGTGCGGCCTGTGGCGGTGGAAGAAAATTCGCCCGCGTCCCTCCTCTTTGAGGTGAAGTTGCTCGATGTGGGGTTGTCGCTGAAGCGGGCGCATCTGCACGCTGCGGCCAGTCATCCGGCTGCCTGTGCCCAGACCTCCCTGGGTCGGAGTGTGGCGCGCACGGTGGGATATGCTCCCCCTGAACTGGTGAGCAAACCCAAGGGGATGCTCTGGGTGGGGCCGCATTCGGACATCTACGCCTTTGGACGGCTGGCGTGGTTTGTGCTCACGGGGCGCTCTGATCCCGCGCAGGCCGCGCCGGAGCGACTCGCCGCCATCCCCGCCGAGTGGCGTCAACTCCTCGATGCGTGTACCGCCTGGACAATCTCGGCGCGGCCGCCCAGTTTCAACGTGGTCCTCCCCCGATTGGCCAGCATCGATCCGGGAGAGAAGCTGATCGATGTCATCGAGGCCCAGTTGCAACGGCAGTTGCTGACGGATTGTGCGCGCGCGGTCAAGCAGAATCCGCGTTCGGTAGCGGCTTATCTGCGGCGCGCCCAGGCGCATGGACAGGTGAACGATTTTTCCGCCGCCCTGGCCGACTATGGCGAGGCGCTGGCGCTCCAGCCTCAGGATTCCCTGATCTACCGCCGACGGGCCCAACTTGCTTTTCGCCAGGGCAATTTGGAGAGCGCGCTGGCAGATCTGTCCCGCGCCATTGAACTCGAACCGCTCCAAGTGGAGAACTACATCCAGCGCGGGCAACTCCATCTCCGTCGTCTGGATTACGAATCGGCCATCGCCGATTTTACCCAGGTGCTGCGCCAGGACCCGCGCGAGACAAATGCCTATTTCCAGCGAGGAAACGCTCACTTTTTCAAGGGGGATTACGACGCCGCAATCAATGACTACACGGCGACACTTCGGCTCGACGCGCGCCATGCCTGGGCGTATGGGAATCGGGGGAAGGCGTACGCCATGAAGGGGGATCACTCCCGGGCGATTCTGGATTTTAACCATCTCCTTCAACTGGATCCCGAGAATGTCCGCGGCTACACCGATCGCGCGGCGTCGCATCTTGCCTTGAAACAGTACCCCGCGGCCATCGCGGATTTCACAGAAACCCTGCAGCGCGAACGGAGCATCTTTCTCTACTGCGAACGCGGGCTCGCCTATTCAGCAAGCGGCAACCACCAGGCGGCCATCGAGGATTTCAATCGCGCCTTACAGATTGACCCCAACGATGCCCGCACGCTGATGCTGCGTGGCACCAGTCGGGCCGATGTGGGAGAACTCCCCGGGGCGCTGGCGGACCTGGGGAAGGCGCTGGAACTGAAACCGGACCTGGCGTCGGCCTATTATCAACGCGGCAATGTCCACGCGCAGGGAGGAAATCACTCCGCGGCGCTGGCCGATTACAACAAGGCGCTGGAACTCGCTCCCGGGTTCAGCCCGGTTTACTACATGCGCGGCAACGCCCAGGCCGCCCTGGGGAATTTCGCCGCGGCGCTGGCGGATTACACCCACGCCCTGGATTCGGACCCCGAAGATGTGGCGGTCTACAACAACCGGGGTAACACCTACTGTGCCCTGGGGCGCTACGACGATGCTCTGGCGGATTTCAACCAGGCGTTACGGCGTTTTCCGGCCGATCTGGTCGCCCTCTTTAACCGGGCCAACGTGCTGCATCGCCTGGGGCAGAACGAGCAGGCGCTGGCGGACTACAACGAGGTGCTACGACTCCAATCCACGCATGCGCGTGCCCTGAATCATCGTGGGAACGTGTACCTGGAGCTGGGCAACCCCGACCTCGCCCTGGCCGACTTTACCCGGGCCGTGGAGGTTGATCCAAACTATGTGCGAGCCTGGATCAATCGAGGAAATCTCCATGCGGATCGTGGAGCCAGCGAGCAAGCAGTGGCCGACTACACCCGGGCCTTGGAGTTGGACCCACGTGCGGTGATCGCCCTCTACAATCGTGGTGATATCCATGCGGCGCTGGGGCGAATCAACGAGGCGCTGGCTGACCTGACCCAGGTGTTGGAGATCGAACCCCACCACGCGGGGGCGCTCAACAATCGCGGGGCGATGCAGCATCGTCTGGGAAACATCGAGCAAGCCTTGAGCGATTTCAACGCCGCCTTGCAGAGCGATCCGCAGTTGGTGGCCGCCCGCTTTAATCGTGCCAACCTGGAGATGGATCTGGGAGACTACGACGCCGCGATTGCTGACTATACAGAGGTTTTAAGTCGTGATCCACGTGATCTTGCTGCCCTGCACAATCGGGGGAAGGCCCACGCGCTGAAGGGTGATCATGCCGCGGCGCTGGCCGACAATCTGGCGGCGCTGGAGGTGAGCCCCGAGGATGCGCGCACCTGCAACAATCTCGCCTGGCTGTTGGCGACGTCCCCGCGCGACGATTTGCGTGATCCCCCCCGCGCCCTGGAATACGCCAAAAAAGCCTGCGAAGCGACGGGTTTTCAGCACGCCGGCTCTCTCGACACTCTTGCAGCCGCGTATGCTGCCTGTGGACAATTCGACGAGGCCCTGGAATGGCAGAGAAAAGCGATCGAATTAGAGTGTGACGCGGTTCACCCGGAGAAGCAGCGGCGCCTGGAACTTTATCGTGCCGGCGAAGCGTATCGCGAGCGCTGAGCGTGTGGTTGTCGGACGCTTCGAACGGCGTGCCAGGCGCAGAGAATCACGTCAACCGGGTGCTGGAAAGCGTGGAGCAACGGGATGACTTTTACGCCTCTCGGTTTGCTGATGGGGTGCCTGGCGGGGGTGGCGACTGGGGTGCTCGGGGCAATCCTTGGCACCGGCGGCGGCGTGTTTCTGGTGCCTGTGCTGGTGATTGGCCTGCATGTCCCCATGCATTACGCCGTCGCCACCAGCATTGTCACCGTGATCGCCACCTCCAGCGCCGTCGCCAGTGCCAACGTGGAACGGGGCACCGCCAATATGCGGTTGGGGATGACCCTGGAGATCACCACCGCCCTGGGAGCCATCGCCGGGGGACTCACGGCCGCCTGGATCTCGGCCCGCACGCTCGAAGGGATCTTCAGCGCCATGCTTGTCCCCATCGCGGTGCTGATGTGGCGCGGCAAGGCCAGCGAGGATCCTGATCAACTGCCCGTTACCCTGCAGGAGCTGCGTGAGGAGAGTGCCAACCAGGTGGCGGAACCGCTTGGAGCGCTCGGGGCCTGCTACCTGGATCCCGCGGTGGAAGCGACGATCGCGTATCGAGTTCATCGCCTCTGGGCCGGGATGTGTTTCTCGTTTCTCGCCGGCAATGTCTCGGGATTGCTTGGAGTGGGTGGGGGCATTTTCAAGGTGCCGGCGTTGCACCTTGTGTGTCGAGTGCCGATCAAGGCGGCGGCTGCGACCTCCAACTTCATGATTGGTGTGACAGCCGCCGCCAGTGCCTTTCTCTACTACGGGCGGGGCGAGGTGCATCCAGCGCTGACGGCTGCGGTCACTCTTGGGGTGTTGCTCGGTTCGATCCTGGGAGCGCGACTCAATCGGCGGGTGAATGACGGAGCAGTCCGCAAACTGTTCGCTGCTCTGCTCCTGGTAGTGGCAGCACAGATGTTCTTTCGCGCACTGGCCGGAGGGTGAACCGTGGATCCATTTGGCGATTCGCCCCAGCTGACTCACTGGGTTCACCGCATTCTCCTGGGCGGGGTGGTGCTGAGCGGGGGGCTTTTGCTGGCTGGCCTGGTGATCCTCCTGGTGACGGACCAACCATTACCTGAGGGGTCTCCGTCGCTCGCCGTGGTGTTTCGGCAAGCGGTCCAGGGGAACGGGGTGGGACTTCTCAAACTGGGGTTGCTGATCCTGATGGCCACTCCTGTGCTCCGGGTTGGCGTTCTGGCGCTGGGGTGGTGGCGACTGGGGAACCGTCGTTTTGCCGTGGTTGCCCTTGGAGTGCTGGTGCTCCTGGGGGTGAGCCTGGCGCTTGGGCTGGGCTAAGGTCTAATGCAGAACAATCCACACGAGTGCAACATGAATGCTTTATTGAGGCGAACCGGTCAAGTTGTGGCTCCGGTGCTCCTTCTGGCGCTCGCGGGGTGTTACACCATGCGTGAACACGAGGGGGGCAAAACTTACTCGGTTGCCTGGTGGTTTCCGCTGACAATGGCGCTGGCAGGGCTGGTTTTTCTTGGTCTGGGAATCCGTGCTTTTCGCCGGTTTCACAAGCCGATTGGCATTCTGCTGATGATCTTTGGGCCCTTTCTCACCCTCGCGGTGCCGCCGATGATGTTGCTCAACAAGGTGACCGTGGACGATCAGCACTTTGAAGTCGTCGATTGTTTTCTGTGGAACCTGGAACGCAACTACGTGGTTTACGACGAGGTTCTTGGCGCGCGCCTGGATATCCTGAAAACCCAAACGCAGAGCGCAGGCGAGGTGAAGAAATACACGCTGGAGTTGACAATGAAGAACGGCCAACCACAGAGCATTGTGGTGAAAAACGCCTTCAAGGAAGCGTGGCCGGAGGTGGCACGTCAGCTGCGCGCCCGTGGGTTCACCCGTCTCCCTGAACAACTCCCGGAGTGAATGCAGAAGAGGGGGCGGCCGTTCAAGGGGCTTCCTTGCCGGGTTCGGCCCGCAACTGCCCAAGCCAGTGTTCCTGCAACAGGTCGGCGAGCTGATCCCACACTGTTTCGGGCGTTAACTGAGCGGTTCCCTCACGTCCCCACACGGAGGCTGCCTCGCGCAGACAGGTCAAGGCACGTTCGCGCACGGATCCGGCAGAGGGGGGTAACGGCGGCCTGGCAGGCGTGGATGCCGGTGTGGGCACAGGCGTGGCACGTGGGACGGCGGACGCGGGGCGTGGACGGCCATCGAGCGCCTCGTTGCAGAGTTCGTCGGCGCGTTTGTTGTTTTCGCGGCGAACGTGGCGAAACGTCACCTCGGCGAAGGCGTCGCAGAGTTGTTGCGCACGCTGATAGAGCGGCTTTAACTCGGCGTTCTTCACCTGATATTCGCCCCGCATCTGCTTGACCATCAGCTCGCTATCGCTGTGGATCACGACATGTTGCCCGGATCCGAGTTTGCCAGCATGATCGAGAGCGCGCACCAGGGCGGTATACTCGGCGGCGTTGTTAGTCATCGTTCCCAGGCAGCCGGAAACCTCGATCGGATCGTGCCCCGAGCGCGTGATGACATAGGCAAAGGCAGCCTCGCCCGGGTTGCCGCGCGAGGCGCCATCGGTGTGAATGGTCAGAACGCTGTTCTCCGCCATCGCGAAAACCTCCCTGGCGCTGCGATTGTTCCGGACGCATGCTGGTGCTAGGGTAGAAGAGTGGTCTGTGGCCGGAAAGAGTGAGGAGGCAGGGGTGAGCACCGCGCCGCGCTTGTTACTTCTGGAAACCTCGGGGCGGCCGGCCCTCGTTGCGTTGGCGCAAGGGGAGGAACTCTGCGCACAACGGTGGCTCGATGATTCGCGTCGCCATGCGCGCGATCTGGCTCCCACGGTCGCCGAACTCCTTCAGGGGCAGGGCTGGCATGCGCGCGAGCTGGAAGCGGTGATCGTTGGCCGCGGACCCGGCAGCTACACCGGCTTGCGCGTTGGCCTGATGTCTGCCAAGGCGCTGTGCTATGCCACCGGGTGTGCCTTGCTGGCGCTGGAAACCTTCGCGGTGATCGCCACACAAACACCTGTAGAGATCCGTGAAGTTGATGTTCTGGGAGACGCGCAGCAGGACAAGGTGTATGTGCAATCGTTCCAGCGAGGCGGCTCAACTGGCTGGGAGGCGAGCAGCGCGCTGGCGATTCAATCGGTGGCCGAATGGCTGCAGACGCGCCGCCCGGGCGCCTGGGTCAGCGGACCGGGAGTGAACGCCAAGGCGAACCTCTTGCCGGCGGGACTGTCTGTTGTCGAGGAACGACTGCGCAGTCCCCAGGTTGACCGTCTGCTTCAGATGGGGTTGGCGCGCTACCTGGCAGGGGAACGCGATGATCTGTGGGCGCTGGAACCGCTCTACCTGCGTCCCAGTGCGGCGGAGGAACAATGGCAACGGCGCACGACCTCCCGTTGACATCGCGGCGACAGCAGAGAGTAGGCAAGCGGGAGCAAAGCGAGGGAAGCGGTGCGAGCAGTGAAGCGAGGCAGACGGGGGAGGGAGCCCGCGCGAGACGGGGCGCTATGCGGCAACTGGCGAAACGAGGAGCGATCGCCCTGGGAGCGACCACTCCTCAGCTCGGGGTTCGCGGGGAGAGAGTTCAGGGCGCGATGCCCGCAGGTACACGTTGTGGCAAGGGACCCTGGGCGCCCTGTTGTTGCAGGGCATTCTGCGCTTCCATCGACGCCAGCTCACGCGGGAAGGGGTACGGCGGTGAGGGCGCAAAGTACTGCGGTGGATGTTCCAGGTAGTGTCCCGAAGGCAAGGTCATGCCGGCCACGTTTGTCTGGCAGCCGCTCAGGGTCGCGAGGCTCATGGCCGCGAGCGCGAGAAGACCAGTCTGCCAACAGAGTTTCCTCGTCATGTTCTCTCCCACTTTCGCAGGCGCGCCCCCCAGTGGACCCGCAGGCGTACCCCGGACACTGGTCCCGCGCGGATGAGTTCCTTGCATCAGGTATCGGTCCCGGCTCAGGGAAAAATTTACTGGATTTGCGGAATGAATCGACCACGATAGAAGCTGCCGACCGCCCAGGGTCGGTCGTGGGTTCCGGCAGGGTTGCCGGACTCCGGTCTGTTCTGGCACGGGAGCTTGCACGTGAATAGCAGCAGCACGGTGGCGCAACGAACGCATTCTTCTCCGTTGCCATTGATTCTGCGCTGGAGCGAGCCAGATCATCCCCTGCCCGTGCGCGCAGTGCGCGCGCCCGCCCGAGCCCGCCGTCGCTCCGTTGGTCTGGAAGCGCCCCCCTGGTGGGAGAGCGGTCCGACCGATGCCCCGTTCGATTTTTGTGCGCACATTCGCCGCCTGTGCGTCGATCTGGTGCAGCGCACTCCGGAGTTGCAACACATCGACGTCAGTCGACTCCTTTTTGGAATGACCCAGGCACGCAGCGGGCAACGCCACGGGCTGCAAGCGCGGGTCACTCCCCTGCGGTTCCCCGAAGGACGCCTGATCCGGCCGCGCCGCGATGTGCTGTATCAGGTGCAGCGCTACCTGGTCGATGGGCGCGAAATGCTCTACCTGGTCACGTTCTGTTTGCCGCGTTTTCTCGATCAAACGTTCGAGGGCAAATTCATCACCCTGTTTCACGAACTCTACCACATCAGCCCGCAGTTCGACGGGGATCTCCGCCGGCACAACGGCCGCTACAGCCTGCACACGCACAGCAAGGAAGAGTACGACAAGCACATGGCGGGCCTGGCACGGGCGTATCTGGCCTCGGGGGTGGATCCCAGTCTGTATAATTTCCTGCGGCTGGACTTTGCCCAGCTGGAGCATCGTCACGGCAGCGTGATCAGTGTGGTGGTGCCACGTCCCAAGCTGATCCCTGTGATGCTTCGGCAACGCGTGATCCGACCCGCCGAGCCCCAACCCTATCGGCAGAGCGTGGAGCGATAACCGCAGGCCTGGCACCCAGGGAGCAAGACCGTTCAAGGAACAATCGAGAGTGTCAATGGCTTCTGAAATGTGCGAATTCCCACGACAGAACGCAACGAGCACGGAGATCGCCGCCATGCTGCGCCAGGCGCGAACGGTGGCCGTGGTCGGGCTCTCCGAGAAACCCGAGCGCGAGAGCTATCGAGTGGCGGCCTACATGCAGCAGGCGGGGTATCGCATCATTCCCGTCAACCCTGCGATTGCCAACGTCCTGGGGGAGAAATCCTATCCGACCCTGCTGGAGATTCCGGAACCGATCGACATCGTGAACATCTTTCGCAAACCGGAAGCGGTTCCCGAGATTGTCGAGGCCGCCATTCAGATCATGGCGCGGGCAGTGTGGATGCAGGAAGGGATCGTTCACAACGAGGCGGCGGAACGTGCGCGGGCAGCGGGGCTCCTTGTGGTGATGAATCGGTGTCTGTTCAAGGAGCATGTTCGGTTGCCGGCTGTCGGGTAATCGCTGAGAGTTCGGTCAGGAGAAAAGAACTTTTCGCGAAGGGTGAGATTCTTCTCAATTTGTTAATTGCGAGGCGCAGGACAACGCGATATCGTCAAAGAAATGAGTGTATTTCTGATTGCCCATCGTTGAGGAGAGTGATGCCGCCTCGGTTCCACGATATGGAGATCGCTGCAATGGCTCTCGGTCCTGGTTATGCCGCTCCAGGATCGAGTGCTGCACCATGGATTTTTCAGGGGAAGGCACGCCTCGCCATGGGCATTTCCTCAACGCACAGGAGTCGCCCATGATTCCCTTCGCGCGTGGTCCGGTTGATGACCAGGGACGACCAGTCCCCAACATGGGGTTTACCCCTCGGGAAGTCGAGGCCATCCTCGCTCCGTATTATGAGCGCGGCGAGCGCCTGGTGAAACTGGCCCTGGTGTTTCACTACTTCCTGTCCTTGTGGTTGGCGACCTTCTACGGCACCTGGACCATCACCTTACCGGTGGCCGCCTCGGCGGTGGCGCTCTTCTTCTTCAGCGCCTGGCGCTCGCCGCGCTCCTTTTTCACGCGGTGCATTGCCGGCGTTTCTCTGCAGACCTTTGTGGCCCTGCACATTTATCAGCTACATGGTTTGCCCGAGATGCACTTCTTCTTCTTCACCGCCTTCGCCCTGATGATCGCGCTGTACGACTGGCGCGCCATGTGGCCTGGCACCATCCTGATCATGGTGCAATACACCGTCTTCGCGATCCTGACCAATAGCGGCGTGCAGGTGTACTTCTTTCCCGAGCCGTATGTCGAGCCGACCAAGCTTTGCTTTCACTTCAGCATCGCCTGCATGATGGTGGGGCTGTGCGGATACTGGACCACCGAGATGCGCTGGCAGATTCTTCGCCAGACGTGGCAAACACGCGAAATCCAGCGCCTGGCCAACATCGCCGAAAATACCCGTGATAGCATTGCACTGACCGATCGGAATGGGCGGATCACCTGGGTGAACCAGGGCTTCTCGCGCTTGACCGGCTATGCCAGCCACGAAGTGGTGGGGCAGGATCTGATCAACCTGCTGCACGGCTCCAGTACCGAACTGTCACGCGTGATGGCGATGCGCGAGGCGTTTTCCTCGTGCGGGGTGTTCGCCTGCGAACTCTGTCTGCAAGCGAAAAATGGGCAGACCTACTGGGTCGCCCGCTCCGTGACCCCTCTTCCCGAGGGCACTGTTGCGCCCGGGACCTTTATTGTGCTGGACATGGAAGTGACCGAGCACAAGGAAGCCGAGGCGGCTCGGTTGCAACTCGAACGCAAACTTCAGCAGACGCAAAAACTGGAAAGCCTGGGGGTGCTCGCGGGAGGGATCGCTCACGATTTCAACAACCTCCTGACCAGCATTCTCGGCTACGCCACACTCATCGAGATGGATCTCACCGCCGACTCGGAATTACGGAATCCGCTCAAACAGATCGAGGTGGCGTCGCGTCGGGCGGCTGATCTGTGCAAGCAAATGCTCGCCTATGCCGGCAAGGGACGGTTCCTGATGCAGGCGGTGGACCTGACGCAACTGGTCCGCGATACCTCGGACCTGATCCATGCTTCGGTCTCGCGCCGGGCAGTGCTCACGTTCTGTCTGACTCCCAATCTCCCCCCTGTGCGAGCCGACATCTCGCAGATGCGCCAGGTTTTGATGAACCTGGTCATGAACGCGGCCGAGGCCATCGGCGAGCAGGAAGGGGCGATCGTGGTTTCGACCGGGGTGATGCATGTGGATCGTGCATCGCTGGCCGATACCTACCTGGGAGCCGAACTGCCCGTGGGGGATTACACCTACCTGGAAGTGAAGGACACCGGGTGTGGGATGGACGAGGCGACCCGCGCCCGCATCTTCGAGCCGTTTTTCACGACGAAATTTGCCGGGCGCGGCCTGGGTCTGGCGGCGGTGCTCGGCATTGTGCGCGGCCATCGCGGCAGTGTCAAGGTTGAGACAGCGGCGGGGTACGGGAGTACGTTTCGGCTCTACTTCCCCTGCCAGGCGCTGCCACGGCCAACGACACCGCCCAGTCACAGCCGCGAAGTGCTGGCCCCCTCGCGCACCCTCCCCGAGACGCGCACCGCGATCACGGCGAAGCAGCCGAACCATGTCCTGCCTCGTTCGAGCGCGGGAACCGTGCTGGTAGTCGACGACGAGGATGCAGTCCGCACCCTGGCGACGCACATCCTGGAATTGCAGGGGTATCAAATTGTCTCAGC
Organism: Planctomycetota bacterium; assembly: GCA_029777335.1. Classification (GTDB taxonomy): domain Bacteria; phylum Planctomycetota; class Planctomycetia; order Gemmatales; family Gemmataceae; genus JAKOSN01. The sequence continues at coordinate 54,793 of JAKOSN010000085.1, forward strand.
GCGCGACGGGCAGGATGGCATTGACAAGTTCGAGGCCCATTCCAACCGGATTCGCCTGGTTTTGCTCGATCTCACCATGCCCCGTCTCGATGGCGAACAGGTGTTGCGCCGGCTCCATCAGACGCATCCGGAACTCCCCGTCATCCTGATGAGCGGTTACACCGAGGAAGAACTGACCCCGCGCTTCGCCGATCTGCGCCTGTCGGGTTTTCTGCAAAAGCCATTCACCACCTCGGATATCCTCGCCAAGGTGAAGCACGTTCTGGAAACTGCCCCGGTTTGAAGTGGAGTCTCCCCAGTTCGCTTGCGATAATGCAGAAAGCCGGGCGGTGAGCCCCGGCGCCGCACGACCTGGGGGATGCATCTGATGCCACGCTGTCTGCTCGCTGTCCTGGCCCTCCTGGGATTGTGGCCCTGTGCCAGTCGCGCGGATTCCTTCGATCAAACCATCGCTCCCATTCTCATCCGCCATTGCCTGGATTGTCATGGCAGTGGCGCCACCAAGGGCGGACTGAATCTGCTCACGCGCAAGGGCGCGCTGACCGGGGGGCGAACGGGCCCCGCGCTCGTTCCCGGCAAACTCAAGGACAGCCTTCTCTGGCAACGTGTTGAAGCCGATGAGATGCCCCCGAAAAAGCCGCTCGCGGCCAGGGAGAAGGAACTTCTGCGTCGCTGGATCACGGCGGGCGGAGCGTGGGGGAGCGATCCGATTGACCCCTTTCGGGCCACCACCGACAAACGCGGCGGCTTCGATTGGTGGTCGTTGCAACCCCTGCACAAGGGGACGGCGCCCTCGCCTCGGCAGACCGGCTGGGTCCGCCAACCGCTCGATGCCTTTATCTTGCAGCGATTGGAGGCGAAGGGGCTGACCCCCTCGCCCGAGGCCGATCGACGCACCCTCCTGCGTCGCCTCTCCTTCGACCTGATCGGCCTGCCGCCAACCTCCGAGGAGGTCGAGGCATTTGTGCACGATCGCGATCCGCTCGCCTATGAGAAGGTGGTGGATCGCTTGCTGGCCTCGCCACATTACGGCGAACACTGGGCGCGGCACTGGCTCGATGTGGTGCGCTGGGGCGAGAGCGATGGCTTTGAACGCGATCTGCCACGATCCAACGCCTGGCCCTATCGCGACTGGGTGATCAAGGCGCTTAATCGCGATCTCCCTTATGATGAATTTGTTCGTTGGCAGCTGGCGGGTGATCGGCTCCACCCCGACGATCCCGAGGCGCTCGCCGCCACCGGCTTTCTGGTCGCTGGTCCGCACGACATTGTGGTTCCTGCCAGCGATCGCATGAAGGCCGCCATGCGGCAGGACGAGATGGAGGACCTCGTTGGGACGGTGGGGCAGACCTTCCTTGGGCTAACGGTGCATTGTGCACGCTGCCATGATCACAAATTCGACCCTATTTCGCAGAAGGATTACTATCGCCTGGTGGCGGCCCTGGCGGGGGTGGGACAGGGGGAACGTCCGCTTCCGGCTCCAAAACCAGGGCAGGAACTGGCACGGCTGCAAGCGCGCCTGGAACAACTGAACCGTCAGCAGGACGCGCTGGAAAATCCCATTCGCGCCCGCTTGCTGGCCGAGAAGCGGAAGAAAGTGCCGGATCTGAAACCGCTCGCCGCCTGGGATTTTCAAACTGGATTGAAGGATCAGAGGGGCATGCTTGACTGCACCCTCCAGGCTGGGGCACGCCAGGAGGCGCGCGGTCTGGTGGTGGATGGCAAGACAAGCTATGCCGCCTCCGCCCCGCTGGCGAAGGATCTGCGCGAGAAGACGCTCGAAGCGTGGGTGCACCTGGGACGGCTGGAACAACGCGGAGGCGGGGTTCTCAGTGTGCAGACCCTGAATGGCAATGTGTTCGATGCCATCGTCTTCGGTGAACAGGAGCCAGGGCGCTGGATGGCCGGGAGCGAATTCTTCCACCGCACGCGCTCCTTCCAGGGAGCCAGCGAAACCGAGGCGCATCGGGAGGCGGTCCATTTTGTGATGGTCTACGACAGCGAGGGGACCATTCGCGCCTACCGTAACGGCGTGCCTTATGGACAACCCTATCGCAGTGCGGGACTGGTGACCTTCAAGGCTGGCGCGGCCCAGGTGGTCTTCGGGCTCAGGCACGGGCCGGCGGGCGGCAACAAGATGCTGGAGGGCGTCATTCTCAAGGCGCGTCTCTACGATCGTGCGCTCTCTGCCGAGGAGGTGGCCCAGTCGGCGGGAACGTTCATCGCCGAGGCGGATCTGGTGGCACAACTCAGCGCCGAACAGCGCCAGCAACGGGAGCGCTGGAGCGCCGAACGTCGGCGTCTCGCGGCGAAGATCCAGGACTTGCTACCGAGGACGAATGGCAAGGTCTATGCGGTGGTGCCCGGTCAACCCGGGCCGACGCATCTGCTGCTGCGCGGCAGTGTCGATGCACGTGGGGAACTTCTCGCGCCAGGCGGGATCGCGGCCCTGGGGAAACAGGCCGATTTTGCCCTGAAGCCCGATGCGCCGGAGGCGGACCGTCGGCTTGCCCTGGCACGCTGGATCACCGATCCCACCAATCCGCTTTTTGCTCGGGTGATCGTCAATCGGTTGTGGCACTATCACCTGGGCACGGGGTTGGTGGATACGCCGAGCGATTTTGGCTTCAACGGGGGGCGTCCCAGTCACCCGGAGTTGCTCGACTGGTTGGCGGGCGAGTTGATCCGGCACCGGTGGAGTTTAAAGGCGATGCATCGGGTGATCGTGACCTCGGCGACCTATCGTCAGGCGTCGCGGCCACGACCCGAAGCGCAGCGCAGCGATGCCGACAATCGTCTGTACTGGCGGGTAGCGCCGCGGCGGCTGGAGGCGGAGTCGCTGCGGGATGCGATGCTGCTGATCGCGGGGCACCTCGATCCGACGGTGGGCGGTCCCGCTTATCAGGACTTTCGCTCCTACTTCTTCAAGGGCACGCAGTTTTACGATCCGCTCGATCAGGTGGGCGACACCTTCCGGCGCCGCACCATTTATCGCATGTGGGCGCGTGGCGGGCGCAACCCCTTCCTTGACACCTTCGATTGCCCCGATCCCTCCACGACGACCCCGCGCCGTGCCTCGACCACGACTCCGCTCCAGGCGCTGACGTTGCTGAACAATGCCCAGGTGCTCTCCCTTGCGGAGCGGACGGCGACGCGGCTGCGCCAGGAGGCCGGTCCCGACCCTGAACGACAGCTGGCGCGCCTCTATGCTTTGGTCCACGGCCGCACGCCCACGGCGCAGGAGGTGGCATTGCTCAAACCGTTCCTCGCTCGCCACGGACTGACAGCCCTGTGTCGCGTTATCTTCAATAGCAACGAGTTTCTCTTCGTTGATTGAGGGAGAACGATCCATGCCGGATCTTGAAACTCCTCTGCTGGATCGCCGCGGCTTCTTCTCGTGGGCGGCCCAGGGACTGGGCGGCGCGGCGCTGACGAGTTTGCTCCTGCGCGACGGGGTGGTGCGCGCGGCGCCGGTGCCCGGAGAGGCGAGTGATCCTCCGCCCCATCACCGGGCCCGAGCGAAGCGGGTGATTCATCTCTGCCTGTGTGGCGGGGTGAGCCATCTGGATACCTTCGACCACAAACCGGCCCTGGCCCGGCTGCATGGCAAACGACTGCCCGGCAAGGAGAAGCCCGAGACGTTTTTTGGGCAGATTGGTCTCTTGCGGCAGAGCGACTGGACCTTTCACCAACGCGGCCAGAGCGGCTTGTGGGTGTCGGATCTCTTTCCGCATCTGGCGAAGGTGGCGGACGAACTCACGGTGATCCGGTCGATGCTGGCGGACTCGGCGAATCACACGCCGGCGACCTTCCAGCAAAACACGGGGTTTCGCCTCAATGGCTTTCCGGTCATGGGCGCCTGGCTCTCCTATGGCCTGGGGAGTGAGAGCGACGATTTGCCCGCCTATGTGGTCCTGCCGGATGCACGCGGCCTGCCGGCGGGCGGAACGATCAACTGGTCCAATGGCTTTCTCCCCGCACGGCATCAGGGAGTGGCACTGCGCACCCGGGGAACGCCCATTGAAGATCTGCTTCCGGCCAAGCCGATCGACACGGCAACCGAGAAGGCGAGTCGCGAACTGCTGGCCGCTCTGAATCGGCAACACGGCGAGGGACGTGATGCGGAGATCCTCGACGCGCGCCTGCGCAGTTACGAGCTGGCCGCCCGGATGCAGCTGACGGTGCCGCGGGTGACTGATCTCTCGAAGGAAACGGCGGCGGTCAAGCAGATGTATGGGCTGGAGGGGAAGGAAACGGCGGATTTTGGCCGCAGCTGTTTGCTCGCTCGGCGATTGCTCGAACAGGGAGTGCGCTTTGTGCAGGTGTTCTCGGGCGGATCGTTTGGTTCGCCGCGCATCAACTGGGATGGGCACGAGGACATGCGCGCCAACCACGGCCAGGAGGCGAAGCGGGTGGACCAGCCGATCGCCGCGCTGGTGCGCGATCTGCGTCAGCGGGGCATGCTCGACGACACCCTGGTGCTCTTTACCACCGAATTTGGCCGCACGCCGTTTGCTCAGTCCGCCGCCGACCAGGTGGGGACGGGCCGCGATCACAACATGTACGGCTTCTCGGTGTGGCTCGCGGGTGCGGGGTTGAAACACGGTATCGCGCATGGCGCGACCGATGAGGTGGGGTGGAAAGCGGTCGAGAAGATTGTCACCTGGCCCGATTTCCACGCGACCGTGCTGCACCTGCTGGGGATCGATCACGAGCGCTTGACGTATTATCACAACGGCATTCGCCGCCGGCTGACCAACGTGCATGGCGAGGTGGTCAAGGACATCCTGGCGTGAGGGGAGTCACCAGCGCTGGCGGGCGGTTTGCAACATGGCGGCCGCTTCCTGGCGAGTGGTTTCCCCGCGGGCCTCGCCGCGCAGCATGCTCGCCAGTTCCTCCAGCCGGTCCTCCTCGCTTAACGGCGTGATGGTGGTGCTGGTGCGGTTGCCGCGTTTTTTCTTGCGAATGGTCCAGTGATGGCGCGCGTAACTCGCCACCTGGGGCAGATGGGTGACACAGATCACCTGGTGCGTTTGGCCCAGCGCCGCAAGTTTCTGCCCCAGGACATCGCCAAGTCGTCCGCCCACGTTGGCATCGATCTCATCGAAGATCAACGTGCTCAGATGGTCGTGCGCCGCCAGCACCGTTTTCAGCGCCAGCATGGTCCGGGAAAGTTCCCCTCCTGAGGCGACCTTGCGCAGCGGACGGGCAGGCTCGCCGGGGTTGGCCAGCAACGTGAGTTCCAGCTGATCGGCGCCCCACGAAGGCACCTCGGACTTGTTGGGATCGTCCCCCAGCGGGAGGGGTTCCAGCACTGCATCCAGGCGCGCCTCGGGCATACCCAGGTCGGCAAGGTGTTTCTGCGTTTCGCTCGCCAGCTTCCTGGCCACTTGCTTGCGCTTCTGACTCAGCTCGCCGGCTGCTTTTTTCAGCTTGTCGAACGCCTTGCGGAGTTCCTCCTCGATCCCTTCCAGGTCGGCCTCCTCTCGCTCCAGGGTGGTCTCCTGCTCGTCGAGGCTGACACGATAGATGATCAGGTCGTCAATGGAGCGGGCATACTTGGTTTCCAGCCGACGCAGAAACTGGATGCGTCGCTCCACCTCGTCCAGGCGGGCGGGGTCGGCTTCCCAGTGTTCACCCAGGCGATGGAGATCCTTGGCCAGATCCTGCACCTCGGCCTGGAGGTTCTCCAGACGCTGGACCACGTCTTCCAGCCCAGAATCGAGATGAACCCAGCTTTCCGCCTCCCGTTGCAGTTTGCCCAGCTGATCGGCGAGCGAATCCTCCTCGTCGTAAAGGCGAGCGTATCCCTGAGCCGCCAGCGCCTGGAGATGCTGGGCGTTGGCCAGCCGTTCGCGCTCCTGTTGCAGATCGGTCAACTCGCCGGGTTCGAGCTCGGCCCTGTCCAGTTCCTCGCGTTCGAAGCGGAGGAGGGCGAGTTCGCGCTGGCGTTGTTGCCGTTCGGCCGCCAGGGTGCTGAAGCGGCGGCGCAGGTCGCGCACCGTTTCGGCGGCTTCAAGATAGGTCCGCCGTGGCTGCTCCAGGTGGCCGTAGGCATCGAGAATTTGCAACTGATAGGCGGGTTGCAGCAACGATTCGCTCTCGCGTTGGCCGTGGATGTCCACGAGGAGTTCGCCGATCTGTTTGAGCGTGGCGACGGCGACCGGTTGCTCGTTGACATAGGCCTGACTGCGACCGTTGCGATTCAGGCGGCGCGAGAGGAGCACCTCGCTTTCCTCCAGGGGAAAGTTGAGGATGGCCTCGATGGCCGCGCGGATGTCGGCATCGGGGAGTTCAAACCGCCCGGTGACGCGCAGTTCATCGGCGCCGGTGCGTAACAGTTCGCTGGAGCCGCGTTCGCCCAGGAGCAAACCGAGAGCGCCCAGCAAAAGCGATTTGCCCGCGCCGGTTTCGCCAGTCCAGGCACAGAAGCCCGGGTGCAGCTCCACGCGCACATCTTCAATGATTGCCAGATTCTGGACGTACAGCTCGCGCAGCATGGTGTCTACCGTCGCCTTGCCTGCTCTGGTCGGGAGGCCATCGCGCTTAGCGCGGATAGCGTTGCTGAAACTGGCGCACGATGGTGGTTAAATGCTCGTCGAGTCGGGGCCACACTTCCTCCTCGATCGCCGGGGGAATCCCACCATAGAACGCATCGGCAATGCCCCCCGCAATGCAGGCAATAGTATCGCTATCCCCACCGAGCGAGATGGCCTTGCGTACGGCATCTTCATAGCTGGTCGATTCGAGAAAAGCAATGATGGCCTCGGGAACGGAGCCCTGGCAGGAGACATCAAAGCGATAGGTGGGGCGGATCTCGTCGAGGGGGCGATCAAGGTTGTAGCCAAAGTGGTCGGTGATGTAGCGGTGAATCGCCGGCTTGTCGGCGCCGGTGCGGGCGAGAAAGACGGCGGCTGCCGTGGCGACGGCGCCCTTGACCCCCTCGGGGTGGTTATGAGTCACGCTGGCGCTGCGCTCGGCCTGGGTGAGGACCTCGTCCAGCGAGGCGAAGGCAAAGCCGATGGGGCTGACGCGCATGGCCGAGCCGTTGCCAAAACTGTGATACGGACTCCGCGACGGCGATTTGGCCCATTCGCGAAAGGTGCCCCCATAGCCGGCGCGCGGATAGCGGCGGAAGTATTCCTTGAGTTTGTCGGTGTAACTTACCCCGCTGAGCAGCGAGTCGGCCAGCGCCACGGTCAAGACGGTGTCGTCGGTGAAGCGACAGCCCTCATCGAACAGCGGGTAGAAATAGGGTGTGAGCACATTGCGGCGCTCGTAGACCGAGCCAATGATATCTCCCGCGATCGCTCCCAGCATGAAGACCTCCCTGTGCTTCAGAAGTGCGAAAATTGATTGAGGGCGGCCAGATAGGAACTGGCCAGGCGCAGGATGAGGAAGATAAGCATGCACGCCACGAGAAACCAGACGGCCCAGCCGGCGCCCGTGGTCAACAGAGTCAGGCGCTCGCGGGCCACGTCGTTGTAATGTTCCGCCTGGTGGTGCAGCACCTCCGGGATGGTGCCGGCTTCCTCGGCATTGGCGAGGATATACTGGAAATCCTGGGGCAGCATTCCACTGGCCGCGAGCGATTCGCTCAGGTCGTTCCCGCGGCGCAGGGCGGCAGTCACCGCGTCGGTGCGCTCGATGAAGGCCTCGTTCCCCGTGGCGCGGAAGCTGAGTTTCACCGCCTGGATGACCGACATCCCGGTTTCGAGAATCAAGCGCAGGGCCAGACACAAACGCGTGAGCGCCAGCGCCTCCAAACACGGACCCACCAGGGGAACGTGGAGCAGAACGCGGTCCACCATCGCTTTTTGCTTGAGCATCCGCGGCACAGCGAGCACGGCCAAAACCACCAGCGCAAATCCGCCATAGCCGATCGCCAGGATGAGCAGGGCGCCAGTCGTGCCCGACACGCCAAAGCCGAGCGGATCGAAGGAGGAATTGAACATGCCGAGGAGCAAGGGGATGGCGGCGATGACCAGGATGGCGACAAAATACTGAAAGAGAGGCCAGGTGATCTGGCTGCGAAATTGCCGGAGCAATTTTTGCTGCAGCAGGAAGTATTTTTCCAGTTCGCCAAAGACCTCCGGGAGATTGCCGCTCTGCTCGCCGACGCTGGCCAGCGCCACAAACAGAGGGGGCAGGCCGGCGCGGTGTTTTTTGAGAACATCCTCGAGCGCCTCGCCTTTTTCCAGGTCGGTGCTGATGCTCTCGGCGAGGGCGCGAACCGGCGGCGGTCCCTTGCGTGCCTGCTGGCGGAATACATCGCGCAGGGTAAGCCCCGCGCCGAGATAGTGACGCAGGGAGCGGCACAGTTCAATCAGGCTTGCGAGTGGCAAACGGGCAGTCTGAAACATGGCCAGCCTCGGCTGGAGGGGGGCACCGTTGGAGAGCTTCCACGCTCCCCGTTGGTGCCTGGTTGAAACTTCCCCCAGGGACCACTTTATGATACTGTCGCTATTGTAACCGCTTCTCCCAACATTCGATATTCTCACCGTTCAACCTCCTGGAGGAAAGGCGCCATGTTGCCAGGGACCGCGCGAGTCGCGCTGCTGATCCCGGTGTTGCTGGGGACGTCGCTGGTGTCCGCGCGAGCTGCCGACACCAGGGAACTCCGCTGGCAATTCCGCAAAGGCCAGACCTACAAATACCTTGTCCACCATCACGAGGTGCGGACCAGTGAACTGGCCGACCAGAAGTTCGAAACCACCACGGAGAGCGACTACGAATGGCACTGGAAGGTGGATTCGATCGAGGACCAGGGGACGGCGACGCTCACGTGGAAACTGGGACGGCTGCGTGTAACAACCAGTGGCAAGGATTTCGACTTCACCTATGATTCGATGGGGCAGAATCGTTCCGACGAGGAATACAGGACCCGGCTGATCAACCTGTACAATCAGCTGCGCCATGCCTCGTTCCAGGTGAAGTTGAAGCCGAGCGGACAGGTGGTGGAGATTCGTGGGTTCGACAAGGTGCTGAACGATATTGAGGCAGCCGATGTCAAGGCGTTTCATGCAGTGAACCTCCACGATGAGTCCTTCGCTTTTTTCCTGCAGCAAACGCTCGGTGTTCTCCCCGAGACGAAGGTGAGTAGCGACGCTCGCTGGGAAGTGCCGTTCCGCTCCACCTGGACGGGGTTGGCGGAGACCAGGGGGAAGTGGGAGTTTCAGCGCGGCAAACCCGCTCTGGTGGGCAAACACTCCTGTGAGACCATCGCCTGGAAGGGGGAAGAGAGCTTTGACGTGGACATGACCTTTGTCCAGTCCCCGCTCAAGGGAACGTTGAAGTCGAGCCAGCTGGGTGGGAAGGTATCCTTCGATGCCAAGGCGGGGTTGGTGCGTGCGAGTGAGAGCAAGAGCCTGATTAGCGGCACCTTGAAGCTGGGAGATGGCGAGAAACCCTTGCCGATCAAGGTGACCTTCGTGCACAAGCTCCAGTTGGAATATCTGCCGTGAGTGTGTTACTCCTGGGGATGAGACTGTTGCTGCGCCGACGGGGGATGGTGGGAACGACGAGGCTGACGACCACGCACAAACCAGGGTGCCCATGACCAGTTCCGAGGCTTACGATCCGCGCTATCTCGCCGGAGTTCTGTTGTTCAACGACGAGGCGTACTTCGAGGCGCACGAGGTGTGGGAGGATCTGTGGAGCGAGGCGTCGGGGTTGGAGCGCAAGTTTTACCAGGGGTTGATCCAGGCGGCGGTTGGCTTGTGTCATTTTGGCAATGGCAACCTGGGGGGAGCGATCAAGCTCTACCACTCCAGCCGAGCGTACATGGAACCCTGTGGGAGTCCGTTTCTTGGCCTGAATGTGACGGCCTTCTGGCAGCAGATGGAACGTTGCCATGCCGCCTTGCTGGCCAGTTCGCCGCCGGATCGCTCCTTGCGCCCGCCGGCGGATTTGCTTCCACGGATCGAGTTGGATCCTCCTCCGGCCTCGTGGCCCGACGTGACGGATTACGTCCCTGATGACGAATGAAGAGGCACCCTGGCATGAGCGATGATCTGCTCTCCCTGGAGAACTTCAGCGGGGTCGCGCGCCTGTTTCCGCTGCCAAACCTGGTGATGTTCCCGTTCGTCGTTCAGCCGCTGCACATCTTTGAGCCGCGCTATCGGCAGATGCTCGCCGATACCCTGGCGGACGATCGCTTGCTGGCGATGGTGCTGCTCGCGCCGGGGTGGGAGGAGAACTATCATCTGCGGCCGCGCATTCATCCGGTTGCCTGTTTGGGGAAGGTGTTCAAGGAGGAGCGGCTTCCCGACGGCCGCTACAATCTGCTTCTCCACGGCCTGCGCCGGGTGCGGATTCGCCACGAGCTGAAGACGGACAAACTCTATCGCAGTGCCGAGGTGGAGGTGCTGCGCGATGTGTCCGATCTGGGGTTGAGCCACGAACAGGCGCTGCGCACCCAGCTGGGCGAGGTGGTCCCGGCGTGGATGACCACTCATGGCAACCCGACCGACCAGATCGACAAGTTGATGCAGAGCGATCTGACCCTCGCCACACTCTGTGATATCTTCAGCTTCGCCCTTCCGCTGGCGATCGAGTTGAAACAGCGGTTGCTGGAGGAACTCGATATCGGCAAGCGGTCGCAATTGTTGCTTTCAACCTTGCAAGCGGCGCTCCCCACTCCCCCCACGCGGCTGTTTCCCCCGCCCTTCAGCGAAAATTGAAGCGCCCGGATGCGCGGACGAACTCACCGGGCAGCCCCTGGCGAAGCCCGGCGCCATCGGGTATGGTGATCAGCCTGACAACCCGTTCCTCTTCTGGAGAGCGATTGCATGATCACCGCGACACTGGTTGGCGCCCTGCTGGGATTGCTGACCGCCGAGTTGCCCGATGACAAGAAAGTGCAGCCCGAGGAAATGGTTCTCGTTCCCGAATACAGCGAAGGGATCGTCTTCGATCACGCGGGGAACGCCTACATCTCGCATGGGAAGGTGATCACGCGTATCACCCCGGAACGCAAGGTCAGCACGTGGGCGGAAACAGGGGCCCCTAACGGCCACAAGATCCTGGCCGATGGCACCCACCTGGTCTGCGATGCCAGTCAACATGCGGTCCTGCACCTGGACGCCAACGGCAAGATCCTGGGGAAGGCGTCGTCGGAGTGCAACGGCAAGAAACTGCGCGGCCCGAACGACCTGTGCCTGGATCCCCGAGGCGGATTCTACTTCACCGATCCGGGCGATTCGGGGTTGAAGAATCCGATCGGCACGGTGCACTATGTCGATGCCGCGGGTAAGACGTATTTTGTGACCGGGGGGCTGGCCTATTCCAACGGCATCGTGTTGCGTCCCGATGGCAAAACCCTCCTGGTGGCGGAGAGCCAGAAGAATCGGGTGCTCGAATACGAGGTGCTCGCTCCAGGTCGAGTGGGGAAGATGCGCGTCTTTGTGGAGTTGCCCGAAAAGGGCGAGGGGCAGATCGACAATCAACCCGATGGCATGACGCTGGACCAGGACGGCAATCTGTATGTCGCGCACTATGGGATGAAACAGGTGCAGGTGATCAGTCCGCAGGGAAAGGTGATTCGGCGTTACGCGGGAGGAACGTTGACCACAAGCAACGTCGCCTTTGGCGGAAAGCAGATGGATGAGCTGTACATCACCGGGGCGCTCGGGAAAGAGCAGGGGTCGAAGGGGGCGCTCTTTCGGCTGAAACTGGAGGGAGTCAAGGGGCTTCGCATTCTGCCGGAAAAGAAGCCCTGAGAACCGCACGCAGGAGAGTGCATCGCTGCGGCGCCGTTTTTCTCCGCGAAACGGCGCCGCAGCAAAAGCGAATCCTCGGGAGGCTCACTCGGGGAAGAACGAGCGCCGCAGTACCGCGGGTTCCCGGCGGCCAAACGCGAAGGTGCGCCCGCTGTTCAGGTTGTTAAGCACCAGTTCCGCCGGGCTAAAAAGCATCGGATCGATCTTGTAGAAATCGCGGCCGGCGCGCTCGAAGATCTCCGCAAACGGGGCGCCGTGATCCGGCGACGCCGATGAGGGCACGCGCGCGCCAATCTCACGCAGCTGATCGTCGTCGCTCCGCACCCAGAGAACAACCCGTCCGCCATAAAGAATCGCATCGTTGGTACGCCCGATGGCCTGCAATTCGTTGGACGCCACGGGGGGAAGAGGAGCGGTTCCCCACCCCGCGAGTACCTGGTTCAGATCGAACTGGAGTTCGTGCAACTTGTGCAAGGCGGTCTCGACCGACCGCGCCACAACCTGAACATTGCCCGCCACGCTGGCGGCGGGGGCAACCAGCAGCGTGAGGTCGTGGGGGGCCAGTTTCAGATAGCCGGCGATCCAGACGATCACCTCGTCCTCAGGAAGTTTGCGGCTTTCCAGCACGCCAACCGCGCTGGTGGCCTCCTCGCGACCCGGGAGATGGGTGAAGAGTTCTTCCTTGCCATAGGCAGCCCGCATGGGACCCGAACCCATGGCGAAGAACTTGCCGACCGAGATTTGCCAGCCGGCGTATTGCGAGGCCATGCAGGCCAGCACCGGGTGATCGGTACTGACCTGGACCGAGGGGCAGGCGATTCCCTCGACCTCGCCCGGGGTGAGAGAAACCTCGGCGAGTTCGGCCAGACAAACGCGCGCCAGACACAATCCGGCCTGCAAGCCGCCAGCGGTCTGAACTCCACAATCGAGAATGCGCCCGCCACTGGTGGTTTGATGAACCCCCAGGCGAAGTGTCGCGGTGCTGGCAGCCATCTGGTCCGCCAGGATGCGCGCCCGCTCATTCAAGCACAGAACAGCAGTCACGGGAAATGTCTCCTCACCTTCCAGCGTGGGATGCGGATCGCGAACGGCGGCCTGCCAGACCCAGGTAAAGTAGCATGAGAATTCCGGTGATGAGGGCGACGGCCCACCGTTCTGGGGCGGGGCGATGGGGGGTGATGTAGGCCTCGATGATTCCGGCCAGGACCAGCATCACACACGCTCCTCCCAGCAACACAATCGCTTGCCCACCCGCGCTCTTCAAGGCATCGCGGCGCGGCATCTGGCCGGGAGCGATCAGTGCCCAGCCGAGCATCAATCCCCCCGCGCCGGCGATGCAGATGGCCGTCAGTTCCAGCACGCCGTGGGTCAGAATCAACGAGTAAAAGTCGAGGAAATAGTGGTGCAGCCACACCACTCCCGAAAGCGTGCCAAGCATGCGCCCATTGTAAATCAGGAGCAGCACACAGGGCAGACAGAAAAGGGTTCCCAGGGCAAAGGTCATGCACGCGACCCGGATGTTATTGGTGATGATGCGCGCCGCCACCGCGGGGCTGGCTTCGAGAGGGAAGGTGAAATTCCCCTTGTACTCTCCCTTTTGTTGTTCAAGCCGGAGATTTTCGTATTCGACGACATTCTCGTCGAACAGAGAGTAGGCCAGGTCCGGGTCGCGCAGCACGGCGATGAACGACGCCAGCGCGGTGCCATAGAACAGGAGGAAGCTGGCCAGCAGAGGTATCCAGTGGCGACGGATCGCCCGAGGGAACCCGCTCCAGAGAAAGTCAAGAAAGGCACGCAGATCGACGCGCTGAGTGATATAGACTTGACCATGCGCGCGCGCCACCAGCCGATTGAGATACTGGATCAATTGCGGATCCTCGGCATCGGTGCGGGCCCGCGAGAGATCGATGGCGGTCTGGCGATAGAGCCGCCCGAGCTGGGTGACTTCCTCCACGGAGAATGACGAAATGCCGCCTCGTTCGGCGCGCTCGAGCAACTCGGTGAGTTGGCGCCACCGTTTCTGCTGGATTTCGAGTTTGCCGGGCATGGTGCCTTGTCTCTCGCCGCCAGGGTGTCGGGTATCTCTGGTCTGTCTTACAGGGTCGAGGAAAGGCTGGCGAGCGGTTCTCGCATCCGGCCATGACGGCCTGCTATAATGCACCACCATCCACCCCAGTGCGGAGATTCACGCGATGAGCGCCGGTGATGAAGTAACGATCGAAACCCCTGAACAAATTGAACTGGCGCTGGAGCCCGCAGGTCCGGGCTCGCGCTTCGTCGGCTGGGCCGTCGATTTTCTGATCAAATCGGCAGTCGTGATTCTGCTGCTGTGTTGTTTGCTCGTCGTTGTGGCCGGGCTCACAAGCCAACATGCGGATGAGTCGCTGTTGACGGCATATGTCGGGGCAATCGTGAGCGTGGTCATTTTCCTGCTCGCGATGACCTACGACATCTACTTCGAGGTGATGCACAATGGGCAAACGCCGGGCAAGCGCGTGGCGGGGACGCGCGTGATCCGTGAGGGCGGAGCGCCGGTGGATTTCCGGTCGGCCTTCCTTCGCAGCATGCTGGCGATGGTGGATGTGGTGCCGATACTTCCCCCTTATGTGATTGGCGGAACGGTTGTGCTGATCAATGGGCGCCGGCAACGCCTGGGTGATATGGCAGCGGGAACGCTGGTGATTCGCGAACGCGCCGATGTGCCTCTGGCGAGCCTCAGCGACGAGATCCGGCAACTGGCATCGGACACCATTCACTTTGGCCCTGAACATGTCTCTGCTTGCACCCCGCGGGATCGGCACATTCTGCGGTCCTTCTTTCAGCGCTATCCGCAGATGGACCGCGGTGCGCGTGCCGACCTGGCCCGGCGCCTGGCCGAGTCGATGCTGGAACGGACCGCCTTCCCGCTGGAGGAGCCGTTGCGGAACGGGCGGCAGGCGACCGCGTTCCTGGCTGCCCTCTACCGCGACCTGGAAAACTGGATTCAGGCGGGGAAATGACGTTGGCTCGCCCCTGTGCCTTCTGGGAGAGATCATGCTGGTCGTTATGCATAGCCACGCTACCCCCGAGCAGATTGCCCAGGTGATTGCGGCGATTCAGGGGATGAGCCTGACCGCCCACCCGCTGCCGGGAGCAACGCGGACCGCGATCGGCATCACCGGCAATCTGAGCGCGGTCGATCCGAACGCGCTGGCAGGGTTGCCCGGGGTGCTGGAGTTGCTCCGCGTGACCAAGCCGTACAAGCTGGCCAGCCGCGAAATGCACGAGGCCGATACCTACGTCCGGCTGCCGCAGACCACGATTGGCCCGGGAACCTTCACGCTGATCGCCGGCCCCTGTTCGGTCGAGAACGAGGAGATGATCCTGCGCACCGCGGACTTTCTGGTCAGCCAGGGAGTGCGGCTGATGCGCGCGGGCGCCTTCAAGCCGCGCTCCAGTCCCTATGCCTTTCAGGGACTCGCGCATGCGGGGCTGGAAATCCTGGCAAAGGCGCGCGCGCGCACCGGGATTGGCATTGTGACCGAATTGATGGATACCGAGAACGCCGACGCGGTGGAAGAAGCGGCCGACGTGATCCAGATCGGCACGCGCAACATGCAGAATTTTTCATTGCTGCGCCGTGTGGCCCGCTCCAGCCGGCCCGTGCTCCTGAAACGCGGGATGTCGGCGACGCTGGAAGAGTGGTTGATGGCGGCCGA
Organism: Planctomycetota bacterium; assembly: GCA_029777335.1. GTDB lineage: Bacteria > Planctomycetota > Planctomycetia > Gemmatales > Gemmataceae > JAKOSN01. Next base: position 70,211 of record JAKOSN010000085.1, read on the forward strand.
GTATGTGATGGCAGGGAACAATTTCAACGTGATCCTGTGTGAACGTGGAGTGCGCACCTTCTCGGATCATAGCCGCAACACCCTCGATCTGTCGGTGATTCCGCCCGTAAAGCACCTTTCGCATCTCCCGATCCTGGTCGATCCGAGTCATGGCACGGGAAAACGCGACTATGTGCCGGCGATGGCGCGAGCGGCGTTGGCGGCGGGCGCCGACGGGTTGCTGATCGAGATTCACCCGGAGCCGGACCGCGCCCTGTCCGATGGGGCGCAATCGCTCGATTTCCCGGGATTCGCGCGTCTGCTGGAGTCCCTGCGTCGCCTCGCCGACCCTCTGGGGGTGGTGATCAATTGACACGATTTTTTTCGCCCAGGAAGAAACTTTGCCACATCTGTACATATTAGTATTTTAGGGATAGAATTAGTGTTATTTATGCGATCAAACGAACGGACTCGGACAAACAGTTCAAGCGCGTTTCTCTTCGATATGTTGAGCGGAACAAGGGTGTCGACGACGGGGGATCTTGCAGGAGAACTTTAACATGCTGGTACGCTTCTCCGTCGAAAACTATCGCTGTTTCCGGGAACGGGTTGAATTGTCGATGGTGGCAACTCCACTTCAGTCACATCCTACGCACGTGGTCACGGGAGCGAGTCCGCATCACATTCCCCTGTTGAAACTGGCGGTTATCTATGGGGCGAATGCTTCGGGGAAATCGAACCTGGTGCGCGCCCTGGAGACGGCCCGTCGAATTATCCTTTCTCCTGCGGAAGCAGGGAAGCCACTGGCACTCGTTCCCTATAAACTCGACAAGGAATCTCTCCGAAAACCGACTCGCTTTGAGTTTGAGATCAGGGTGCAGGATAGGTATTTTGCTTATGGCTTCGTCGCTTCTACCAGGGAGGTGGAGGAAGAGTGGCTCTACGAACTAAATGGCCCGGATGAAGTGTGTCTGTTTGAGCGACAGGCAAAAGCCATTCGTGCTCCTGGGTTCCAGTTCGTTACTGAGGAGGAAAAGCAGTTCTTTGAATTCACGGCAAAAGGAACCTTACCAAATCGCCTCTTTCTTACCGAGTCTCGGGAACGCAACCTGGAGCAAAATGTATCTACGGTGCGGGTGCTCGGGGATGTGATTCAGTGGTTTCAATCGAATCTCCAAACGATCTTCCCAAATTCCAGGCTTCAAGGTCTGGCGCAAGAAATCAAAAGCAACCAGATCTTCAAAGAAGAGTTGGGAAGATATCTTCGCTGTTTTGATACCGGAGTCGAGGGGATTGATCTGGACGAGGTTGCTGTTGCGCAACTCGGTATTCCGGAAGAAATTGGACAGAAATTGCGTGAAGAACTTAAGGAAGGAGACGCGGCTCTGTTTGAACTCGGAGCAACGGTGCGGATGCTGGTCACTCGCGACAGCGCTGGAAACCTGCATGCCTGGCGCTTGGTGTTCCGGCATAATCAACGGGGGAGCACCGAGCCGCTCTTCTTCGATTTCACAGAAGAATCGGATGGAACGCGGCGACTAACTGATCTGGCCCCGGTGATGATTCGGCTGTTAAGCAGCGAACACGTTTTCGTTGTAGATGAGTTCGATCGGAGTCTCCACCCAGAAATTGCTCATTCGCTGATTGCGAACTTTTTACAGCACTCGGTGGGGCAATCAAGTCAATTCATTGTCACTACTCACGAGACCACCTTGTTGCAACAGCACTTCTTGCGACCGGATGAGGTCTGGTTTGTAGAGAAGAAGCCAAATCAGGGGGCAACATTGGTTTCACTGGCCGAATATCAACTTAATGGTAGTAAGGATCTTCAGAAAGACTATCTTCAGGGGCGTTTTGGAGGGGTGCCGGTCGTTCAGGATTTCTCCTGGCTGGGGGAATCTCATGCCAAGGGAACGTAGAGACTTCAAACGCCGCACTGGCTTTCGTGACGCATCCTTGATCGTGATTGCCTGCGAAGGAGTGGAGGACGAACCAAGGTACTTCAAGGGGCTCAAGGAACGTTTGCACAATCCCAAAGTGCATGTTGAGATTGTGTCTCGTGCAGATCCCACTCGAAGTTCACCCGAGGCGATACTCCGCGAGTTGGATCACTTTAAGGATTCCTGGTCACTGCGAGATGGAGATTCCTTGTGGTTGGTGATTGACCGGGATCCTCAATCGTGGAAACCAGACATGATCGACACCGTTGCCCAGAGATGTCGGCAAAAAAGCTATAGCCTGGCCCTCAGCAACCCATGTTTTGAACTTTGGTTGTTGCTTCACTTTGAGGATGTGTCTTCACAAAGCGAGGAACGGCAGAATCTGCTTCTGGCAAATGCCGATCACCTCCTCAAAAAAGAAGTTGCACGCTACCGACAACCAAGGCCAGAATGGGATTACATCGATCATTACTTTCCGCACACCGAGATTGCGCTTGGACGTGCTCGTACCCTGGACACCGATCCCAACGCACGCTGGCCTGCAGCACTCGGAACCAGAGTTTACCGACTCGTGGAGCAGATTCGTACCAGGGGGAACGAGTAACACCATAAGCACGAGAGCCCCATGGATACTTCGCTCTGGGGGAAGCAAGCAGAGAACAAGGTGCGGTTGAACGCTCCGATCGCCCTCACTGCGGACCCGGTGCGTGCCGCGCTTGCGCAACTTGCGGGAGCAGAGAAAACGCTTGGCTCTCTGCGCGGGGCGTTTCGCTCCACCCCGTTCCAGCCGGAGGCGGGGATTCCACTCTTTGGCCTCCTCGTCGCGCTCGGCGTGCTCCTGCTTGGCTTCGTGGGGTGGTTGATCCTGGATGCACATGGCGGACCCGGACAGTTCTTCACCAAAATGCAGATGGGAGGTGTTGTAGGAGTGCTGGTGCTGGTCGGGATTGCGCTTGGACTCATCGCTTTTGGCGGATTCAGGGTGCGCTATCTGGTGCGGGATCTCCGCCAGTTGTTTCTGGTGCTTGAGGGTGGTGTTGTCCATGTTCGGCACGATGGCACCAGGGTCTTCACCTGGGTTGAGATCGCGGATCTTAACCACGCCTGGATTCCGTTGGAATATGGCGGGATGGATATTGGCACCGAACACATCTACCGCGTGATGAGCAAGGACGGCAGAGAAGTGGTGTTGCTGGGGCGTAGTTATCCAACCTCAGAGGATGCCGACGAGGGAAGGAATCTGACCGACGGAGATGAACCGCTTACCGATGTGTATCAGGTAGGGCAGTTCCTCGCGAGGAACATCAAGGAGAGGTGAGGAGACGGTAAGCTACGCTGCTTCCATTTCGGGTTGAAGGGGGCGTTGGGTGGGAGTCCGACGTCGGGCGCGCCGCAACAACGCCACGATCACCATGGCGGCAATCAACATCGCCAACCCCTGAACCCGCACGACCTGCACGACGCCCCAGCGGTCCGCCGAGGTGCCTGCCAGCAGCGTTCCCAGAGGGGTCGCGCCACTGAGCACGATCGAGTAAATCCCCATCACCCGACCCCGATTGTGATCGCCGGCGCTTAACTGCACCGTCGCCTGACTGGTCGAAAAGAACATCACCAGACCCAGACCAAGCAGGCTGCAACAGATCATGCCGAGCACCAGGTTTGGTGCCAGGCTGAGCCCTATCAGAGCCAGGGCGGCCACCACCAGTCCCGTGCCCAGGAAACGACGGCGGCGCTTCAGGGAACCAAACGACGCCACGAGCAATGTCGAGGTCAGGGCTCCCACGCCAATCGCGCTGAGCATCCAGGAATAGCCGCTCTCGCCGGCGGTCATGTCGTTTTGCGACAGGGCGGGCAACAGGGCCAGAATTGGCCAGCCACACAGGGCCATCGCACCCGTCAGACACAGAAGCAAGAGCAAGGTTGGATGGTGCGCGACGTAGTGGAACCCCGCACGCCACGATTGGCGTTCGGTCCAGTGCGCGGGGTGAAGGAGCGGAACCTGCATGCGCAGCAAGGCACCCAGGATGGCCAGGTAGGACAGGGCGTTGAGAAAGAAACAGGGCGCCGGTCCCCACCATTCCAGCAGACAGGTCCCGAGAGCCGGTCCCAGGGCGCGCGCCGTGTTGAACAGGAGGGAATTGAGCGCGACCGCGTTCATCAGATCGTCACGCCCCACCATGTCGTGGACAAAGCTGAGGCGTACCGGGAGATCGACGGCATTGACCAGGCCACACACGAGGGCGACGGCGAAGAGGTGCCAGACCGTGGCGAGTCCCGTGACCACCAGCCCTGCCAGCAAGAGTGCCAGCACCAGAAGGGCGCTCTGGGTAAGGAGGAGCAGACGACGCTTGGGCAGATGGTCCGCCAGCACGCCGCCCAGCGCCCCCAAGAAGAAGGTCGGGGCGATCTGGGCCGCGCCCACCAGCGCCGGCCAGCGTGAGGTCCCACTCAGATCAAAGGCCAGCCACATTAACGCGGTGGTCTGAACCCACGAGCCGGTCAAGGATACCAGCTGGCCCAGGAAGAAAAGGCGATAATTGCGATGTCGTAAGGCGCGAAATGTGGTCAGGCCAAGTGGCTCCGGAGGCGCACTCCCTGGTTGCACCACGGGAGGTCGCGCGGACACTGCGCCGGAAGAGTAACGGACGTTCGCGCCCATGCCACACACCCTAACCGCGGCCGTGTCCGGGTCAAGAGCAGAATCGGCTTGGGGCTGCGCGGGGGCTTCGCGCGGTTGCCCTGTTTGTCCAGGCGCATCCTCCGGTGTCATACGTTGCCTCGCGGACCGCGGGATCAAGAGCTCCCTCAACATTGTAGAAGACAAAGGAGGAAGGCTGCATCTCTTTGCGGAACTGTGTAAAATGGAGCACGTCTAATGACCGTGGAGCGACGCGAAGGGCTCATCGGGAGGGCATCATGAGTACCGCGGTGGTGCAGGCAACCTGTCCTCGATGCAAGAAATCGCTGCGAATTCCGCTGGAATGGGTGGGGCAGTCCCTGCGCTGCAAGCACTGCCGATCGCTCTTCCAGTCACGCACGCGGACCAGCGCTCCGCCGCCGCTGATGCACCCCGCTCCGGTCCCCGAGATGCTCGCGGTCCCGGTGACGGAACCAGAACTGGCTCCGCCGGCGGTCTCCAACCCCACGCCGATTCCAGCACCTGTCGCCCTCATGCCGGCGCCAGCGCCCATCCCCGTGGCACCGCCGGGCGCCCCCCTGGCCGTCCCCGTGGCCCCCGTGGCCCCACTCGCGAGCCCGGTGATGCCGGCGCCCGAAGCTGCCAATCCGTTCGATCCCTTTGGGCAGATGGAAGAGGAGATCATCCCGCGACACTCCGTACGGCGACGCTCGTCGGGAAGGGGACCGTGGGTAGCCCTCGGGGTGAGTGTGGGGCTGCTGGTGCTGGTGGCGGGGGGTATCTTCCTGGGTTTCAAGTACTGGCCCAGCGCACGACCGGCGGCGCCGACCGGGGTGGCGGGGGGAGAGACCGGCAAGGAGGGGACCGGGAAGACCAATGGCACCTGGGCGGCCACCAACGGGGCGTTCCCTCGGCGCGCCCTGATAGTCAGCGTTCACAACTATCTTTACGCCAACCCCACGAATTTCGGGCAGCCAGGGATCAGTTCGCGCAATCTCGATACCTTCATGGGGCGGCTGAGCCATCGGGCCGGCTTTGGAATTCCACCTACACAGATCGCTCATCTCAGTGATGCGGCGCGCAAGAGGCCGATCGCTCCCACCAAACCCGTGATCGAGGAGACCATCGACCAGTTCCTGAACACCGCGCGCGCGCAGGATCGCATTGTCCTGTTTTTCGTGGGTCATGGGGTGGAGATCGACGACGAGGCCTATCTGGCGCCGATTGAGGGCGAACTGACGGTGAAGGAGACGCTCCTTCCGCTCAAATGGGTTTACGACAAGCTGGCGGCCTGCAAGGCCCGGCAAAAGGTGCTCATCCTCGATGTGTGCCGCTTCAGTCCCCAGCGTGGTCAGGAACGCCCAGGCGGCGACCCCATGGGCGAAAAGTTCGATGCGGCACTCAAAAATCCGCCCAAGGGGGTGCAGGTGTGGACTGCCTGCGTGGGCGGGCAGCGCTCCTATGAGTTCGATAGCGACCCGATCAACAATGGGCTGTTCATGGATTGTCTGCATGAAGCGGCCGGCAAGGGGGTGGAAGGGAAGTTCCCCAAGCCGACCGACTCGTTTCCGTTAACGCAACTCGCGGAGATGGTCAACAAGCGGATGCAAGATGAACTGGAACCGCTCGGGTTGAAACAGATGTCGCGGCTCAGCGGCGAGGAAGCGCCCGAGGGGGCGGAGTACAACCCCAACGAGGCGCCAGCGCTGACCCCCGTGGCGGTGCTTCCCAAGGTAGGGATGGATAAGGCCGAGCTGCGCCAGGTGCAGCAGATCCTGTACGAGCTGACTGTTCCGCCCGTCAAGGTGGCGCGCGAGGAAGGGGTGTTGCGAGCAGACATTCTGCCGCCATTCCCCACCAAGGTGCTCGATCAATACCCCCTCGACAAGAGTGATACCCCCCTGCGCAAGGCGATCATCCGCACGCAGGCGCTCCTGTGGGCGGTCTCGCCGTCGGAACCTCCGAAGGAATTCAAGGAGGCGTCGGTCGCGATCAAGAAGGAAGGGGATCTCAACTACGATCTGAGCATTCTGCGTGAAGGCTATCGTGCGCCGGCCGACGAAACCCGCTTCAAGAATGAACTGGTGGCCGACGGCACCCGGGTGGCGCGCATTCTGCGCTTGCTTGAAGAAGGGCTGGAGGAGATGGAAAAGGTCAAGGACGAACGCGACAAGGCGCCCAAACGAATTCAGGCGACCTATGACTTCATGCTGGCACGACTGATGAATCAGATCGCATATGTCTATGAATATCAGTCGATGCTCGGTCAGATGCGCAAGGAGCTACCGCCGCGCAATCCCAAGCTCCATGGCGGATGGCGGTTGGCCTCGCAGCCCAGGTTGTCCGGCGATAGCACCGGCAAAAAACTGGCTCGCGCGGCGGCGAAACTGCTGGATCAGGTGATCAAGGAGAATGCCTCCACGCCGTGGGAAGTGCTGGCCAAGCGCGAGAAACTGACAGCGCTGGGGCTGGAATGGCAACCCGAGAAATAAGAGGAGCAGCGCGTGGCGGGGGCCTCACACGAGGAAGCGCACCCCCACGTCCCAGCGACCGTCCTGGCACGGATGGACCCGGACGATATGGACGGGGATGGCCAGCGGATCAACCTCGTCGGTGCTCTGGAGTTGAACGGTCAGGTAGGCAGTGGTCGGCTCCATCGGGAGGTAAAAGCCGAGGCCGCCAAGGGAAATATCTTTCCCTTCGGCAATCCAGGGATTGTCGGGGGCGCTGCCATCCAGAGGAGCGAGCGTGAGCGGACCCGGGAAGGACCACCGGGGGTGTTCCCGGCGTTCGGGGCCCGCATGCAAGGTAGTACGCAGACTCTCGATCATCACGGGCGCGGTCTTCTTGAGCATTTGCGTTCGTTGCTTCTCGGGACAGCCAGAGACATTGATGCGCAGATCCACCCGAGTCATGACGGTGTGGCGGTTGGGGGGAGGAACCATGTCACCTGAGATTTCGAGCACGGGCTGATTCCCAAGCAGGCGTCCCAGGAAGCGGCCACGGGTCAGGTCCACGCGGTAGTGGAAATGATCGGGGCTCTCCTCCACTGTCTCGATCCCCCACTCGTCACGGAAGCCCGCGAGTTTTAGCAGGGTCGTTCCCGGCACGATGCGAGCATAGCAGGAATGCTCCACCGCCTGTCCCGGGGTCAAGAGATAGCGAATGCCACGGAAGGTGCGCAGGTCAAGAGTGCCTTTCGCCTGGTCCACGACACTGGTGATCACCTTGCGCATTGTTTCCTGAGGCTCCGCCTCGGCGGGAGTTGTCACCGAGGCGTTTTCCAGGGCATCGGCGCGCAAGGTCTCTCCGGTCGCAATCACTGCGCTGTCGGCTCGGGGGGTGTTCCCGGTCGAAGCACTCTCCTCCGGGGTGGCTCGGCTCGACAGGATAACGGCGCCGGCGCGGAGGGACTCCATCAAATCTCTGCAACAGGGAAAGCGGCGCTCGGGATTGGCAGCGAGTGCCTTGAGCAGAATAAACTGGTCGGTGGTGGACACCAGATCCAGGCCGAAAGATCCCGAGGCGCGGCGGAGATCCATCTGCCGCCGGGTCTGCTTGGCGAGCGGGTGGATCCCGGTGAGCAGTTCGTAGAAGAGCAGAGCCAGGCTGTACTGATCGGCCGAGGGGGTGAGCTGTCCTTTCAATAACTCGGGAGAGGCATAGAGTCCGCTAATCTGCGTGAGATCCCGTTTCGCGGGCAGCCACAACCATTGCACCAATCCGTGATCTGCGACCAGGGTCCGGCCCGATCCCATGAGCACGCTGTAGGGACTGAGCCCCAGGTGATACACCTCGGCGGCATGGCCGATCTCGTCGAGCGTCTGGGCAACCTCGGTCAACAGGTCCAGCAACTCCAGGCGTGGAATCCCCGAGAGATTCTGCGTGCGACATTGTTGAAATCGCGTCGCCAGCGTTTCCGGGAGGTCCGGGCTGATCAGGGCGAGTCGAGTGGGGTCGCGTGGGAGATAGGCGGTCGGGACCAGCCCGGGGTGAGTGAGCTGTCGGAAGCGGGCAAGCACCTCCTGAAACTCCCCTGCCTGTTCGGGCAAGAAGGTGTTGACCAGCTTGACTAGCCAGGATGTGCCATCGGGAGTCTGGGTCCTCCACATCTCGCCGAGTGGACTGGAGCCCAGACACTCCAGGAACTGGTGCTCCTCCAGCGTGAAGGGGTGCCCTGTCTTCTCGTTTGGAGAGAGCGCCCTTGATGGCGGGACCTGGTCGCGCCCGATGGTCGGTGGCGGGACACAGGAAGGGGTGTGCTTGCGGGCCTTGAAGATGATCTCCTGCGTCCTTGCTGGTTGGATGGAGGCGGTGCCCCGCCCAGATTCGGGCAAGGGGCTGGTCTCTTGCCGCTGATGATAAAGCGCATGGACAAACTCCATGCAGTTGGGAAAGCGATCGCGCGGATTCTTGGCCAGGACGCGGGCGACCAGCTCGCGGTCGCTCTCCGGCAAGGCAGTCAGGTCGGGCGGGGACTGGGCGTGCTGCATGGCGAGCTGACGGAAATTCTTCCCGCTGAAGGGCATCTTGCCGGTCAACAGTTCGTGATACACGATGCCCAGGCTGTATTGATCGCTGAAGATGGAAATCTGGCCCAGGAAACTCTCCGGTGAGGCATACAGCGGCGTGATGGCTCCCAGTTGAAACGGAGCCTTCGACTGCCCATTGCGCTCGGCCAGACTATTGACCAGCCCAAAGTCTGCCACCTTGATGTGGCGGCCGACCAGAAAGAGGTTGCGCGGCTTGATGTCGAGATGTTCCAGGCCATACTCCTGGTTCATCAGATCGAGCACCTCGGCCACCTCGAGCATGTACAGAAGGAGCTCGTCGCGTGGAATCCCTGGGAGACCCTGCTTCTGGTACTCCACCAGAAGGTCGTGCAAACTGCGGTCCGCCAGTTCCATCACGATCACCAGATCGTTGCCGACGTGTTCCACGCGGTCCATCGACAGCAAGAAGGGGTGGCGGATGGATTTGACGTGCTGCAGAGCGCGCAGCTCCTGCTCGGCACCCGACGGGGTATTGGAGAGCAGAGGGTGGCTGTCGTTGTGGATGAACTTGATCGCCTTGAAGAGCCCACCGGGGGCCTCGCATTTCCAGACCTCGCCAAAGCCACCGCTCCCCAGAGGTTCAACCAGCCGGTAGCCCGGAATGGGCTCGCTCCCCGCAGTTTTTTGAAGATCCAGTGTGTCGTTGGGCGAGAGCATGGGCGCACCATCCTCCTGGGCGGACGAGTAAAGTCCAGACTCGTTCACGTATTCAAGTGTAGGTCATAAATTCTTGTTGTGCCGTGGGCACGAAGGTCGGGGAGGGATTGTGCGACAAGCGACCCGGCGGGACCCCGCTGGGGGAGAGAGATGGTTGGGAAACTCTCTTGACGGCGCCGAGAAGCGCCTTGACAATGACAAGCAGGGACTACCCTACTCCAAGACTCGCCCCCTACCTGCGCAAGGAGACTCCCATCATGCGGCACTTGTTGACGGCGTTTGCCCTGGCTTTGGTGTTGGCGGCCCCCGTTGGTGCAGCGGGCGTGACTGGCCAGTACATGGAGGCGCGCAACTGCGATATTTACACCGGTCCCTGCTTCGCCAACGCGGAAACCTTCCTGACGGGCAAACACGCGGTCATGGGCTGGAAAGTAGATCAGGGGAGTCTGGATGGGGTGAAACTCGACGGGCTGAGCATTGTGGCGGTCGTCCAGGCCAGCGATACCTTGGGCCAGGAACAAACCGGAGCCGCCAAGGCGGTATTGATCGTCGATAAACGGGCCAGCGCCGCGCAGAAGGACGCCCTGATGCGGATGGTGCGGAAACAGGCCGGGGCGCTGGTCAAGAACGTGGTCGGTGTGGAAACGGCAGCGATCGACCTGGAGCGCTGCGAATGCAAGTCGAACTCCTGTGCGGTGTTGCGCGCTGGAAAGGCACGTTTGCAGACGCGCTGCCTTTCCGACAAGCACGACAAGATCTGCGGCAATGAGAGCGAGTTTTATCCTCCGCTGGCGAGCCATGTCAAGGCGCGCGCGGCGATGACGGTGGAGAACGTCTTCACGGGCACCGGGCTCAATGCCACCTGGAAGGACCAGGGTCGCCGCTCGGCCTACGTGGGCACCTTTGAGCTGCGCTGAGTCTTCCTTGCTTCCAGAAGAGAGGCCTTTCGTGATGCGACGATTTTCCTGTGGTGTGGTGACCGCCCTCGTTCTGGCCGTGCTGCCTGGACGAGCGGCGGATCCTTTCTCCGTCAAGTCGGCCAAGACCGCCCTCCCCAAGGCGTTGAAGCCAGCTGTCCAGAAACTCCTGGGCGGGGATTCGCTGCAATTGCTCGATGACAAACAGCAGTTGCTGGCCGAGATCTGGTTGCGCACCGAGGTGCCGGTGAAGGCCACCGAGACGCAGATCAAGAACGGGCTGACCTATCAGGATCTGGAGCAGACCACCCTGCTGGGGGTTGTGCAGATCCATCAGCAGCTGATTGATTACCGCAAGCAGAAGATCAAACCGGGGGTGTACACCATGCGTTTGGCTTTTCAGCCGATGGATGGTGATCACATGGGGACGGCGCCCTTTAGCGAGTTTGTGCTCCTGGTGCCGATCGACAAGGACGAAGGGAAGGCGACGCTGGAGCCGGAGCAACTGCATAAGTTGAGCACGCGCGCCAGCGGGACCGGGCATCCGGCTGTCTTTCTCCTTTTCCCGGCGAGTCTCAAGGATGCCGCCAAGCCGCGGGTGAGCAAACAAATGGACACCCACTGGGTGTTAACGGTTCCGCTCCCCATCAACGCGGAGGGAAAAAAAGGAACGATGGGCCTGGGGCTCACCTTTGTGGGCGTTTCTCCCTCGGCGTAAACGCTCTGAGATCGCTCAGAACCTCTCCCAGTGGAGAGGTTCTGAGGGGGATTGGCTTTTCGCTTCCTCCTGCGGTGGTCGAGCCTGGATTGCTCTGGTGTTCCGCCGGGGCTGACCTTGCCTGTGCATACTTCCCCAGAGTCGTTGGCGTTCGTCCCAGCGACTTGCAACTTGCGAAGGAACCGAAGCCACCGCCCTGTCCTTCGTAAGTTGCAAGTCGCTGGGCCTGAGGAAAACGCCTCTGGTCCTCGCTTCGAAGTCGATCACCGCATACCCCAGTCACTGCAAGTCCTTTCTCCTGGCCGGGGTCGGGGCGTCTCCTAGAATGTCTCCCTGGAAGTGTCGCCGCGACCAGGAACGAGCCTGTTACGCTGCGATGCACCGTCGCGGCTGAATTTGCCTGCGCATGCTTCCCCAGGGCCGTTATTCTTTTTGCCCGTCAGCGAACAAGTTCGTGACGGGCTGAGCCAACCGACGTCCTCGCACGAACTTGTTCGCCGACGGGCTCGGTGAACGTCCCTGGTCAACGCTACGAAGTCGATCGGCGTTGCGACACTTCCAAGTTTGCATCTCTCTGCGCGGACTGGTACAGTCTTGACTCAGGGGAGTCGTACGGCTTCCACTACTCGTCACCACACGAAGTGCAGGTTTCTTGCGGGTGACCGTCTTTACCCGAGGCGCAACATGCAGCTGGCAGTGGCGTATCGTGGCCGTTCGGGGGTGCTCAAGCAGCGCGGGAGCCTGGTCCTGTCGCTGGAACCCAATCTTCGGCGGGATCGCGTGAGTTTTGTGGGGAAATTGCGACATCCGCTCCTGTTTCGCGAGGCGATCTCGGCCTTGCACGACATCGTCATCAGCGATCTGCGCTTTCAACCAAAGGATCGAACCGCCTATCAGGAGTATCTCAAGCAGGAGAAGAAGCGCGAGGAAACCCTGCGCCAGGCGGCTCGCGAACTGAAGCGGGACGAGATGCTCAAGGAATTTCCCGAGCCGCGCCGGCTCCAGATTCAGGAGGACTATCGTCGGCTGCACAAGCGCTACTGGGATGCCCGCCAGCGCTACAGCGATTATCTGCGCGAGCACGATCCGATTCTCTTTCGCCTGGTGATGCCGATGGATCCGGTGATCACTGTGGCGCCCGATGTCCTCTTTTTCGAGTGCTTCAGCGCCGACGAGAGCAGTTACGGCTGCCTTTCGGTGCAACGCGATGCCTTCGAGGCCGAGCAGGATGTATCGCTGGGAACGACCAACGTCGATTACTCGTGGGAGTTGTACGAGCACTTTCAGGAGCTTCGCACCTATCGCGAGACACGCTTCGTCATCGATCCGCGTGGCTTTGCCGTGGAAACGGCAGGGGCGGACAACTACCACGAAGAAAAGATCGATCTGCCCCCCAATTGGTTGCGCGGCTTCATGCAGTTGCAGGCGGGGATGAGCTTGCCGCTGCGCCACGTGTCGCTCAATCGCGAGGCGGTGTACAACCTGCTCAGTTATCTGAAGCGCCACCGCGCCCGCAAAAGTCCGCGTGCGGTGCGTTTCGAACTGGATCCGGGGCAGGCGGTGACCATGGTCCTGGAACCCTTCGAGCAGCGCATTGTCGCGCACGATCAGATCTATCAGGGATCGAAAAAAGAGGTTATTCGCACCTGGGGCCGCGAGCGGTTGCAGGTGCTGGCGCGGTTGTTGCCCTTGCTCGAAGGGGCGGATGTTTATCTCCTGGGCACCGGGTTGCCGAGTTTCTGGGTGATGCGCATGGGCGAGATGCGCCTCACACTCGGGCTATCTGGCTGGACCAAAAACGACTGGACTGGACCAAGCGCGCTCGACCAGTTGATGCCGCCGACCGATCCCAGCCCGGATCTGCTGGGTGACATTGCGGCGACATTTCGCTCCAATCCGTGCCTGAGCTTTCACGAGATTCGTTCGCGCACCGGAGCAGCGCCCGCCTACGTCGCGGCGGGGTTGAATCGCCTGGCGTTGCTGGGGCAGGTGATTCACGATATGCCGGCAGGAGTCTATCGCTGGCGGCAGATTCTTCCGGTGGCGCTGTCGCTCGATCAACTCGGTCCGGAGAATCCCGAGACGGTGGCGGCGCGCGAACTCGTCCGCAAAAAACAGGTGGCAATCACCCGCGATGAGTTGACCCCCACGGGGTTGCGCGCGCTGGCCGGCAACGTTCCCGAACGTCCGACCGAGATTCTGGTCGATCGCGATAACAAGATCACGCGCGGCAAGTGTAACTGTTCGTTCTTCTATCAATCGGGGCTACGTCGGGGCCCCTGTCGGCACATGCAGGCGCTGCGCAATGTTGCTCTCACCGGCGGGGGGCAGCCATCGCTGGACCAATGGTTCGCGCAGCTGGCGCAGAGTTAAGACCCCTCCGGAGGCCGCTCGGCGTCTTCTGTCCCGCGTGCCTGGGGAGATCCTCCGGGTACAGAAAGAGGGCACCAAACACCCAGACTCAGTCCCTGAACCTCGAGGACCTGCATCATGGCGCTGGATCGCTTCATCGAGAACACCCTCAACGAGATCATCACCGAATGGACCAATGAAGGCCGTGTGTTCACCGCCTTCGAGGTCTCGCTGGAAGCCAAGAAACGCAACGTGGAGGAACGCCACCGCAACATGCGCGATCGGATTCACGAGATCATTCACCTGGTGGCGGGGCCGGGAAGCAGTTATTCGCGCACGCTGATGGATGTCGGCGCGCCCGAGCAGGCGTGGGTTTATCACCCGCTGCGCGCCAATCCGTACGAATACGAACCCTTGCCGCGCAACGATCAACCGCGGCAACCGCGCCCCTCGGTGCTGCCGCGGGCGCCCCGCAATCCCGTGGCGCTCTCGACGGGAAACGCAGCGCCGGCGGTCATTCCTCCGGGCGCCTATGGCACCGATCAGCGCGGGCGGCTCTGTCTACCGGTGAACCTGCTGGCCCAGATCGGCGTGACCGCCGGGCAGCGGGTCAATGTGGTGTGCGATCCGGCCAACGAGCAGATGCTGATCACCAGGGCGAACGCGCCAGGGACGCCGGACAGCACCACCCCCGATACCAGTTACACCGCAGAACCCGACGGCAATGTGCGCATCACCCAGGGGACGCTGGAGAAGGCAGCGCTCGATGGCGTGCAGTGCTACCGCATTGAGGGCACCCCCCAGGTGATCAGCGTGCGCAAGTTCACCTGAGCCGTCTCTCTTCCGAGCGAGGTAGCGACCGACCGTTGCCTCGCTCGGGAGCAACCGCTGCTCGATCACGTTTTCGCCACCCCGCACGCGATGGTTCGCCCCCGTCGTCTTGTCTGAAGGGAAGGGGCCGACTAGCATTTACTCATCGTGCCCCCGCGGATCATGGCGCCATGCAGAATGTTGTCATCGACAAGCCGTACCAGTTTATCCCCCCGTATCCGGGTACGTTCTGGCTGCGCTTTCTGCGTTACTGGGTGCCGTACCATGTGCACAAACATCTCGGGGTGGAGCAGATCGAGTGGCGCTATCTCGATCGACTGCGGGCCTCACTCCAGGCGGGCCATGGGGTTTTGCTCACCCCCAATCACTGCCGCCCCTGTGATCCCCCCGTCGTCGGGCTGATCGGCAAGGAGACCGAGTGCCCGACCTTTGTGCTCGCCAGCTGGCATCTGTTCATGCAGAGCCGCTTTCAGGGATGGTTGATGCGCCGCGCGGGCGCGTTTAGCATCTATCGCGAAGGGCTGGATCGCGAGGCCCTCAGGGCCGCGAGTGCGGTGCTGGTCGATGGGCGTCGCCCTCTGGTGGTTTTCCCGGAGGGCATTGTCAGCCGAACCAACGATCGCCTGGGGGTGTTGCAGGATGGGACTGCCTTCATCGCGCGAACCGCAGCCCGGTTGCGCGCTCGACTGAATCCCCCTGGCAAGGTGGTGGTTCATCCGCTCGCACTGAAATACTTCTTTCTGGGCGATCTGCAGCGTGCGGTGGATCCAGTGCTGTGCGAGATCGAAAAACGGTTGAGCTGGCAGACGCGTTCCCATCGTCCCCTGCGCGAGCGCATTTGCGCCGTCGGGGAAGGGCTGCTCGCGCTCAAGGAGATTGAGTATCTGGGAAAGGCGCAAGCGGGGAGCCATGCCGACCGCCTCCACCACTTGCTCGAAGCGGTCTTGCAGCCGCTGGAGAAGGAATGGCTCAATGGTCCGCAAGGGGATCAGGGGGTGATCGAACGCATCAAGCGTCTGCGCATTGCGATCGTCCCGGACATGGCGGCCAACAAGGTGACTCCCGAGGAGCGTGCACGCCGCTGGCGCCACCTGGCGGATGTTTACCTGGCCCAGCAACTCAATAGTTACCCGCCCGATTACCTCGATGGGTTACCCAGTACGGAGCGGGTTCTGGAAACCGTGGAACGCTTTGAAGAAGACCTGACCGACGAGGCACGGGTGCATCGTCCGTTGCGGGTGATCATTCAGGTCGGCGAGGCGATCGAGGTTTCGCCCGAGAAAGTGCGGGGCGCCAGTGAGGATCCGCTCATGGTGCAGATCCGCGAACAGCTTGCAACGATGATCGCCGCTGTGACTCCCCCCGTGACCAACTCTCCCTTTGCTTCCGCGTAATCTCCTCATGAATGTCCTTCTGGCTGATTCTGCAGCGGTGGCGCCTCTCCCGTGGTGGGTGCGCATTCTTCTGGTCGTTGGCGGGCTGGGAATCTGGTTCTGGACTCAGCGGCTGCTCGGTGAGCGTCCACCCTTGCCCCAGGAGGAGGAGCGAAGCGCCGGGCGCTTGCTCACGCGACACGATACCCTGTTACGTTTGCTGGCGCCGATCCATCGCTATCTGAGCGCGCATCCCATCTGGGGGAGTCGGCTGTTGATTGTCAGTTCGCTCCTGATCGATGTGATGACCCTGGGGTTGCTGCTCTGGAGCGTCTTTGGCCCGAGTCTGCGGCCGTTTCTGGGGTTGCTCGTGCTTTTCAGCATGAGGCAGATTTTCCAGGCGCTCTGCCAGTTGCCGGTTCCCGAGGGGGTGATCTGGCATCACCCGGGATTTCCCTCGTTGGTGGTGACCTATGGCGTGAGCAATGACCTGTTTTTTAGCGGCCACACGGCCCTGGCGGTTTACGGAGCGATCGAACTGGGGCGGGCCGGTCCTCCGTGGATGATCTCGCTGGCGGTCCTGGTGGCGGTCTTCGAGATTGTCACCGTCCTGGCCCTGCGTGCGCATTACACCATGGATGTTTACGCCGGCGCCATCACCGCGGCGTGGGTGGCGATCCTGGCCGCGTGGTTTGCTCCGTCATGTGATCAGGGACTGGCGGAACTCTTTGCCCGCTTTCTGTAGCCGCGCCGCTGGCGCCTTTCAACCCGAGCCTCTAGCCGAGCATCAAACCATCATGCAAGCAATCCAGGTTGTCATCCGTGAACCGTTTCAGGTCGGCACGCGCACTGTCGAGTTGCCGCCGCCCAGAGAGAATCAGATCCTCGTCGAAACCGAGGTGAGCGCTGTCAGCGCGGGGACCGAACTGGCGGTTTGGACCGGGACGCATCAATGGCTCAAGGATCCCAACTTGCCCGACTGGAAGTTTCCCTTTCCGCCGGGTTACAGCGCGGCGGGAACGGTGGTCGCCGTCGGCGCGGGGATCAAGGACTGGCAACCCGGGGATCGGGTCAGCTATCCAGGCAACCATGCCTCCGCGGAATTGCTGACGATCGGCCATGAACGTGGCCGGCTGTGGAAGCTCCCTCCGGGGCTGGACGCCGAGAAGGCCGCGCTGGCGTGCATCGCGCGCTACGGTCTGGGGGCGGCCATTCGCGTGGGATCGCCGCTCGGTAAGTCCGCGGCGGTCCTCGGCTTGGGGATCATCGGCCAGTTCGCCCTGCGGAGCCTGCTGGCGTCCGGGGCGCATCCAGTGGTCGGCATCGATGCGGTGCGCAGGCGACGCGAGGCAGCCCTGGCGGCCGGGGCCGATCATGTGATCGATCCTGCGACGGGGCCCATCAAGGAGCAGTTGGCGGATTATTTGCGCGTGCGTGGTGCCGAGGTGGTCGCCGATGCCACCGGTGTTCCCGATGCGGTCCCCGTGGCAATGAGCCTGGCCTGCGACGCGGGGCAGGTGGTAATTGTGGGGAGCCCGCGCGGTCAGGCACAGCAGGTTAACTTCTATGACGATCTTCATCGTCGCTATATCGAGGTCACCGGCGCCCATGGCAACATGCTCTTCGAGCCGGCGCACACACGTCTGGCGGGGGCCTGGGACATCAACAAGGCGCAACGCTGGCTGCTGGCGATGCTGAACAGTGGCCGACTCTCTGTCGCGGGGTTAATCAGTCATCGCATTACTCCGGACCAGTTGAACAGCGCGTACGAGGGGCTGCGCAACAGCAAGGAAGACTACCTCGGTGTGGTGATGCGCTGGAAATAACCCGCGCCGGCGCGGGTTATTCCTCGAAGAGAGCCACACTGGCGGTGAAGCCATGGATGAAGTTCTGCCCGCCTATCGGGCCCAGCTCGCCGGCAGCGAAAAAGCCGGCGAGCGGAATCGGGCCGGTTTCCTGGCGCAGCGTGCGCGCATCGTGATCCGGAGCGGCAAAGAGCCGTGAGCCACGTCCGTTGCAGCTGAACACCAATCCGCCGGCAGGCTTGCGTGGATGGGTCGCCAGATCCTGCTGTAGCAATGCGTGCAGATCCTCGTCGGCGGTCTCGGCATCGCGCACATGGAATTGCACGGTTTGCCCGACGCGCACTCGATCGGTGATCGCCATCGCGCCGCTTCGCCGATCCAGCCCCAGGACATTGCGCACCAGGAAATCGCCGCGCTGGAAGTGATCCTGGCACTCGTTAATCACCCGGCCGATGTGCAGTCCCTGTTGAAAGAGCTGTTGTTCGTGCGTGGTGAGGGTGGGCCACACCTCCTGCAACTGGGTGAGCGGAGGTTTGCCACCCAGTTCGAGAATCAGGTTGTCGTCGGCGCGGGTAATCACCAGGGGGCGACCGATGGGACGACACCCCTGCGACACAATGGTGCGCAGGCCAATCGGTCCCTGCAACAGCACGCCGACGGCGCCGGCGTGCTGCAGGGTGGTGTTGTGCAGCAGGCAGGTTTGCCCGGGCGCGGTGACGCCGCTGGCCATCCCGCCAAGCACGCGCAGGCCAGGGTAGTCGTTGTTGATCTGGCCCAGGCAAAAGTCGGTCGGGAAACTGAAAGGATCGCCCAGCAACAGCATGACCGCAGTGGCAGGGGTGGCGGTCACCAGGGCATCGGGCCAGCCAAGCAAGCTATGTCCCTCGGAGGTGCGCTCGAGCACCAGGTGAAACGTCTCCAGTTCGATCGGCTCACGCCACTGCCCAAGCCAGACACTGAGCCCTGGAGCGTTCTCCACCTCGGTTTCGTTGCCAATCACAGCTTCGCCCACGCAACCCAGGAGGGCGCGCGGAGCGAAACGCTCAGTGAGAATGGCAGTGATCCTCTGGGCGTGCGCGGCGTGGTGAGCCGAAAAGAACACAAGTGCCAGGTCGGGACGTTCCAGCTGCCCGGCCAGGGCGTCCCCAACCTCCGCCAGCGCCTGGGCGGTGTCCGGCAGTTTCGACAGGGCAGCGGCAAATGGCATGACAAGGCACTCCTCGCAGGGCGAAGGGCAGGTCGCTCTCGTCGATTACAGAACCCGGTCGAACAACGGAAAACGACCCTGCAGGCGGAAATATTGTTTGTAGAAGCGAACCAGGTGAGGGGCATCGGTGATCACCTGGGCTGCCAATGTCTCCACCTCGGTCTCCTGAAGGCGCTGGGCTGCCTGGCTGAGCAGATCGAGCCCGACCGGGCTGACCACCTGGGGATCGTGAACCAACAGGCTGAACAGGCCGTTGACGCGTTTGGTCGTGTAGCCCTCGGTGCCAAACGCCCCGTGGCGGAAGCAGGGCATGTTCGCATCGACCTGGTTGGGATCGGCGTAGTCTTCGTTGATGATCAGCAACCCCACCCCGTTGAGATACCCCTGTTGCTTGTGACGCACGGCAAAGAGATCGGTCGGGCGAAAGTACGGATTGTGGAAGAGGTAGCGTTCCAGCTCGGGCAACGGCAGCCGAGGCACCTGGGGGGTGAAGTTGACCAGAGCGGGGAGATCGGCGAGCGTGAAGGGCGAGATGGCGGTTCTCGTTCGCGCTGCCGGGGTCGGCATTTCGGGGAGATCCATGATAAAGTTCAGCACCTCGCGCGACTGGGTGAAGCCGTGCGCAAGGAAGAAGTCACGTTGAGCGGTCCAGTCGCCCCGGTAAGCAGCAAAAGCGCTGGCCAGGCCGCGTGCCTTCATGGTCTCCAGAGCCTGGAGGAACAGTGGCGCGCTGACCGCCTCGTGGCCCTTGCGACTCCAGGGAAAACTGATACGGCCATTGTTCTGGAAGGTGACATAGGCCACCGGGCGACCATCCACAACGGCATACAGACGGGCGGTGGGATCGAAATCGGCAGCGCTGCAGCGGCGTCTCACCTCGTCCAGCGTCGCCGGTTTGAAGCGAGGCAAACCACTCGCCGCCTCGTTGTAAATCCCCACCTGGGCGATGTCATCTCCGGGTTGAAACGTGCGGATGTTCATGCCACCCTCGTTCCCGACAGCCCCTCCCGCTCCGCTCACGTCCCCCCGCTGGTTCGCGCTCGGCTGAGGCTCTTTACTATCATACTGCGAAACTGCCGCGGTGGTATCGCGAACCCACCACCCCGCGCAGGGGAAGAACCGACAAAGTTCTGTCTTCAGGTGTGATCCAGACCCCGGAATCCGCCTAGAATAAAGAAGGACACCTCCACGGCGAAGAAGTTACCAGCCCGCGCAGATGACGGTTGCTGGGGTGTTGCCAGGACCAATGTTCGGGAGAGGGTTGGCGATGAAGGGTGCCTGTCCACTCAGTCTCGCAGCGTGGATCTTCCTGATCGGGGCGGGCGGCGTTCGCGCTGCCGATGCGATCGCCGCGCCAGCAAAAAAAACCGACGAGGCGGCCATTGAGCGGGGCAAACAGGCGTTGCTGGGACGCAGTTTCAATCCGCCTGCCTTCAGCCTCAAGGCATACGACAGGGTCTGGAAACAATGGGGCACCGAGAAGGAGGCTCCGGCAGACTACGAGCGCCGCTTGCGCGAACACTACGGTCTGCACCTTGCCCCTTATCCCAACGGAAAACTGCCCATGGGGTTGCGCGAGGCACGCGGTTTACTGGGGAAGGGCCTGACCACCGATTGCCTGGCCTGCCATGGAGGATCGATCTTCGGTAAGAGTTACGTGGGGCTGCCCAACTCCTCGCTCGACTATCACGCCCTGATCGAAGATCTGTCACGGGCAGATGAGTTACCGGTGAACATGCCCTTTCGCTTCACCACGGTGCGTGGCACCACCGAGGCCGGGGCGATGGCGGTCTATCTCTTCAGCATTCGCGATGCGGATCTGCAACTTCGCTCCCCTCCGCTCGATCTGGGGTTAAAGGATGATATGTGTGAGGATGCGCCCGCGTGGTGGTTGCTGAAGAAGAAGAAAACGATGTATCACCATGGCGGCATGGATGCCCGGTCGGTGCGGTCGTTGATGCAGTTCATGCTCACGCCCCTGAACGGGAAACATGTGTTTGAGAGGGAGGAAAAAACATTCCGCGACATCCAGGCGTATCTGTTGAGCCTGGAGCCGCCCCGGTATCCACTGCCGATTGATCGTCCCCTGGCGCAGCGTGGCGAAAAGCTGTTTGCCGAGCATTGTGCGCGCTGCCATGGAACCTATGGCGATCAACCGACCTATCCGAATCGCATAGTGCCGCTGGAAGAGATCGGCACCGATCCCACGCGGTATCGGGGATTGTCGAAGCAGTTCAACGAACACTATTACGCCACCTGGTTTGGCGAGGAATCCCTTGGTCCGCGTGGCGAGAGACGGCGTGCGACGGAGACGGGAGGGTATCAGGCACCGCCGCTGGACGGCATCTGGGCAACGGCCCCGTATTTTCACAATGGATCCGTCCCCACGGTGTATCACGTGCTAAACTCAAAAGCACGCCCCACGATTTTCACGCGTTCGTATCAGACCGATCAATCGGCCTACGATGCCGTGAACCTGGGATGGAAGGTGCAGGTCTTGAAAAAGGGGGGGGAGGCCCAGGGAACCGCGTTCGAGCGCCGCAAGGTTTACGACACCACCCAACCAGGCCGTGGCAATCGGGGACATCCCTACGGGGATAAACTGACGGACTCGGAGCGGTTCGCGCTGCTGGAATATCTGAAAACCCTGTAGGAGAAACGCCTGTCGGTCGTCTTCTCCGGACGCTTCCCCACCAGGGAAAGGGGCTCGATTTTTGAGCGATCTTCCCTTGGTGGTCGTGCGTATAATAATACGATAGCAAGGCTCACACCTTGCGGTGCGTCAGGGATGGACGCCATGGACCCGGATGACCCTCGGTTCATCCTTTCCGGCAGTGCCTCCTCCTGCCGTCGGGAGCCCATGACGGGACCGGCGGTGCGATTTTTTCCGTCCACCCCTCTCGACACTGATCAGGGACCGGATCCGGAAGAGATACGGCGGCAGCGTTTTGCTGTTTCCCGGTGAGGAAACCGACGACATACACAGGATCGACTCCATGAGAAGGACAACGACCACCACTGCCCGCGACCTGTTGCGCGACGCCGATCTCCCCCTGGAGTCCTCGGCGCCCGACGCCATCGCGGATTTCCTGCCGCACCGCACCGAACTCCCGGCGGCTCGCGACGAGGAATTTCTCGACGAAACCGCTGACGACGAGGCCGAAGAGGCTGTCGCCGAGGATGAGAGCGCACCCGATGATGCGCTGGGGCTGTATTTGCGCCAGATGGGGGCCATCCCCTTGCTCGATCGGCATCAGGAACTGGCGCTGGCGCAACGTCTGGAACGGCAGCGGCAACGTTTTCGCCGTGCCGCGCTGGCCAACTGGCGCACCCTGCACAAGGTCGTGCAAACCTTTGAACGCGTCCTGGCCGGGCAACTGGCTCTGGATCCGAGTATTGACGTGGTCACCACGCTCGGGCTGAGCCGCGAGCAGATTTTACAGCGGATGCCCCACAACCTGGCCACCCTCAAACATGTGCTTGAGGACATTGACCAGATCTTCAAACAAACTCTGCGCACCACCTCGGCGAACACGCGCCACAAGCTGCGGCGGGAAATGTGGCGTGCGCTGTGCAAGGCGATCACTCTGGCCGAGGAGCTTTCGCCCCGAATCGATCTACTGGACCACTGGACCGAGGAGTTATTGCACCAGGCCCAGGAGATGCGCCTGCTGGCGATGCAGACAGAAAAAGGAGATCGCTCCGCTGCCGACCGGGAACGACGCACCAAGTTAAACAAGGTGTTACGCGATCAGCAGCTCGAATGGCGGGCCACCACCGACGATCTGGAAGCGCTGGCGCAGGTGCTCCAACGTCGCCGCATCGCTTATCAGAAAGCACGGCGCGAACTGGCCGAGGGGAATTTGCGCCTGGTGGTTTCGATCGCCAAGCGCTATCGGGGACGCGGACTTCCTTTCTCCGACCTGATCCAGGAAGGCAACCGAGGGTTAATGCGGGCGGTCGACAAGTACGAACACCGCCTGGGTTACAAGTTCGGCACCTATGCCACCTGGTGGATTCGGCAAGGAATTACCCGGGCGCTGGCAGATCATGCCCGTACCGTGCGGGTTCCCTGTCATCAGGTGGGGACGTTGGCAGCCATTGAACGGGTGCGCGGCGAACTCTCCATTCAGCAGGGACGCGAGCCAACCGTGGAGGAAATCGCGGCAGTCCTGGGCGTGACCCCTGAAGAAACGCAATCGCTCCGCGTCGTCTCGCGCCATCCGGTGTCGTTGCATGAACCGCTTGGGGGCGACGGCGAACGGGCGCTGGAGGATTTCCTCGACGATCCCGATGCCACCAACCCGGGCCGCGCGGTCGATCAGCATCTGCTGCGCGAACGGATTGCCGAGGTACTGCGGTCGTTAACTCCGCGGGAACGCGAGGTCATCGAGATGCGCTTTGGGCTGAAGGACGGCCATCCGCGAACGCTCGAAGAGGTAGCCCGGACCTATGGCATCACGCGGGAACGCATTCGTCAGATTGAGGCGCGGGGATTGCTGAAGTTGCGTCAACCGCTTCGCAGTCAGCGTCTCGCCGAGTTCGCCGAGGTCGAGTAAGGCATCGATTGAGTTCCGAGCCGCGCGTGAACGGAAAACGAGGATTCACGCGCGGCTCGGGCTTTTCCCACCGGGCCTGTGCCCTCCCTCCTCTTCGATTCTCCCGTTTTCCCCTGCGTGGCTCCGTGGGTTGGTCCTCAAGGATGGCCGCGCTTGCTCCCAAGCACATGCCGAGTGTTACTTGCCCCTGGCCCCTCCTCCAACCGCCTCCACCTTGAAACTCCCACTCCAGGAGCCCCATGATCCCGAACGAATGCCATTCTGTTGCGAGGAAGTGTATGCGGTCTGGCCGGGGAGGAGCGTGACCTTGACGAGGCCTTTCTCTCCAACCTTCAGGATACCCGCATGGACGGCGGCGCTTGCAAGGGTCGAATCATCGGTGTAGATGCCGGTCCCCCAGACTGCTCCCGAGTTGGCTCCCGTGACGCGAAAGAACAGCACCTTCCCGGCCTGGGCCCGAAGCCCGGTCAGGACTCCCGGATCGTCCAGAGGGGTGGGCACTATCCCTTGAACGGGCACGCCGCCTTCCTTCAGCAGGGCAATCTGTTCACTTACCACCCGCGCTGCTGTTTTCTTGCCAGCGTTCAGGTAGGTCTGTTCGAGCTTTTTAAGATCCGCAATAAGATTGTCTCGGCGTGCCGCGAGAGCCTGGTCGGCTTTCTCCTGGATCTCCCGTGCATCCCGTTCGT
This sequence comes from Planctomycetota bacterium, assembly GCA_029777335.1. Lineage (GTDB taxonomy): Bacteria > Planctomycetota > Planctomycetia > Gemmatales > Gemmataceae > JAKOSN01. The sequence goes on from JAKOSN010000085.1 coordinate 94,429, forward strand.
ACTTCTCGA